>DAOQVB010000044.1:0-8318 GCA_035341315.1 Candidatus Woesebacteria bacterium | reverse complement strand
CAAGTATTGATGCAGCAAAATAGAAAACTTTCCGTATGATCTCAACTGAGCGAGATTTTGAATATCTGACGTTAGAACAAGCAAAAGCGCTAAATTCTGCTTCGGAGAGAGATTTCGCACTTCGTTGTTTGGCAGTAGGTTGCCTACTTGTTCATCAAATTCCTGTTGGCTCGTCAGTAATAGATTTTTTGGTAATTAATCCGAAGCGTTATACAAATGCGGGCGGTGAAACCAGAGGAAAACTTGTGGAAGTGACTCAGCTTGACGAGTCGCCAGAAAGGCAAATTAATTCAACCAATAAGCGACGGAAAAGTAGAAACAAAAATAAAATCAAGCAACAATATCAAAAGACAAAAGCTAGAAAAGAGAGGCAAGTTGATGCAATGAGGTCTTCGGGACACCCTTGGACCATTTTGTATAACGAACAACTCAAAAACATGAAGCGAGCGGCAAGAGCAAAACGCTAGCAATTACATAATTAACTTTCTGTTAGTATAAATACATGGATTTGTTTAATCTTTCCACTGGGTTGTGGAGCATTTTCGTATTTCTATACTTTTCAACGAAAAATTATTTTTTAGCAAGAATTTTTCACCATCCGGAATTTAAATTGCCGGTGTGGTTAACGACAATTATCTCTATTGCTGCCTTGATCGTGAATGTCTTTCTTCAATCTGAATACGAACGATACTTAAACCTCTCTTATATTAAAGGCTCTATACCCAATAAAAGTCGCTATCTGCTTGAAGACTGAGAAAGCGCATCAGTGAGTGGAATGATGACGGCCTCAGTCAGTACTGCCAAGCCACCCATGCCAACTGCACTAATTGCCGCATTGATCCAGTGTCGATTGACTACTTGTCCTTCCATTGTCTGGCTTTTAATCTGAATTTGCTCAGTAGCCCAAAGAGAGTTGATAATTGCAGAAAAATCTGGGGGTATGGTGGGTTTTCCACTACCCATGGCAAAGGTTTTTTCTAGATAGCTGAGTGTTGTTGTTATGGTAGCAAGCGTTGAGGCAAGATGTTGCTGGATAGTTGGCCAGTGACCATCAAGAGAAAGAATTCCCTGGTGAGGATCATATCCAGAGTTCAGAGCTGCTTCAAGAGTATCGCGATACTCATTGAGTTGAGAGTACAGATCATCGAGAGAGATTGAAAAATACCGTTCAAAATTTTCTTCGTCTGGAGTATTGATTTTTTGAACTATTGATTGTGCGTGGTTTTGCAAAGTATCCAAATACACAACATTTTGCAACATGAACTTTTGGTGAGCTTTGTAGGCTATGTAGGAACCCAAGAACGCAGCTATAATTTTGAGAGCTGTTCTGCGACGCACTCCATGATCGGGATCGATAAGGGGTCTGTGTTCCATAAAGATTGCTGTTGAGGCTTTGGCTATGACTTCCTCGTACAGAGCAAAAGCACCTGCAAGGGCTACAACAGAAAGGCCGGCGGTAACTCTGCTCAGTTTTTGATCTTCTTCGTGCGACGTGTAATAGAGATTAGAAGCATCTGGCCGAAAATCAAAGCTCTGTGGGGCTTGGTCGAGCGCTAT
Source organism: Candidatus Woesebacteria bacterium (assembly GCA_035341315.1). Taxonomy (GTDB): domain Bacteria; phylum Patescibacteriota; class Microgenomatia; order UBA1400; family PJMF01; genus DAOQVB01. Next base: position 6,761 of record DAOQVB010000044.1, on the reverse strand, counting down.
GACTGATCTGCTGGATAGTTTCACTGCCAACGCCTCTAACTGAGTAATGGTGCTGCTTGAGAGATTGGTGGCAGTGAGCTGAGACGGCTCGCGCCAATAGGGGTCCCCATCGCTGTCTTTTTTTCGGTAGGCATTGGTCCAGGCGGTGAGTAGCTCACTGGTTTCAGTATGAAGTTGAGCAAACTGTTTACCAAATTCTCCAAGCTGTGCGACCATTTCTTTGAATCGAGGTAAGTCGCGGGCGAGCGACTCACTTTGCACAGAATAAAAGCTGGCGACATCTTGAGAGTTATGGTAAGCACCGAGCGCGAGTAACACAAATGCAAAGAGTTCCCCAGCGTCTTCTACAGACTTTGGAACTCCCTCGGGCTGAGACGGCTCCTGCTCTGGTGGATCAGCGAGTGGATTGGTAAGTTTTGGCAAATGAGGTGTCTCGCGAAGACCTAAGATGTGCCTTCGAGATAGTGGAGTGATTTCTAACATAAAAACGACTTTGTTGCAGACTATAAAAATATCATAGCATCTAGAACGCAAAAAGCCCCACCTTGCGGTGGGGCCTTTCGCTCTTCAGTTTTGCTTGCTATTTAGTTTTTTCCCCCCCCAGGGTCCCTGGCTACCAGCCGCCGCAGCCGCCGGAGCGGCGCTCGGTCATGGGGCTGGTGTTGACGTTGGTGCGGAAATCGTCCTGGTAGTGCCACTCTTGGCAGCTATCGCACCAGTACTCGATCCTCGTCGTTGAGCGGTAGGTGTTGGCATACCAGTCGCCACAGCCGCGCCGGACTTCGCCGCCGGCTGTGATGGTGACACGGTACTTCTTGCCGCCCATCTTGAACTTGAAGACCATCTCGTTCTCGATCTCCACGAACGGGCTGTCGGGGGTGCTGCTGGTCTCGGTGTGCGTGACCTTAGCACCCACCTCGAAGCTGCCGAAAATGGGGATGCGGAACGTGAGGTCCGCTTTGCCCTTCGTGATAGCCACCGTCGCGCCGTTGCTGCCGTCCGAGTTGATCTGGGTGGTGGTGACGCGTTTGCGCCCCCACCGGTCAGGGGTGGCCTTGATATTCAGGCCGTCGGCCGTCGTTTCGACGTTTACCAAAGCCCAGTCCACCAACGAGGGCGTGTTGCGCACTTCGGCCAGCTTGGCCTTGCTGCGGGCCTCGCGCTGTTCGGTCTCCTGGCGCCGGCGCTCGGCGCGCTCCAGCTCGTAGATCCGGTCGTTCTTCTGGCCGATGGCCTCCTGCGCGACACTGAGCATGAGGGCGTCGAGATCGAGCATCGCCTGCTTCTCCTCGAGCATGTTGACGGCCACCGCCAGACCCAGGATAAGGTCGGCCGCGATTTCCGTCACGCCGTTCAGCTTCTCGCCGAGGTCGATGTTCTCCAACTCCAAACTCTTGATCTTCTGATCCTTCGTAGCCATGAGATTTGCCTCCTTAAGGCTGGGCCCGCAGGCCCGATTGTTGGGGGAAATAGTTTTTGACTCGGCAGACTATGGGTCTGCCGGATGTCCATTGTGACAACGTGCTGTGTACGCTGGTGTATACACAAGACGCTGTCACAAAAAAGACAACTAAAGTCATAAACTTTTATTATATTTAGCAAACAAACTGTTAAAGAGCGTTGTGTTAAGAGACTGATCGTTATTCGCTTCGATGATGAAGCGAAAACAATATGTGTCTGTTAACCGTTATTGCATACGAATATGTAACAACAACGTAGAAATATATCACAATAGTATATTACTGTCAATAGGAAAACTATTAGGATGTAGATTATATTCAGTTAATAAACGCAAAAAGCCTCACCCTTGTAGGGATGAGGCCTTTCGCTCTTACTCAGTTTTGTTTGCTATCTTTGCTAGGATGAAGTGCTACTTGTTGCGCAATTCATCCTCCAGTTCTTGCCACTCTTCTGGCGTCCAATCATCCTCAACTTCGATGCAGGCAGTGTCACACTCGACGGCTTCGTCTTCGCATCCCTCCTCACATTTCTCGTCGCCGTCGCATGCTTCGAAGCATGCATCGAAACGATCGTCACACGCTATGGAACAGGTCTCGTAATTGACGTACCAGTCACTGCCGCCCTCTTCAAGGTCATCATCCAGGTCCCAGTCGCCGCCGTCCTCGCACAGAGCGTCGCAGTCATCAGACTCAGCAACGCACCGGTTATGACAGTCCTCATCGTCAGAGCCACAGTCATCCCAGCATCTGTCGAAGTCGTCCGAGCACGCCTCGTGGCAGTCCAGGACGCCATCTTCCCAGTCTCCCGGGATTATTCCAAGGTTATCCTCGATGTGCACTCGAGCAAAATGTAACACTAGCATGGTTCGCCTCCTTTAGGCATTCGAGCTTTCAGGCTCGGTTTGGGGGAAATCGGTTTTTGATTCGCCTGACAGGGGTCAGGTGGCTGTCAGTCGTGACAGCGTGCTGTGTACACGAAAATATACACAAGACGCTGCCACAAAAAAGACAACTAAAAGTCATAAACCTTTTATTATATTTAGCAAACAAACTGTTAAAGAGCGTTGTGTTAAGAGACTGATCGTTATTCGCTTCGATGATGAAGCGAAAACAATATGTGTCTGTTAACCGTTATTGCATACAAATATGTAACAACAACGTGTAAGTATATCAAAAAATGCATAAAGTTACAATAATATTATTATAATGATTGTATCAGGATACTCCCGAAATTTTTGATGACTAAGATTAATCGTGCTATTATGGATTAGACATTATTACAATATAACCTATAATGTTGACTTTATGTTGTACCTAGAATATACTATAGGTGTAATAAATATGTAAGAAATTGAGACACAGACATAAAAGCTATGCTTGAAGCAAGCAGAAATGTTCCACAAAAACCCGTTCTTCGGCTCAACCTAGGAGGTGAGGGTGAAATCTTAGGATGCATTCAGGTCAATCTTCCATACGTATTAGAGGCTGGTGATAACTTTGTTGCCTCAAGAAATGGAGACCCAATTGGAATAAAAGGTGTTCTAAGGGGTGGGCCCTTGGTTATTTGTGATTCTGATCGATTGCCATTTTTGCCAGGAGTGTTCGATGAAATCTTTGCCAATGGAGTGCCCATCGATAGGACTACTTGGTTGGGTCCAGGCTATAGTGGTAAGGAAATTTGTAGGGTTTGCAAACATCATTCGCAAAAACCCTGTGACGCTTGTCATCATGGGATTTTTCCAATCAAGGAAGGACTTATTTGATGTCAGAAGAACAAAGGGTTGCTATTAGTGAACTGAGACATCTGCCAGAATTAGTATTTCAGTTTGCTAGGGCTTCAATTGGTCCTATTAGAAGTGGAGTCTACTTTGCGGCAGTGCACTTACCTGGATTGCGGCAGTTGGCCATCAGAAGACAGCCTCATACAGAAAATTTCCTTTACCACAAAAAGGATCCGGAACAAACTCCACTTGGACAATGTGCCGAAGTCCTGACTGCAATCGATGAGCGATTATACAATCAGGGAGAACCAGAGCATTACATCGGACAAGAACTATTTACTCAATTTGAGCAAGTGCGTGAGCAATTACAGGTAGAAGCGATTCAACAACTGGGTAAACCAGGCAAACTTTCAGATTATGTTTTTTTTGATCGCCAAACACAACAAAATGTCCTATTTTTCCAAACTGAGGAAAATCAGTTGACTCCGATAGTTGTAAATCAAGAATTTGATGCAAAAAGTCTGCAATTTAAGGAAGCTATCGAAAACGAAATGCCCGCCTCATATCTTGATGAGGAATTGCGTCTTGATGAAGTATTGCACGAAATGGGTTTTGCCGAATGGTCAACAGATACTCAAGCCTACTCACTGAGACGTGTTACTAGTATTTGTAATGAGTTTCATTTAACCAGACAAGCCGACCTAGAACACGATGGTATCTTAATAAATAATCTCAGAGACAAAGGAGTACATACCATTGGAGAACTTCAATCTGTTTTCCGACTTCTTTTTTCTAAAGGGATTCAATCAGGCCAGGATGGTAAAACTTATGTAGACCAAGATTTACTCGTGAGGGCTCGTAAAATATTTTGTCTTGCGTATCCAGAGATTGCACAGGAGCATGCCGAGCAATGGATTTGTGAAGCAGCACAAGAAAGACTGTATTTTCACACCATAACCAAAAAAATTCGCCAAAATACAGCACTTGTACTGGCGTTTATGCAGTCACGGGCTTTTTCGCAACATGCGCAAGCATTTAAAGATAGACACTTAGCTAGCTTGGGTCAAACCGAACGCGAAACAGCTATTGCAATGCTTGCCGGGTTGTATGTACTGCACTATGAGGGTAATCCACCAGACCAATCTAGATCACAGTATTATTTGGCAAAAGAAGTAAGCTACTTTGAAGATATCGAGCAGTTTCTTGCTGATTACTCTAATGCAGGTGGTATAACTCCAGAATTAATAGATTCTGAAAGTAAGCAAGAGCAAGAGGTGGTATGTGGAGTTATTGAAACGACAGAGCCTTTTGATCAGCAAAAACAAGAGGTAATAGATAAGTTTGACGCTAGTTATTTCGGTGTCCGCTGTCAGATGCGCAGGCATCGAACACATCAAGCTCTACTTGGAACGTTACAGAAGGTTCGGGTTCCCATTACCGTAGATCCGAGGAAAGGTATGTTTCCTAATTTAATAGCCAATTTAGCCATCAAGCGGGTCAAAACCGATGAAGGTAGATATCATTTGCTAAGCTCCACGTGGCTTTGGCAAAATGGAGGATATCTCCTAGAAGACGGAGAAACTCCACCAGATTTTAATGAGCAAAAAAGTAAAGTTAATCCGGAAACAGATGAACTCGAGCCTGTGGGCACCCGATTAGATCGCTCATTGCAATATATATTTGGCATTGACCAAGAGCTAGGCGCTGTAGAGAACGGATCAGTGTATGACAAATATCAGGCTCAAGAGCAGCGAATAATTTCTGAAGCTCCAACAATCATGGAATATTTGGCCACGGATGAAGCTGTGCCAGAAAGCATCAGAGATTTTATCAGCCAAATTATTTCTGGTGAATTTGTGACTAGAGTTTTAGAAAAATTTGGTAGTATTTCTGATCAAGATCCCAATATTATTGGAAGGTTTTTCCCCGAAGGATTACAAGCGTTTACGCAATCCGTTTCATATCGATATGCTTTTGATTTTGTTCGGGGTGTGGAAACAAACTTGGGATTACAGAATGGATTTTTGGCTAGAATTAGAGCTCAATTTGTTGGCGACTGGAAGCCACTAGATGCTGCAAAATTATCTTTGGAAAAACTGACAATCGCTAAGCAAAGGACCTTGCAGGACGGTGAGCACCGACTTGCTTGGATGAATCATGAAACTTCGAAAATTAAAACACTTAAGGATCTCCAAGAAAAAGCAGAAATTATTTTTGGTTGGGACACCGATGATATGAAGTTTTTACGCTGGGTTCCCTTTTGGGATGTTTGGAATACCTTGGGCGGAGCATGGGACTGTGTCTGTTTCACCAGAAAAACAATATTTAATCCAAGAGCTTTTAAAGCGGCTTAGTTTTTGCTTGGTGATACTGAAGAGTATGTTGGTGTAAAAAGATCGTTTGGTGACCCCACCGTCCCAAATTTGAAACACTTTTTCAAAAGTTTAATCGAACTATACCACAAGCTAGTCGAGCTTGGGTTTTGCTATTCTAGAATAGATTAAGTATGGCCAACTTAAAATACCCATCTGAGAATGAGTGAATTTGTTCAAATCGAGCAATAACTGGTGTACTGTCATTTTATTTTGTAGTAACTACTTTTTGTATCACCTTTTTTTTCAACATATCCCTTCTCAACTAGACCTGCCAGTAACTTATGAGCTTGCTGACGAGAGATGCTGAATTCTGCAACCAAGTCTTGAGAAGTCACTTCAAGATGTGAGCTTAAATATGTGAGAACTTGTTGTTCCTTAGGGGTCGGACGCTCAGCCACCTTTCCACTCTGTACAGCATTCTCTACTCGAGCCAGAGCACTTTGTAGAGAGTATTTCACACCATCCGTGAAATAGGCTAACCACAGGGTTGAATCTCCTGTATCAGCACTGCTTAACATATCGGAATAGGCAAAACGATCGAGATCATAGTAGTCATCTAGAACAAAATATTTGTTAATTTGATACTGATATCTCAGGAAAAGCAGGGCGGTTAAAAGCCGGCAGGTGCGTCCATTACCATCAACAAATGGATGGATATATACGTAGTGATGATGAAAAATGCCAATTTTAAGAAGCGGAGGAGTTTTTGTATCTGATTCAATCCAATCAATCATATCCACTAGTGCTTGTTCAATCTCTGTTTTTTTGTGAAATGGAGGCTCATGTTTGACATGAAGTGTGGGGATGCCATTTTTTGTTTGGTAGCCACCTACTACGACGCGCGTATTTCTGATGGTACCTGCAATTTCAGTATCAACAGCTTTGAGTAATCTTTTGTGCAGTTTGGTAATGATGTCTATAGAGAGTGATTGACTAGCATACTGGTCAAGTGATTTGAGTAGATCAAAATAATTTTTTATTTCCTGCTCATCCCGATTGGCAGGCACTCTATCTCCCAATAGTAGATTGGTCACCTCAGGCAGAGATAGTGGGTTGCCCTCAATACTATTACTGATATAGGTCGACTTGATCAAATGGTCGCGCTCTAAATTCAGCTCAAGCTTCTGAGGAATTCGCATCCCCTCAAGCTGGCCATAAAGGCGTTCTATTTGGGTGAGGTTTGTTAGGATTTGGGGAGTAAGGGC
>DAOQVB010000043.1:0-8866 GCA_035341315.1 Candidatus Woesebacteria bacterium | reverse complement strand
AACGTATTATTTGCGCCTATTCAACAAACGAGAATATTTCAACGAGAATCAAGCTATATTGGCAAAACTTTACACCAACATTCCTATGGAGTTTTTTCGACAGCTTTTCCTAAATAGCACTCAGGCATTAAATCCAGACTTTCTTTTTATCAATGGCGCCGGTCATGGTTCTCACGATGTTGTTGGAATCGGAAAGTTTTATAGCGTCATGTTGCCGTTACTCATACTAGGCCTTGCCACTTTGTTTTCTCGTCATTCTTTATTTACCTCTAATGGCAGGTGGTTAGTTATTGCTTGGCTAGTCGTTGGTTTATTGCCGGCCATTATTACCTGGCAACCAGCGCATGCTACTCGCTCATACGCAGTAATAATTCCCCTCATTCTTTTAACAACCCAAGGCTGTTTTTGGTTATATCAAAATATTCGCAAAAGACCTGAGGTAATACAGCTGTCAACCGTATTGATATTTTTGATAATTTTGGTTTATCAGATTTATAGTATGTTGGTTACGTATTATATCGTTGCCCCCCAACGCGACATCGATAATTGGACTTGGTACGCCAAAGATATGACCAATTTTTTAAGTGATGCAAAAACGCGGGTAGATCATGTGTATGTCCAAGGTAATTCTTGGTCGCCATACATCTTTTATCTATTCTACGCAAAAATAAACCCCAGCATTGCCCAAGAACGACTGGTTCACTTACAGCCAGACCTTGAAGGCTTTAGACACGTGTCGAGTTTCGATACAATTGAATTCGGTGATGTACCGTTTCAGCATTTGCTTGAGGCCGGTGATTCTTATGCTATTTTCACCCCCCTCAGCCAGCTGCCAGCCGGTTTTAGCCAAGATCCCCAGCAATTTGATGTGTACCAAGTCTTTTCAAATACTCACAGCAAAGAATCCTATGTGGCAATCATTAAAAACTAAACTACTCGTTAATCAATCTATATTTGCTCTAGCAATCTTAATAGGTATATGTTTGCGCTTGTTCAGTTTTGGACAAATTCCTGTGGGCACCTATTGGGATGAAACGGCTATCTTGATTGATGCAACATCTATAGCTACGACTGGTAGAGATATGCATGGTAATCATTGGTTGCAAGCGCTGTATCCCTCCTATGGTGACTATAAATTACCGGTTTACATTTGGCTAGCCAGCATTGCTGTAAAAGTTGTTGGCACTAATGAACTTGCTGTTCGCTTGCCAAGCCTAATTGTTGGATTGGCTACAATTATATTGGCGGCAGCTCTTGCAGGAGAACTTGCTAAATACTGGCCAAAGCAGTTACGTCAAACGTTTCAGCTAGCTGCCGCCAGCGTCGTCTCACTTTCTTTTTGGGCAATTATGTTTTCCCGAATTGGCTTTGAGGGCCATCTAGGACAATTGTGGCTGGGTCTCTCATTTTTATCTTTGCTCAAATCAAAAGCCAAATTTCTTTGGTGGCCAATTGCGGGAATCTTTGGCGCGCTGGCTTTGTTTACCTATTATTCTACTCGGTTTATTTGGCCAGCACTTTGGTTGCTATTTATCATCCCAGTCATCATTTCAATTCTAACTGAACCAAATAAACGCAGACAGCTTTTTCTCGGTCAGATAGTACCCGCTTTTTCATCCTTGCTCATTTTTGGTGGGTTTTTACTACTAATGGTACGCTCACCTTTGTATCCAGCCAGTGAAATATTTCGCTTAAGTTCGGACTCCATTCTGAACCAAGCTCCATTTGTAGCACAATCAAATCTATCGCAGCTAATAGAAGGTCCATCTGGCATTGGTCGAATTGTTTTACACCGATATGTGTTTCAAATTAAAGCCTTAGCAAGTCATGTTGCCAGCCATCTTTCGTTGGATTACTTATTTTTTACTGGAGATGACAATCTGCGACATGGCACTGGTTTTCATGGTTTATTCCCCATGTTATTTGCACCTGTTTTGCTGATAGGAATCATCGGGCTGTTCAAACATCATAAGAAAGTCTTTGTCTTTTTATTATTTTGGTGGCTGACTAGTTTGCTCCCGGCATCAGTACCATACGATGTTCCCCATGCCCTCCGATCTCTCAATAGTTTGTTACCAATTTCACTTTTCATAGCCTATGGTGTCACGACACTCTATTTAGCGACCACAAAAAATATTGCGTTGTTGTTTAAGATTATTAGCTTTGGAGTTTTAATAGAATCGATTGCTTTTGCCTATTATTATTTTACTGTGTATCCAATTACCTCAGCTGCCGAATGGCAATCAGGTTATCAGCAATTAGCCCAACATGCGATTGATCATCGCGATGCAGTTAATCAATTCTGGATTAACGCGGGTGACGGCCGAATATATTTGTGGTTATTGGCCGATGGCGCTGTCAAACCCCAAGATTTATCATCGCTAGCATGGAAAGGTTATCAGTTGGACCAGATTGAAAATATTCTCTTTACTGACTTTGTATATACCTACGAAGGTTTTCCAAACACTCCATTTGCACTAGCTGGTAGAAGAAAAGAAATTATTAGCAATTTGGCTATTTTAAAAGCTACTCCACAATTGGTGGTACCCATTTTAGATAAAAATAATCAAGAACAGTTTGTAGTCACGTACTTCAATCTTTCCAAGGATAAACTCAAAGATGTTTCAGAATAAAGTACTTGCAATAAGTTTACTTGGCATCTTCCTGCTTGCTAGTTTTTTTCGTTCATTCAAAATAAATTCAGTGGTGCCGGTTCTTAATCGTGATGAAGCTGCCTTGGGTTACAACGCGCTTTTGCTTAAGGACACTGGCCGTGATGAATGGGGACTACGTTGGCCGATTTCGCCTAAATCTTTTGGCGACAGCAAATTAATTGGGTATCCAATACTTTTAGTTGGTTTGTTTCATTTATTACCTGCTGATGATTGGGTGGTACGTTTTCCCGCTATTCTGGCTGGTTCATTGCTACCCATACTTGTCTTCTTTTTTGCGAGAACTCTGGGCATATCCAGACGATTCGCGCTCCTTGCGGCACTCAGCGTGGCAGTCAATCCTGTGTTTGTGCATTTTTCTCGCTTTGCCTATGAGGCGATGGTAGCGTTAACCTATTTTGTAACTGCCACCACTTTAGTACTTCATCAAACGAAAAATTTTCAACTTAGAATCTTTTTTGATCTGGTCGCTACGCTACTTTTCTTCGCTAGCCTACTCACATACAACACTCCGTTGATACTTCTACCTTTATTTATTCCATTGTTGATTGTGCATCGAGGTATTTTGCCAGTGCGTAAATGGCTACCCACAGCAATCATACTCAGCTTGACTTGGCTGTTAGCAATTGCTCTTTTGTTCCCTATGTTGAGTCAAAAAAGTGGCATCGCTATATTCTCAGATCAAACGTATATCCAAAACTACCCACAGTATCGAGCTTCATTTATTCCGCCTCTCCAACCGATTCTGGGCAACTCATATGTCTATTTTGCTACCGCTATTTTTAAACATGCTATTCAAAGCTTTTCACCAAACTTTTTAGTCCTCAATGGTGGATCGCATCCTTGGCACTCACTTGTGAAGTATGGTCATATCAGCTGGATCATATATTTTGGGGCGATTATGGGAATAGTTACGACAGCCATTGCTTGGCTCAAGCATCGAAAGCGGATTTCTAAAAATGTTCTGTTTCTAATTCTATTCATACTAGTATCATTGGTACCCGCCAGTATTACCGTCGATGCACCTCATGCCACACGTAGTCTTTTATTTTTTGTAATACTAGTCGTAATGGCCAGTTACTTCTATCAGCTGCTGCTAGCAAAAGTACGCTTGCCAATATTTGGGCAGTACCTAAAACAATTAGTGTTCTGTATATTATTGATAACGACATTGATTGGTGGACTATCATTCTTTACCAAGTATCTTGGAGAATATCCAAGTCAGGCCAAGCGGGTTTATCAAGCCGGATTTCATGACATAATTTCAACTCTAGATGCACTCTATCCATATACACCAGTTGCAGTGGTAGATCCAGGTGGTTTTCAGTATATATTGCTGGCTTGGTACAATAAAATTTCGGCTTCAAACTTTTCTCAATCAATCATCAAGCAACAACCCAACACAATTGGTTTACAATATGGTGAACGTTTGGGTCGATATCACTTTATTGTCCAAGCAAACGATCGATCGGTTGAGGAAACTATAGTACTATTTTGGGATGAACAAGGTAATGAGTGGCAATATCAAACACTATGAAAACTACTACTTGTAAGCTCTCGGTTGTTTTAGCCATCTATAATGAGGCAGCCAACTTAGCTCGATGTTTAGAAGCTGTTGTCAATATTGCCGATGAAATTATTATTGTCGATGGTAATTCAACCGATGATTCTGTTAAGATTGCACAATCATTTCAGGCCAAAGTAATTTCTACTACCAATAAAGCCAACTTTCATATTAATAAGCAAAAAGCCATTGATGCAGCGCGAGGTCAGTTAATTCTTCAACTCGATGCTGACGAAGTCGTGGCCGAACCCCTAGCTACTTTTATATTGAAAATTAAAAAACAACCAGACAAATATCAAAACATCTCAGCTTGGTGGTTAATTCGTCAAAACTATTTTCTCGGTAAGTGGTTAAAAAAAGGCGGTCAATATCCCGATCCGGTAATTCGATTATTTTGGCGGGGTAAAGCAGAATTGCCACAAAAAGACGTTCATGAACAGATGACGGTTCGTGGTATGGTTGGTTGGGCTGATGGTTATTTAGAACACTATAGCAATCCGACTCTGACTGAGTATCTCCGAAAAATGAACACCTATACCAGCTTCAAAGCCCAACAGCTATATCAAGATAAAATCAATCCGACTGTCGTAAATACCCTGCTATATTTTTTCTATTATCCATCTCGCACGTTTATTTCCTTATTTCTACGGCATAAAGGAATTCTTGATGGCTGGGCGGGGTTTCTCTTTTCGCTCTTAAGTAGCATTCACTATCCAATTCAATATGTAAAACTATGGGAACTGCATGAAAAATCCAGACTTAACAATTTGCGTTAAACTTGACACTTCACCTCTCAATTCAGGTCATGTGTTCAGAGGCATCGGTGTATACACTCGTTTGGTATCGGAATATTTAGCAAAAGTATCAGACATTACTGTAATTACAGCAAAATCAGACAAACAAAAAGTAGATTTGGTTCACTACCCATTTTTTGATTTATTTTTTCCCACGTTACCAATCAAGCCTTGGCTTAAAACAATTGTTACCATACATGATGTCATTCCCCTAGTGTTTCCCAAACAATATTCTCCAGGAAAAAAGGGGGCTCTGATGTTAAAAAGACAAAGAGTAGCACTCACTTTTGTTTCAACTATCATTACTGATTCTGATGCATCTAAAGAAGATATTCATAGGTATTTGCACGTACCACTAGAGAAAATTCAAGTCGTGTATCTCGCTGGTCAGCCCGAGCTTCAACCTGCAACCGAAATTGAAATTAAACACCTTAAGAAGCGGTTGGGCTTAACCAAACCATATGCTTTGTATGTGGGTGATATTAACTACAATAAAAATATCCCGCAGTTAATCAAAATGCTAAAGTTTTTACCACCAAATATTGAGCTGGTGTGTTTTGGTAAAGCCATGAAGCAAAGTGACATTCCAGAATGGCAAGCAATTATTACTCAAGCCGCATTAAGTAATGTAGAAAATCGTGTCCATTTTATTACTGATATTGATAGTAATGATTTTCAATCTCTTTCGGCGCTGTACGGGGGCGCACTGTGCTATGTTCAGCCTTCGCTCTATGAAGGCTTTGGTTTACCCGTACTAGAAGCGATGCAGTGCGCCACACCGGTTGTATCCACCAATACATCATCGCTGCCAGAAATAGTTGGTAAAAATGGAATACTTGTTGACCCAGAAGCCGAGGCATTAGCAACCGGAGTCCTTTCTATTTATCAACTAGCAACTTCAGATAGACAAAAAATAGTTGAGAAGGGACTTAAGCATGCTCGTACCTTCAGTTGGAATAAAACTGCACAATTAACGGCTGAAGTTTACCGAAGGGCTTTAGGAAGATGAAACGCTTATTATTTGTTGCAATCATTCTTATTTTATCTTTTACCCGCTCTTTTTGGCAAAATGAAGGAATTCCATACACTCACGATGGAGAAAATCACCTCGCACGTTTTGCCAATTTCAAAGTAGCGCTCAAAGAAGGTCAACTGCCACCACGTTTTGCGCCAAATTTACTCAATCACTATGGGTATCCCGTTTTTAACTACAACTACCCACTCGCCAATATCATTTCGGCGCCCTTTAGTGTATTAAAATTCCATTACGAACTAACTTTTAAATTGATTATTTTTTTTGCACTATTATTGGGAAGTTTGGGTGTCATTCGTTGGCTTACTCAGTATTCAAGCAAAAAACTACCGATTTTGGCAGCTTTAATCGCTTACTTATCTGGACCACCTCTCATTTCAGCCCTTCTTTTTCGCGGCAATATTGGTGAAATTCTTGCATATTCATTGTGGCCGTGGTTATTTTTCTCAATCACCGAAGCGACAAATAAACTTTCTAGTAAAAGAATTTTAATGTTTATTTTTGTGTGGACTGCTTTTTTACTCTCTCACAATATTAGCGTGTTTATTGCCGCATTTGTTTTTCTCATTTATGGTGTTTGGCAATTGTTAGTAACAAAAGAGCGTCGGCGATTTGCGTCGCAAATCGCCACCATCATAATTGCCTCAATCGGTTTGAGTCTTTGGTTTTGGCTGCCTGCCATTGCCGAAATGAAAGAAGTGGTTGTTTCGCAGGCAGCCAACCAGCGAGAATATCTACTCCATTTTCCCACGCTCAAACAATTACTCTATAGTCCCTTAACGTTTGGTTATTCTTACCCAGGACCCGTAGACACCCTGAGTTTTTGGTTAGGCTGGACGATCCCATTCAGTTTATTACTAGTATCAGCAATATTCTTGGCAAATAGTTTTTCCAAACAAGATAAATTTAAAAAAATACTGAATTATTTTAGATCACATCCGTTGGGTATATATGTATTACTTTTACTACTTAGTTTGTTTTTACAACTGGAGATTTCTAGTACTATTTGGCAGTTACTACCCAATTTTAGATTAATTCAATTTCCCTGGCGGTTTGGCATGCTTTCAACCATCGTCTCCCTACCAGTACTTGTTTGGTTACTGCAAAAAAACCGGCAACTAATTACTTGCGGTATTTGGTTGGTTTTATTCGTACAACTATTTCTAGTATTTCAAGCTCATCCGATTGATTATGTAACAAAACAAAAATCTGAGTATGATCTTCACGGAGGTACGACTTCTACACAAAATGAGAATGTGCCATTTACTTTTCGATACTTACTCATCGCCGATTGGCAACCCTCGCCCTCAGTATTTTCTGGAGAAGCTGAAATTACCAAACTGGAGTATTGGAACGGATCAGACCGACTATATCGAGTCAATGTTGTAACACCAACAGTACTTGTGGAACCAACCATGTATTTCCTCGGTTGGGAAACCCAGATTCGAAATGTTGTGACTAGTAGTGATTCTTTTAAAAATGTTACATATATAGACTCTGATGAAATCCAGGGGAGAATTGCTTATCGGCTTGAACCCGGAATATATCAAGTCCATACTCGATTTACTCAAAATACCCCTGCCAGACACATTGGTAATGCAAGTTTTGTTATCACCGGCATCGCTTTATCTGGATTACTTCTAGCACGTAAATACCGGTTGTGACACTCAAGCAATCTCTTTACAATAACTCACATATGAACCCACAACCTTTACGTATTATTGTCACTGGTGGATCTGGATTTTTAGGTCATCATTTAATTCGTACCTTTGTTCAAGCTGGCCACCAAGTGCGCAACATTGATCTTCGTCCTAACCCTGAATTTGAAACAGCACTGGCAGATGTGCGTGATCAAAACAAAATGAACGAACTGATTACAGATGCGGACGTGGTGTTTCATCTTGCTTCACTGATCGAAGCCGGGGAATCCGTAAAAGAATCGGCTAAATACTTTGATAATAATGTAATGGGCACTTTGTCAGTGCTAGAAGCGATGCGACGCAATCAAATTAAACGCTTCATTTTTTCTAGTAGCGCAGCAATCTATGGCGAGCCACTTCGTACACCTATCTTAGAAGATGACCGTACTTTACCGATTAATCCATATGGTGTTACAAAGCTTGCAATGGAAGGATTGCTGCGCTCATACGTAGAGTCATATAGTTTCACTGGCATGGCACTACGGTATTTCAATCTCTACGGTCCAGAAGAACATCATCAACCAGAATCTCACGCGATTCCACGCTTCATATCACAAATCATTCAAAATCAAGAAGTAACTCTTTGGGGGGATGGGGGACACCTCCGTGATTATGTGTATATTCACGATATTGTTGATGCCCACTTACTAGCCTTAGACTATGCCATTGACCATCCAAACCAGTACCACTACTTCAATCTTTCTGCCGAACAACCAGCTTCTGTCCTAGAAGTAATCAAGCACTTAGAAAATTCCCTCAACAAAAAAGCCAATATTAAGCATTTTCCCGACCGTCCCGGTGATCCTCGCGTGCTGATTGCCGATGCCACCAAAGCCCATCAACAGTTGGGTTGGCATGCCGCAACAACTTTATCAGAAGGATTAAAGAAAACCGTTCAGTACTTTACTTCTCTTTGATTAAAACGAAAAAATCGAAACACTTAGCTTCTCAGCACACTGTATAGTTTTTCGATATTCAAGGTTAGCAAAACGATTCAGTTCGTAAAAATCCGTTTTACCCAATTCAAAATCCGCACCTTGGTTAAAGACCGCCATAGTTTTTGGTTGCTGGGTAGATATTTCCGTTACAGCGAAAGCATCACA
>DAOQVB010000042.1:0-8907 GCA_035341315.1 Candidatus Woesebacteria bacterium | reverse complement strand
ATGTCAACACGCTACCTTCTTCGCCACTGCCAGTACGCCAATCCTCGCAACATTATTGTCGGGCGGTTGCCAGTTGTACTTTCTGAAGAAGGCGAGCGAGAGGCGCGCAAACTGAGAGACTACTTTGCCGATAAACAAATTCAGCGCATTTATAGTAGTGCAGTTGAGCGCTGTAAACAAACAGCCACCATTGTCGCGGATGGCAAACTGGAATTGATTCACGATCAAAGAATTCTCGAAGGTTTTTCAGCCTATCAAGGCTACTGGATGGATGAACAAACTCCTCCATGGATTGATTACTATAGCCATAGAAATGAACTTGGAGGCGAGAATGTCCAAGATGTTCAAAAGAGGATGGTGGAATTTTGGCAAAGTTTAAGTACTGTTACGGATAACTTAATACTCTGTTCTCATGGTGATCCTCTCTATACGCTGTATAGTTACCTAAATCACATTGATATATCTGATTTGGAAGAAGCGGTTTCACAAAGCAGAGATTACATACCCAAAGGTGCATTTTGGCAGTTTGAAGGGGAGGGAGAAGATTGGAAATTAGTTGGATTAACCACCCAAGCTAATTTATCTACAAAGTAATTGAAATTAAGATCGGTAAATGATCCGAGACTGTGGTTGCGAGGGTTTCAGCAGATTGAATTTTGATATCGGGAGTGGCAAACGCGTAATCAATTCGCCAACAGAGTTTGTCTTCTTGCCAGCCATGATAATCAAACGGTTTGGTGGTCCAAGTGGGTTGATCATACCTCGGACCAGCGTTAACCAGGTTTTTTTCTATATTTGAGACAATCGGTGAGTCCGGAGGAGAGTTCAGATCGCCAGTAAATATATAGTTATTTTGTTTTTGAGCAATAATCTTGATCAATTTATCCGCTTCCACAGCTCGCTTTGGGGTATAGATAAACTTAGGTGAATACGCGAGGTGGGTGGTTGCTACGGTCAGTGTGGTAGAGCCTAATTCAATTTCAGCTTCGACATACACTCGACCCTCGTCACTACCATCTTTTGGCGTTTGTCGCTCGCTTTGTAAAAAAACTGAGTGAGATGATTTGATTGGAAAGCGACTAAGAATCGCGTTGCCTTGCTCTTGTTTCAGCGGATTATTTGACCAACGTTGGGCTGGTTTATAGACTAATGAATAGTTGAATGCTTGTGCTACTAACTGAGCAGAATTATAACCAATACTCGAAATACATTCTTGAATGCAAATAATGTCAGGATTCCAGCGTTTAATTTCTGGTATGACTAATGCAACTGGTTCCTTGTACCAAATGTTCCATTGTAAAAGTGAGATTTGTTTCATTGTAGTTCTTGTTGAAAAAATGCTAGATCGCGTGAAACCGCTAAATTCCAGTTTTCTACAGGACGTAAATTATGATCAGCTCCTGGATAGACAAAATATTCATAAACGATTGGTTGAAGTAGAGCAGAGCTCGTAGAAAGTTTTGTTTCTAAATCGGCAGACTGCGTTGCCGATTTGAGTAGTTTGATTTGATTTTCTCTTCTTTCGTTTTCAATTTCTAGTTTATCTACGAATTCATCACTCCAGGTTTTCAGTGCCGCTTCGTCATTCGTCCCATGATGAATCTGCATTGGTCCTTTGAGTAGATCTAAGTGTTGCGTCAAACTAAAATTCTCGGCGTTGTAAATTTGTTCAAACATGGCAATCCAAGCTCGTTGTTGTTTACCTTCGTCTGCTACTTCGTCGCCATAGAAGAGTAGAGAGTATGGAAAGGGCGCCGTAACCGGCGCCCAGAGTGTGGCTGGAATTGATTCCCCCATAACTTCAAGCGCGCTTAATGTGATTTGACCACCATTACTATGAGCCCAAATACCAATTCTATTTGATGGTGGAATGGTAATCATATCTCCACTCACACCATTTTGTTCAATCGATTTGATAAGTTCTGCAACCACTATTGGCTTGATAAAACGAGCTTCCCATTCATCAACGGGTTCTGGATCACTGGTACCAAAACCAAAAAAATCTGGCGCCAAGGTAACAAAGCCTTGTTTGGCAAAGTATCTAGCTGCGGGTGAGGTGCCGATTCCTGGAGTATAACTTTCTGGGGGCACATAACCTCGGACCATGACAATTGTTGTTAGATTGTTCAGATCCTCTGGCAAAGGAAGCGGTATTGTTAGCAGGCCGCTCATGGTTTTTCCGACTGTGGTAAATGAGAAAAGATATTCAGAATAGCCCTCTTTATCAGATACCATTTCTTTCATCTGGATTTTACTGGCTTGAAATGGATAGTCCCTCAATTCATCAAGCGCGTATTTTTGGAGGGGTTTGGGTACTGGGGTGGGATCTGCTACGAGAATTTCTGGAAACGAAAGCTTTGAGTCGGTCGTAAACCAACCCAAACCCCCAGCGACATATCCCACAGTAACCAGGAAACTGCCAAGTAGAGTGGCGAGTACTATTCGTCGCATATGCATATCATTATACTCATACTTCTCGCATTGTCGTTTATTTTTTGCTAAACTGAATCCATGGTCACACCAGAGCTATTGCAATATATCCGCGACCAACTTGCTTTAGGTAAAACAGTGGCGGAAATTAGCAATGTTTTAGCCAGCCAGGGTTGGACTGAAGCCGATATCGCCACCGCCTTTAACCAGGTGGCGCCAGCATCACCGCTCCAAGATACTCAAGTTACCTCTGTGCAATCAAATAACGTTGAGTCTTGGCGATTGCAAAATATCCTCGATTTTAAACATATGAAATGGTATGAGTGGTTAGCCTTCTTACCCACTATATTTTTAATTATAAATGGAGGGATGATTGGCGCCGTGATTGGATTACTGGGATGGGGAGTTATTCTTTACGTTATTAGAAAGACTACCTATTCTAAGTTTGTAAAAATTTTTCTCGTACTTAGCACCATTGTTGGTTTTTTTGTACTTCAAACTGTTGTCGCCATTGTCTTTACTAGCCTAGTAAATGGGCTTATTGGAAATTAGAAAAATATATGTCATACTCTTTCATACAATGATCATACTCATATTACTCGTAATTCTCACCCTAACTTGTTTTGTCTTGTTATTTGATTTGCTGTTGAATATTTTAACAGTTGTTTTCTTTAAGGGCGCTTTTTATACACGTTCTAGTAACAAACGCCTGCAGGCGCTCCAGCACTTACTCCATCTTTCTCCAAATGATAAGGTTGTAGATCTTGGTTCTGGTAAGGGACAGGTTGTGGCGATGATTGCTCGAAATGGTGCAAAAGCAACAGGAATAGAAGTTAATCCATGGTTGGTGTTTATTTCTAATTGGCATTTACGAAGACATGGTCTGAATAAGCAAGTAAAAATCATACATAGCAATTTTTGGACGCATGATTTGTCAAAATACACAGTTGTGATTGTCTATGGCATTGGCTACATGATGAAACATCTCAAGTTGAAATTGGAACGTGAACTAAAACCAGGCACCAAAGTGGCATCGGTCTACTTTCCTATACCGGGTTGGAAAACGGTTGCGACGGAAGATGATGTTCGTCTGTATGTAGTGCCGGATAAGGGTTAAAAAGCTAAACGATTTTTTTCTGGATCAACTCCCATTAACACAAAGCGATTGACCGAGAGGCTGCGATACACTCTATCGAGAGCGTCTCCGTCTGGTAAATTCTCAGTAAACTCTAAAACATGATCATGTAGGTGAACATCATAGCCTGCTGCTTGAAAGTGCAGTGCTGCGCGGTTAGCAAGCGAACGACCAACGGCAAGAGAACGAGGGTGACGAGCGCTAGTTTTAAAGAGAAACTTAGAACGGTGATGTTGTGACATGTGGCAACTCCTATAAAAAATTATGTTGCTACTAAAACAAGTATAGTTTGGTGGATCGAATTACTCAATCAATACCAAGTGTGTACCAATCAAAACTATTCATCATTGCCAACTAATAATAGTACGTTCCATTTATCCTAATTATTTCAAAATTGAAAGTCAGACTTAGTATTAGATTTGGTATACTACGCCATTGCCAGCAATGGCCCCGTCGTCTAACGGTTAGGACACAGGGTTCTCATCCCTGTAATTGGGGTTCGATTCCCCACGGGGTCACAAATGAAACGCTCACGCCCAATACCTCAGCGTATCAATGACCTGCTACCAACTTACTTTGCTTGTTTCGATCATGAGGCAGCAGCTGCAGGCTCACATCAAAAATGTTTTGCTTACGTTACAAGATGGACTTGTCGGCATCCAGTACCTTTCGAGTAATAACCAGGGTACCTTTTGGATGCTTGCGCTGATAGGTGTTTTTCTCTGTTTTCTGATTAGTCCTCCGTACGAGTATCGTGTAAATAATGTAGACTATTGGCGAGCTGAAATTCTTACCTTAATTAAAGGAACGCCTTAGGGTAAAACTCATGGTCTCAGGCGTATGGGTACCACTCTAAGGCTTTTTAAATTTTGAATTTGAGGAGTATGATATTTTGAGATGAATAAACTACTCGTATTGAGTGTAATGGCAGTATTTGGATTTTTCCTCAGTTTGGGGTTTGCCACTCCAATAGTAGTGGCGCAAGAATCAGTCGTACTTCACTTATTCCACTCTGAAGGGTGCCCTCACTGCAAAGATGAGCGGGAATTTTTGTCGGAATTGTTACCAAAGTATCCATTCGTACAGTTGCAACTATATGAAGTTTCTCAAAACAGGGAGTCAGCCGAGTTGCTTAGTAAGGTTGGCGAAGCTCTTGAAACCTCAGTTGCTGGCGTGCCGTTTACGGTGATTGGTGACCAATTTATTGTGGGCTTTGGTAGTTCAGAAACTACGGGAGTTCAGATTGAGCGGCTTATTGAACAACAACAACAGAGTCAACGACCAGACATAGTGAAAGCTCTACAGCTCGAATCTACTACAACTAAAACGCCTGCGACGACACCTACGATTGTGGAGGCTGAGAAACCGGAGGAGGCAACTCAAGAAGATGGTTCAACCGTAGATCCCACTCTTAATGTGTTAGATACATCTATTTCAGTACCGGTGGTTGGGAATATTTCAATTCGCTCATTGTCACTTCCCACGCTGACCGTGTTAGTTGCTTTTCTGGATGGTTTTAATCCTTGCGCGATGTGGGTGTTATTGTTTTTGATTAGTTTACTACTTGGCATGAAAGACAGAAAGCGCATGTGGATTTTAGGTTCTACTTTCATTGTTGCTTCTGGATTAGTTTATCTACTATTTATGACTGCATGGTTAAACTTTTTCTTGTTGCTTGGGTATATCCAACTGACTAGAACGTTGATTGGTCTATTTGCGTTGGGAGTGGGTATCTACCAACTGCGAGATTTTTATGTTAACAAGGATGGCGGTTGCAAAGTAGTTCCCAGTGAAAAGCGGCGGCCTTGGTTAGAACGAATGAAAAAGATAGTGGGGCAAAAACAGTTGGTTTTTGCTATGGCTGGAATGGTGGGGTTAGCGGCAGCGGTCAATGTCGTTGAATTGGCTTGCTCGGCGGGGCTGCCAGCAATTTATACTCAGGTTTTAGCGGTCTCAGGATTGGCAACATGGCAGCACTATGTCTTGCTACTACTCTACATCATTATTTTTATGATTGATGATATTCTCATTTTTGTGATTGCCATGAAGACCTTGCAAATTACAGGAATTCAGCATAAGTATGCTCGCTACTCCCATTTAATCGGTGGAATCGTAATCTTTTTACTTGGAATTTTGTTGGTTTTTAAACCAGAGTGGTTGCTGTAGAGCATGCCCATTGACATCAGGTTTCAGATATAACAAGATAAGATAGATAAATAGTACCTGCTTTGTTTTAGATATGTCAATAACCCCAAAGAAAGTATTTTTTTTTGCGACTATTATTATTTCTTTAGCTTTAATTGGAAGATCTACTAGATTTAATTACAATGATGGATCCT
Source organism: Candidatus Woesebacteria bacterium (assembly GCA_035341315.1). Classification (GTDB taxonomy): domain Bacteria; phylum Patescibacteriota; class Microgenomatia; order UBA1400; family PJMF01; genus DAOQVB01. The sequence continues at coordinate 3,003 of DAOQVB010000042.1, read as the reverse complement.
TTCATATATCTCAATGTCAAGCGCCTCTTTTAAACGACACGGAGTGTAAATATTCGGTGTGGAAGCTGGAAGGAGGCATGTTAAGAGCGGGGTGTATCCATTTGTGGTTGTAGGTATAGAGCGTGTGATGTATAGCTTCCAAGAAATGTCCTTCTGATTCAAAACGATCAAATTCAAGACCAAGATCAGTTAGCTGGAACCTCAATCATTTTAGGTCCCCGCATCGAAGCAAACGATTTGCAGGTATCCATCCACCACCAAGAGAGATGGCTGCCAAAACTCAATAAACTATTGAGTTGTTGTTGCAGTAATAGTATGCGCATTGTTGCCTCTTTCTTTTGTTTCCTATTTATTTCTATTTGTCGGAAAAATCTACCTTTTCGTTTTTCCTTGATGGCATAATCCACTCCAGCAACTAATGGAGATTCAAAGTCAGCTTTGACTAACTCAGTTTCTGTCTCGCTCGTTTGTAGAACTGCAAGTGACGCTCGTTCAGTTTGTAAGGCAAGCTCTGCAGCAATTATCTCTTGTTGCCACTGATCCCAAATTTCTTTCATCAGTAACAGCGCAGTCGCTTCATCACGTTGTTTTTCTCGGTTGATCCGCTCAACATGAAAATTGAGCAAGAACGCTACCGCCGCAACGCCATCAATTTGATAGTTGGGTGTTCCAAACAACTCAATCAGCTGTTGCAGCGATGCAAGCTGTGCTTGTGTGTCAAAATAATCTAACAAGGCTGGCTGGACCTCTCGCATCTCGATTTGTTGTGTTTCACGCAACCTTCCATCAAATAACCTGGCTGGAAGCTTGGTTTTACGAACCTCAACTCCAAATTTTTGAGCGTACTCGCCCATATGCAACTCTGCGCTTCTCAGAGTACCTGACATAGATTTCCTTTCCTCACCTGACTGTGAGAAATACTACGACAAGCAAACAAAGCAACCAACAGCTAATTATCAAAAAACAGAGAAGATAAAAAAGTGCTGTTCATGTTTCGATGCTCGTCGATGCTACAACACGCTGATGAAGATCGGACTTCCAGATTGTTTCGTTGTAACAACTGGTTACCGTTGCGGCACAGTTGCAGATTTTCACTGCATTCCACACGAGCGATTAAAAAATCTTATACGACTTTGGAAGTACGTGCAACTACTATTTTTTAGTTTGGGTTGCACAGTAGATGATTGTTGTACATGGTATAGTCTCCCTATGCCATATTTTGTCTATTTTCTCCAGTGTGCGGATCAGTCCTTGTACTGTGGCTATACCAAAGATTTGAGCAGAAGAATTAAGGAACACAATGACTCAAAAAAAGGGGCAAAGTATACCCGGACTAAACGCCCAGTTACGCTGGTGTATTTTGAAGAGCATGCTACCCACAGCGAAGCGCTAAAACGTGAGTATCAACTTAAGCAATTAACTAATCAAGAAAAACAGGTCCTGATCAAATCGAAAGCTCGTTTGTAGTATGCAAGTATCATCAGAACAAAAAAAAGCGATTGAAATTCTGCTCAAATGGTTTGCCGACCCACGCCGAAAACCGTTCATCACCTTGGGTGGGTATGCGGGCACTGGCAAAACGACCTTGATTGCTGAATTAAAAAATGAACTGTTTAAACTGAATAAAAACTGTAAATTTGCGTTTTGCAGTTACACTGGCCGAGCGGCGCAGAACTTGAAAAATCGACTTAAGCTTGAAAATGCATTGGGTAGCAAGGACACAATTAGCACCATTCATGGATTAATTTACGATCCGATTGAAAACAACCAAGGTGTAATTGTAGGTTGGTCGCGCAAAGAAGAACTAGAAAAAGACCTCATCATCGTGGATGAAGCTTCTATGATAGATGCACCGATTTGGCGCGACCTACTTTCTTACAGTATTCCAATTTTAGCAGTAGGAGATCATGGTCAATTGCCACCCATCCAAGGCGAGTTCAACTTAATGGCGAAACCAGATTTGGTTTTGCATCAAATTCATCGTCAGGCCAAAGATAATCCGATCATCGCTGTGTCCGCGCTGGCAAGAGCGTTTGGCAAAATTCCCGTTCAATCATTTGGCTCTGGCGTGGTGAAGTATTCACGTAACGATCCTGAAGCCCAGACGCTGAGTGGAGAGCTGCTGGCAAAATATACTACCGATACCCTGATTTTGTGTGGCTTCAATGCCACCAGAGTAAAGATTAACCAATTTATTCGTATTGAGTTGGGTTTTGAAACTCCTCAACCCACGGTGCATGATCGAGTAATTTGTTTGCGTAATAATCAAACCAAGGGGATTTACAACGGCATGCTGGGTACTATTCTGACTATAAAAAAAGAAGAAAAAGATTGGTATCAGGCAGAAATTCAAATGGATGATAGTCCCGCTCCATTTGAGGAGCTGATCTATGCGCCCCAATTTGGGGCGCAAACTGCCATTAACTTCACCAAAAACCGCATCCAAGCCGCTCGCGGCGACCTCTTTGATTTTGGCTACGCACTAACTGTACACAAAGCTCAAGGTGGTCAAGCCAAGCGCGTTATTTTATTTGAAGAGCGTTCTCAGCATATGACTGACGACATGTGGAGGAAATGGCTCTACACAGCCGTAACAAGGGCAGAAGAAGAGTTGTTTATTTTTGGGTAATTCGGCTGGTAGCTATGCACTTCGAACCTGAGAGGATGCTTCAGCAACTTTATCCAAGAATCTCTTACATTGAGAAACGAAGTCTGGTTTTGATGACCCAACGGCAATTTCTGCAGTACCCATCTTCACGCCCTGAGTGACTAGATTGTGAGTAGTAATTAATGCATGTGTTTGTTCACCCTCGTCAATAAGTAACATTTTTCCATGTACTTCTAAGGGTGTATAGAGAATTGGAATTTCCAGCTTTTTTAGTTTCATCATCAGGTTATTAAAATTCTTTATTACCGCATATATTCCTTCAAATGCAATTTGGAATTTATGATAACTTGTGAGTACCTGAATTTTTGCGCCTTTTAGATGCAATTGATGTAGTT
>DAOQVB010000041.1:0-8970 GCA_035341315.1 Candidatus Woesebacteria bacterium | reverse complement strand
TTATACTGTGGGTATTCTACCTGTTTGAAGCCAAAATACGCATGCAAACTACCACAATTCAGAAACTCAATCAGTTCAACAAGCAATTTTATCTAGATGTGGCAGAAGATTTTAGTCAAACGAGGAACTCTTTTTGGCAAGGCTGGAAAGAGTTGCTTCCCCATATTTCTACCACCAATAACAAATCGCTGTCGGTTTTAGATGTTGGATGTGGCAACGGTCGGTTTGGTCAATTTCTTGTCCAGCAAAAGCCTGATCTCACCATCAACTACACCGGCCTTGATAATTCAGCTCCGTTACTCAGATATGCAGGAGAAAAGCTTCAATCTGTCAAACTCAAACCACAATTAATCGAACTGGATCTCATCGAGCACTTGCTCTCAGAGCAAAATTTGCTTGAAAAGCAGTCGTTTGATGTAGTGGTAGTTTTTGGCGTATTCCACCACATTCCATCTCATGATTTACGCAAAAGATTACTTGCACAACTTTCAGCATTGGTTGCCCTAAATGGAATTTTGTGCATTGGGTTTTGGCAATTTCTTAATTCAGTCAAACTACGAGAGCGGACAGTCGATCCAAAAACGCTCGATTTAAACGCAACTGACTTTGAAGAAAATGACTATATTCTTGACTGGAGAACAGGGGAGAAGCCAGCCTATCGCTACTGCCATTACACCAATAATGAAGAAGAAATTGCCCTTCTCAAACAATCAAAACTCAAAGTCATTGACGAATTCTTCGCCGATGGCGCAACTCACAATCTTAATCATTATCTGGTGCTGAAAAAATCGTAACTTCTTCCGTCTGAGCAGTTTTTCTTGCCTCTATGACTGCAGCGGCAAATGTAGCCCCTGCTCCAGGAGCATATCCCAGTGTAGTCTCACGAAATGCCTGGTCTGAAAGTAAACCACGTTTGGCCAGCTCAAATAATTGTCTTAAAAAAGTCCCAGAGCTAGAATTACCCACACCTAAAAAGATAAGCTTCGGAACTGATTCGGGAGTTTGAAGTATTAACTCTGGATTCCGAGAGATTTTCTTCGTGACACCATGATCAGTTATAACAATGACGCCACCAGATGGTTCGTGATTATGAACGTGCTTAATTTCTACCTGTTTAAGTATCTCTAGAATTATTAAAACCGAGTGAAATGAGAAAAACTTCGCAGTTGCCTTTGGGTTCATTTCAGCTCTTGGCTGGTCTTCTTCTGGACTTCGCATCTGGATAATCATGTGAGTTTCATCAATAAACAAGATGTCTTGGTTGTTCTCTCCGAGTAAGCGCTGCAACCAATCCGCTCTTTGAGGAGGATTTTCACCGGATGGGAATTCAGACCAAGAATCGAGCTTTATTACTCCACGATCGTCGATTGCTCGCAATATTGATTCTGGGCGTAAGTAAAACTCTGAAGGTTGTACCCTCATGATCAAAAAATCATCACTAAAAATAACCGCACTTTGGAAACGATTGTCTTCAATACTGTAGTGACGATCTTCAATCAGCGCGCTGATTGGTTCAAGCGCTAAGATTGCAACATTGCTCATTTCTGAAAAAACAGGGTTGGACAATATGACCTCAAGCGCCGCAACGGTTCCCGCACAATACAACCTTATTTCATAGTATTTAGGTTTTTTTGTTAACACTCCCTCCAACAACGCTTGATCAATAACTAATCTTGCCATGTCGTTGGGCAGAAATGAGGAAGTCAAAATAATGGCCTCTGGTTCCTCAACGAATTGTTCAACATATTCTCTAACCAACTTGACCCCAATTGCGATTGATTTGGCAATCACCTCAGGTTTTGATTTTTTATCTTGTTCAATAGACACCCACCTTTTATGAATTCGTGCTAATTCAGCAGCTTCTGTTACGACCGCTTTAAAGGCTTGGCGTAATGTCACCAACTCTTTTGTTATGTCCTCACCTTGATCCAAGGTCGAGTTATTAATGATAGAAGTAATATTGAGAGAAGCATCTAATAAAACAAAGTCATCTTCGCCAAGCTGAGAGAGTAGCGATAAGTCTGGATCTAATCCTAGGCGTTCAGATTCGAATGCAACCATTTTTTCAATGAGCTCAGCATCGACAACTGCCTGTCCAAAATGGTTTGGGGATGAAATGATTCCCATGTGCCCTTCAGCAAATCGAACTGTTTCCAAGGGTTCATTAGCAATTTCTTGTTCGTATTTAGCAATTAATTCTTGCCAATCTGGAATTTCAGCACCTTGCTCTTTGGTTTCCTCTTGGAATCCAGATGAATTAAAAGAATGTATTTCAGCTCGCAACATCCAGTTACGGTAATCGGATCATCAACTTTTCACAATATGCAGATAGTATGTAAGCATCCAAATCATATTAGTTTATAATCAACTCTAATTATGAAACAACTTCTATCGATGGCTCTCATCTTTTTGGCTTTACTGGGAATCGCAGATGCAGGCTACATTAGTTATGAAAAATTCCGAGGAGTCCTACCGCCTTGTGGCAATGGGCTTGATTGTGGGGCAGTACTTAACAGCCCCTGGGCGAATATTGGACCCGTTCCGCTTGCTGCGGTTGGCGTAGTTTTTTATTCATGGATTTTACTCCTGGCGGTCCTCAATCTGCTTGAGATTTCTATTAATCCAATTGTGAGTCGACTAGCCGATCAATTAAAACTTAAAAAACAATCTATTTTTCGGCAGTTGACTCTTCACGAGTTGTTGTTGGCTTCAACCATTTTTGGCGCAGGTTTTTCGGCTTATTTGGTGTACATCATGGCTTTTCCAATTGGGGCTTGGTGTCGCTACTGCTTACTTTCTGCTGCAACCTGCGCATCACTCTTCATCACCATGAGCGTGTATTATCAAAAAACAGTAGGTCAATCACCATTTTTACTAAAAAAAACCTGGTATTCAATTTTTCATTTTCTTTACACACGTGTGGCAAAACCACTCTTTTTTCTTATTGATGCTGAAAAAGTGCACAACTCAATGACCCAAACTGGCAAACTACTCGGAAGAAATTTGGTTACTCAAAAAATGACTGAGGTGGCTTTTTCATTCAAGCATCCAAGTTTACACACAATGTTTGATGGCATTTCTTTCCCCAATCGGGTTGGGTTACCAGCTGGATTTGATTACAATGGCGACTTGACACAGATTTTGCCAAGCGTTGGTTTTGGCTGGCATACCATTGGTACAGTGACGCTCGAGCCCTATGGTGGCAATCCAAAACCCAGACTGGGTCGTTTTCCCAATTCTAAAGCACTGCTCGTCAACAAAGGACTGAAGTCGTTGGGAACAATAAAGGTCATTCAAGACTTAAGTCAACTATCTTTCCAAATTCCCACTGCTGTCAGCATTGCGAGTACCAACAAGCTTTTTGAGTCAGAAAAAGCTCAGTTACTTGATATAGTGACCAGTTTTCGCTTATTTGAACAATCAAGCGTCAAACATCAACTATACGAACTCAATATTAGTTGCCCAAATACCTTTGGTGGCGAACCCTACACCACCTGTCCCAGGCTAGAATCACTCATGGACGCGATAGACAAGATTAAACTGAGTAAGCCACTCTATGTCAAAATGCCCATTGATCAATCTGAGGCAGAAACAAAGGAGCTGCTTTCTGTGTTGAACAAACACAATGTGCAGGGGGTAATCTTTGGCAACCTCACAAAAGATAGAAGTAATCCATTGGTAACTGAAGCTGACCGCCTTGAATGGAAAAAACTCAAGGGCAACTTGAGCGGCAAACCAACGTGGGAACGATCGAACAGCTTAATTTCCCTGACAAAAAAGCACTATAAAAATCGCTTCACCATCGTTGGCACTGGAGGAATTTTTACCGCCGAGGATGCACAACACAAACTAGATCTTGGCGCAGACTTACTCCAATTGATTACAGGAATGATTTTTGGAGGGCCTCAAACAGTGGGAACGATCAACCTCGGTTTAGCTCTTAAGATATCTTCGCCATCAGACTAAAACCATAATTGAATTCTCGCTTAAGATCTTCAGTAGTGTGAAGAGCTGATATTTCTTCTTGGGTAAACCAGCCGATATCTGTACTCTCTCGCTCATTGAAGGTAACAGAGGTTGATCCAATTACCCGCATTAAATACACGAATCCTAGATGCTGCTCACAACCTTTTTGCCATTGTGGATCACGCTGATAGGCATCTCCATCTCTGAGCCTTCTTTGATAGTTTTCTTCACAGACCCAGTGAACATTGCTGATGATGGGGGAAGGGATATACGTTGAGGTAGTAGATGCAAGCAACGGATTTGGATCAAAGGCAATCGCCTTCACTCCGGTTTCTTCAAAAACTTCGCGTTCTGCGCCTATATGAGGCAATTCTTCAGGATCTAGATGACCGCCGGGGGCTAGCCAGAGATTTAGCTTACGATGCCGTACCAATAACAACTTATTATCGTGATAAACCTGGCCGGCGGCGGTATAGCAAATTTTGGCGTTGAAAGAAATTAGATCGATCATGTTACATTCCTACCAGGGCTTTTTCAACTAGTGCACCAAACACATACGCAGCAACGGCTGCAATCGCCCCAATTCCCAACATTTCGAGTCCACCACGCCAAACGCTACATTTAGTAAAAACAGTGCGTAGGGCACCCACACAAAAAAGTGCACTCGCAGTCGTAAAGATTGAAAGTGGGAATTGCATCGATGCTGCTACAGGTAAACCAATACTATTAGCAATATAGGGTAGTAGTGGCAATGATCCCGCAATGACAAATGCAACAAAGGTAATTAATCCAGTGTGCCAGATACCGTCTCCAACAACTTTGGAGCCATGATTACGCATCTGACGTTCAGAGCGCTCACCCAAATAATCGCCCAAACCCATCGCCAAACCATCGGCGATCATATTAGCTACACCAAGAATCAGCACTACTTGAGCAGAAAGGTGGGCGCCGGCAACCCCAGCAACCACAGCAAAAGTCGTCACAATGCCATCATTGGCCCCAAACACCGCTGATTTTAATAGTCGAGGATCAAACTTATACTGCATGCTCAGATTCGTGTGCCGCTTCGGCCTCAGCTTTTGTTTGATGAACCGTTCCTTCTGGATGATTGGGTGGACTGTAGATGGTGTACAACTTCAACGGTTGATCTGTGGAAACATTAATCACATTATGTACCGTGCCAGCAGGCACCACAAAAGCATCGCCATTGGATACGACTGATTCCTCACCATTCATCACGACTTTGGCAGTTCCAGATTCAACTCTAAAAAATTGGTCAACTGCATTGTGAACTTCCTCACCAATTTCTTCTCTGGGCAATAATGACATCACCACCAACTGAGCGTGTTTGCCAGTAAACACTACTTGCCGAAAAGCAGTATTGTTCAAAGTAAGTTGCTCAATTTTTCCAATATAACCAGTCATAATAGACTCCTTTCTTTACCCTCAACTATACCACGCGATGCTATACTGGATGAGTGTCAGATACTATCCTACTAGAATTACGTACCAGCCGAGATTCCCTCGATGCCCCAAGTGTGGCTGCTAGCATTTTTCATGCTTTACCCCAACGAGGCACATTTTCTTCTGGTCTATTATTTAATCGAGCCTCCATCAGCTTTGAAATCAGCTCACTCCTTCAAAGTACTCGCTTTTCAATAGCAGTGCCCGCCAAACACGAATCATATATCCAAGCCCTGGCTACCAGCGCCTACCAAAGTGCCTTAATTAACATCCCAGAATATGATCCATTACAAACCATCCAAGCCTGGCAGCTGCACGCTAACGTGGCACCACTGGTTGTAGAGATAAAACCAAGTATTTTTTCTAGCTCAAGTGAGATCAAATCTCTAGAGGCATTTACAGAGGGTGATTCACTTGCACCGTTATTGTCATTTTTTTCTAAAACTGATCAAGAAACTATTGTGGTGTTTCAGATGATTGTGAAAACCAAGAAGCAGTCCAAGCTACTTCGACAAATTAGCAGACAAGTTAATTCCCAAACTAGTAATCAGACAGCAGGCGAAAGCGAAAAACCAGATCCAATTAATCAGGCGCTTCAAGCAACGCTCAGATTTGGCATCTGGACTCCCTCAGTTACTCGGACGCAGTCTGTGTTTGAAGCTCTGAGCGCAATCGTGATGAGTTGGAGCGCCGATCTTTCACATCCACTTACGCTATCCAAACCAATTGGCCAAAAGCGTGCTTTCAAAGCCATGCTTCAGAGAAAAGCAGGCAAGCACTGGCAAATTACACCAAGCCAGGCTGCCACACTGTATCATTTACCTCACAAGGGTCTTTCTACCATTCATAATATTCATTGGGGTAAACTGCTCCCCGGAGAGCCACCAGAAAATTTGCCTATCGTGACAAAGGATCTGGTGCCAGAAGCGCGTCGAGAATTGAATGTAGTGGGGAAGACAACATTTAAAAATCAAGAACGCGTTTTTGCCATCAAGCGAGCCGATCGCAGACGTCATATATACGTGATTGGGAAAACAGGTACTGGTAAATCAACTTTGCTTGCCAATATGGCCATTAATGACCTCAAGAATGACGAGGGTATTTGTGTGATCGATCCACACGGTGATCTGGTGGAAACACTGCTGGACTACATTCCTTCCCGGCGAGTTAACGACGTGATTTACTTCGACCCAGCCGATACTGGCAAAACAGTGAAAATTAACTTATTTGAAGGGGAAAACTTAGTCCATCGTGAGTTGATTGCCTCTGGAATTGTTTCAGTTTTCTATAAACTCTATGGTTATTCTTGGGGTCCACGTCTTGAGTATATTTTGCGCAATGCCTTACTCACATTACTGACTGCCAAAACTGCCCGTTTGTCTGACATTACTCGATTACTGACTGATAAAAAATTTCGGGATAAAATTACAGAAAATCTTGAAGATCAGGTCTTGGCCAATTTTTGGCGCAATGAATTCGATAATCTGCAGGACAGACTACGTAATGAGGCGATTGCCCCTATCTTGAATAAGGTCGGCCAGTTTGTATCTTCGCCGATGATTAGGAATGTTGTGGATGCGCAAAAAAGTTCGTTTAGCATCGAGCAAGCTATGAATGAAGGCAAAATTATATTAGTTAACTTGTCACAGGGTAAACTAGGTGAAGACAACGCCACTTTAATTGGTGCAATGCTGATTACTAAAATCCAACTGGCGGCGATGTCTCGAGTGTATCAAGAGGAAGAAACGCGAAAAGATTTCTTTTTATATGTAGACGAGTTCCAAAATTTTGCTACCGAATCATTTAATAAAATCTTGTCCGAAGCGAGAAAATATCGGCTCAATCTGACTTTGGCCAATCAGTATATTGCCCAAATTCCAGAGGAGGTTCAAAAAGCTATCTTTGGTAACTGTGGGAGTATGCTGAGTTTTGTGATGGGGGCAGAGGATGCAGCGCTATTTTCCAAAGAATATAACAGCATGTATAGCGAAACTGACTTAGTTTCATTGAGTAAACACCAAGTGATAACCAAGATGACGATTGATAATATTATTTCTCATCCATTTCCGGCCTACACGTTACCTCTGGCAGCAAGTCATAATCAGAATCGAGAAAAAGTGCTCAAGGTGAGTAAGGAACGCTACGCAGCGTAATCCTAGATCAGAGCTGTATCCTATAACTTGACAAATAAGCTCAATAGCGATATATTTTGATGTTGTAATTGTGGTTTTTAGTGCCATAAATCGCTCCTTCACAGCATCATATTTTCTCGTAGGGAGTTACCCCTGCATATCTTGAGCTAATCTTGAAGATGAGAGCAGATCCATTGCGGATCTTGTTTGAATCTTCTAATTGATTAGTGTTTGGATGTGCTGGGATCGTCTCCCTACGGACTACTTAACAATATTTAATGGTTGATTGGTGGCTTAGTGGACAGGGTAACTTGGTATGGAAGGATTCATATCTAGCTTGACTGTGTCTAGCAAGCCATCAATCAACCCTTTGCGGTTGACAACCCCACCTCGTCACCCTGACGCCAGATGGCTTTGGGGGTGATACAAACTTCGGTTTTCACGGAGGAAAACATGTTTTCGCTCAACCTGTACAACGCCCTGAAGTCTCAGGGCAACCTGTTCATGTCCCCCTTCAGCATCACCCAGGCCTTGGGTGATGCGACCGTGGGCGCACGTGGCCAGACCCTCAAAGAGTTGGCCAATGTCCTTGGCCTAGCCGAGGATCCGGCTCAGATGGCGGCTGACCTGACCAAAACTGCAAACGAAATCGACAACATCGGAGACGTCACCATGCGGGTGGCCAACAAACTGTATCCCCAAATTGGGTATCAGTTCGTTGATGCCTACCTGCAGCTAATGGGCGCTGCCGAAATCGAGTGGGTCGACTACACCACCGACCCTGAGGCGGTGCGCGTGCAGATCAACACCTGGGTCGAACAGAAAACCAACGACAAGATCGTTGGTCTGATCGGTCCCAACGTCCTGGACACCCTGACGCGGCTGGTCTTGGTGAATGCAATCTACTTCAAGGGCGACTGGGCCAGCAAGTTCGACAAGGGGCTGACCAAGCCCCTGCCGTTCTACACCCCCAGTGGTGAGGTCGAAGCCCCTTTGATGTACCAGAATCACAAGTTCGGGTACACAGAGGGCAACGGCTATCAGGCCGTTCGCTTGCCTTACGTGGGTGACGATCGGCTGGCCATGGTAGTGATTCTGCCTCGCGAGCAACAGGGATTGACCGAGCTGATGGGCAACTTCGATGCCCGTAGCTTCGACCGCCTGATCCGCGAGCTCGAGTGGGCTGATCCTCGGGAAACCAACCTGTGGTTCCCCAAGTTCGAGATCACCTGGGGCACCGAAGAACTGGCGCCCATCTTCCAGCAGTTGGGCGTGGAGGCGGCCTTCAACCCCGGCCTGGCAGACTTCAGTGGCATGACCGCCACCAACGACCTCTTCATCAGCAACGTCTTGCACAAGGCCTTCGTGGCCGTGGTCGCCGGCACCACGCTGGGCATGATGATCGCAA
>DAOQVB010000040.1:0-9017 GCA_035341315.1 Candidatus Woesebacteria bacterium | reverse complement strand
TTAAACCTGTAGAAGTTATACAACAAATCGTTGCGTTAAATTGTTGAGACTACCTGGTAAAAAAATCTCAGGATATGGTATATGTCAGACATCAAATCAGCCAATTGTGGGATGTTCACAAGGAACTATAGAAAATCCAACGGTCTTTTGTCAGTGATTGCAGCATGAATCACCTTGATTGTCAGTAATTAAGTGATTGGTAAATTGTTTGACTTGATTGATTAAATTACTGTCTGTTGACTGAAGCATGATTTCAGATGATTTGGATGCCACACCCAACCAACACAAATTGTGTGAACCAATTAACAAAGTTTGGTTATCTATTAGTAATAACTTCGCATGGATCATTGATTTGATTTTGAGTAATGGTAGATTTTTTTGTTTGATAATTATCATCAAGTTATTCCACTGATTTAGCAGTTCAAATAGACGATTAAAGTGATTGCGAACTGGCACAATGATTGTGAGTTTTACTCCACGGCTAGTTGATTGATAAAGACTGTCAAGCATTTTTCCATCAGGGGAAAATTGTGAGGTAAAAACAATTGATTTTTTTGCATCGTTAATGAGGGATAGTGCGCGTTGATAAATAATTGATTGAGTATTGATGCCTTCAACCATTAGTATATTTTTGTTATCAAGTCGGATGCTGCTGTCTTCCAATATCTGTTGTTTTGACTCATTAATTATTTGCTCAAAAATAGTCGATATTTTTTCGTCGACAACTTTTATCATCAAATCTTGGAAGGTCAGTTCTTGGTTGGAAAAATTAATTCCACCAAAATAGATTGTGTTATCAATAAGTACAATCTTAATGTGATTTCGATGAAGATATGGGAATATCCAGTTTTGTCTTGAAGGTAAGGGATTGATAAATGTTACAGCAACGTGATTATCGATGAGTTTTGCGAGCGCGCTTTCAAAACGATGGGTTTTTATTTGGGGACTTTTGCCAAATGCATCAATAATAAGCTCAACGAAAAGACCCTCCTTTTGTTTTTTAATAAGAGCGGTAATGATTTTGTCTAGGTAGTGTCCTGGATCAAAATATAAACTTTGGATGCAGATGTGTTTTTTTGCATGATTAATTTCTAGCAGAAGATCTTCAAAATATACTCGTGTGGGAAGAAGCTGAAATTTCAGTGACATTTAGTGTATAGACTAATGCCAAACTATTTTTTTGTAAACTCAATCAATAAGTACTCACCCGTAGTAACCGACATACTACCTATCGTTACATTTGATTTGTGGGTTAAGATTTTGTTTTTTTTGAATGATATTTGATGTTGCGAATCGACTCGAAGATCATACCCACTTAATTTGGATAACCTGGGATAAAACTGAACAATGATCACTCTGCCAGTTTTTGAGGTTACCCGATCCATTTCGTTCCAAAACGCTACTTCATCTGTGACATAGCGAAAACCACCCACATTAACGACTGTATCAAAAGTCTGATCACTAAAAGGTAGATTGGTAAAGTCAGCACTTAGAATGTTTGCGGAGGTTACCCGTTCTCTTAATAGCTCAAGGGATTCCTGGGAAATGTCACTGCAAGTTAATTGTGAAACATCTGCAAGGTGTTGTGAAATAAGCCCAGTGCCGGCTGCAATTTCTAAGATTCGGCCAGTGGGATTTCCCACTAATTGTGCTACTAGTTTTCCAACAGCATTACGATCGGTTAGCGATTCGGCAGCCGCATCATAAAGATGCATCGGTCCATTGGTATATTGGGTATCACTATTTTTTGAGTGATACCAAAAATATGCTTGTGCGGTCAGTCTAGCCGCTTCAGTAAATTTCATTCTGATAGTATATCAAAATATGTCAAATACATCGCGAGCGCTTAAAATGAAAGTTAATTTTCGCCGAAGACTTTTTTTACCCAAGGAATTTGAAGCAATAACCAGCTTAGACCAAATGAAAGAAGTAAGCAAAGACTTGATCTTATCAAAAAGTATTGCAATAGACTTCCCGGATAAGCGTCGAGAGCCAGACCAAACCTAAAATCTAGTACATTTAAAACCAGCACATGAATTAAATAGGCACCGAAGCTTGCTTTGGCTAGTTGGCGCAGTAGTTTAGAGACGTGCAAATTATTCAGCAATTTAAAATTGGGTGGCAAGGAGACCAATAACCAAAAAAAGCTAAGAGCGAAGACAATAATTTGGGGGCTCAGATATTCGTCAACAAACGCCACGCCGTGACTGCGCCAAAGCCAGGCAGTGGTTGTTTCTCGAAACGCTACTACGGAAGCGCTGAGAGCGATGGTGGTAATGAACGCAAATAGTGTGACGAGACCCAGCCACCTGGGTTTTTGCGGTTTTTTGGTCGCCAAAAAACCGCCAAATAAAAAGTATCCTAAATATGGCACCCAAGCAGTAAAAATATTAAATTGTGCTTGGTCGCGGATCAGACCGTACGGAACGAAGTACATCAAAACACCCGCTATAAAACCTACGCCAAGTAAAACCTTGATGTAATGGTTTTCTAGATGAACAAAAAGTAAACGCAACATTGGTAATAAAAAGTACAACCCCGTCAGAATAAGCAAAAAATACAGGTGGTATGTATTCGATTGATACAGCAAAGTTGGGATCTCAAGCAACGAATTGGTTCGATGCAAGAAGATTCGATCCCAGATTAGATAAAAACCAAACCAAAAAACAAATGGAACGAGTAGGCGATGAACCAATCTAGCTTGAGTTGTTGCCCAAGATTCATTTTTTGGTAGTAACAAATATCCACTCAGAATAATAAATAATGGAATAGATATTCTAGAAAAAGCGCTAATTATGGTGGTAAGCCACCAAGTTGTACCACCAAAAAAGTCTGGTCTGGCATAGATGGGATACGTCAAATGAATGAATAATGCCCCAAGAATAGCGATAACGCGGATGAGATCGATAGAAACAGAATGTTTTTTCACATTTGTATTTTGACACAAAAGTTGCATTTCCGCTGATTGAGAATCTGTGATATACAGTGAAATAGAAATGATGATACCGAAAACCATTCCCTTTACCAAAGCCAAATATGATGAAATGCAACGACGGTATGATTTTCTGCAGAAAGAACTAGTGCTGGTGATGGCGCGCCTCAAAGTGGCTCGCGAAATGGGTGATCTTTCAGAAAATGGTGCCTATAAATATGCCAAATTTGAAATTGGCGACATTCGTCGCCAATCGAGTAAGCTCAAGCATCTATTAATTCATGGCTACGTAGAAACGAACACAAAACACTTGGGTAAAATTGGTTTTGGTAGCGTGGTAACCGTTAAGAGCAAAAAAGGCGAATATACCTTTACTTTAGTCAGTCAATATGAATCTGATCCGCAGAACAACAAGCTTTCAGAAGAAAGTCCCTTGGGTAAAGCAGTGTATGGTAAACAGAGTGGAGAAAACGTTGCTGTAATATCTCCCTCGGGAGAAATGGAATACTCGATTGAAAAAGTTCAATAAGATGGGATAGTACTTCCATCGACGCTCATCAGCGTCTGTTTAGAAAAACACAAAGCTGGCAACCAAGCCATAAATCAGCACGCTCAATGTATCCTGGATGACTGTGGCAATTGGACCCGCCCCCACGGCGGGATCTTTATGCTCAAGTTGCAAGACTTCGGTAACGAGCAGCGCGACAACTGGAGCAAACGCAATTGATGCGAACATCGCAATAGAAACTGAAGTGGCTAGTTGAGTAGAATTAAACCAGAGCATTGTGACAATTGCGCTCATACAGCCAGAGAGTAATCCAAGCAGTAACCCCAACACTGATTCTTTATATAAATATTTTTTAAAACTGGCTTTACCCGAACGTAAATCTCGAGAATAAATTGTTTGAGTCTGAGTGCCAACTGCATCAGCCATGTACACAATAAATGGGATAAAAAATGCCACTCTCACATCGATGGCAAGTACTTCTTCAAAGCGTGATGCCACAATGGATAGCAAAATTCCTAGCAATAATCCGAGCCCTAATGGGGGGAATCGTAGTCGAATTAGATTAAAAATTGATACATCGTCATCATCGGCATAAACAATAGTATCTCGCTTGTGAAAAAGTGGAAAATGCATACTTTTATTGTATACCATTTGATTTTTACACATCAAATATGTATAATATAGGTTTACTATGAGGAATTTGGAGTACACTCCTATTCAGACGGAGGACGTATTTATCCAATGGCTGACTCATCAAGAGCATTCTGGTGAGAGCATAACCTCTGCCCAATTAGCAGAAGCTCAATTTTATTTATTACAGCAATATGATCACGGTCATGAAATCAAGCTTGACCATCTCAAGCGATTGGAAAAGCTGTATCCCCAAGGCTTGCTTAATGGTCGGCCTGATGATCCAAATACTGTTGCTTCGATGATCAAATATGTTGGTGAAAGAATGCCAACTTTGATTTTTAGAAAAAAATTGAAGGCGATTCACTTTACCAATAGTACCAGTGAAATTATGGATGTTGTACATGTGTCTAGAGCTCCGGGAAGAGTTAAGCGAAGGAAACATAGTCCCAAACGGTGTCGTTGGTGCACTCGTTTTGATTTTGACGAGCAGCACTCAGAAGTAACTTTTCATGTAAGAGATGTATTGCTAAAAGATCCAACTGATACATTTGAAATGTTGTCTTGGTTTGGAAGTTTAGAGCAAGCCAGAGAATCGGTAGTGGCCATGATCAAACGAGGCGAAGATATAACACCCATTAAGATTGCCTTTAGAGAGTTATATGAAACCCACGTCAGATCAGAAATTGAGATGTTGAAGAAGAAGAAAGTGGCGTTGAAAAATAAAGATCCTGAATTACTGCAATCGATCAATTATCGCCTGGAAGAATTAGTAGATAGAATGAACCATCTTGACTCTTTGGCCGAAGAACTACGTACGGAATGGGTAAGTAAGGATCGAGAGGACGCGATAATTTGTCCAGAGCATCCAAATCAAAAAGTACTTGGAGGATGGAGTGGGATTAAAGAGCCAAATGCTGCAGAAATGACGATGGATATTGCTAAAAATAAAATTGAAACAGAAAAGCTGAAAAATCCAACAGATCTTTTATTTGGCAATGATTTTTCAATGAGGATCTTCTTATCCATTGGATTATTTTCTGAACAAGAATTTGTACAAATGGGAAAAGCTTTTGAAGCAAAAAGAAGTGAAATTTCATCTTCACTAGAAAAACTTTCCAGTCAGGAAGTTAGGGATGCTGCAGAAAAATTCTTTTTAGTTCAGCAACTATCACAGTATGTTGGGAGTGACTTAGTTATTCAAAAATTACGAGAGCGACTGTTTAGCTCAGAAACATTTGAGAAGATTGGTATTAATAGATTGGTAGCGACGGTTGACAGCCCAATAGCAGATCCAGTTGACTTAATAGATGTCACGCAGATTCATTCGGAAATATTTTCTAATTTGCCAACATTCTTGCAGACAATACTAACGAAACTAAAAACTAATAATCGGACTATTCTATCGGTTCCGTATACATTGGGAAATCTATCAAGAACCACGTTGGAAGCCGCAGTTGCTGAATTTCCCTCTCTGGAAAGTGAGAATTTTATTGGCAAAGTTGGAAATTATTCAAAAGGAGTTAATCAGAATATATCGGTGGGTGATGTGATTTTGGGAAAGCAAGTATTTTCACAATTTGAAGATGATAGTAAGCCAATTCAGAATCCAATCTCAGAATTAATCGCTCAATATGGGTATCCAGTGAAATTTGCCAGTTTATTAACAACGGCGGGTTTGACCTTCCAACAACCAGCAGAAATGGCAGAAATTTTAGATGATCCACTAATTGAGGAATTATGTCTGGAAATGGAAGCATTTCATCTAATGGAGGCGCTAGAAAATTTAACGCTCAGATCAAATCATTTGTACTATGTTTCAGATAAAACTATTGATCCCTCGCATTATAATGAAAACCTACACGCTGGAGATAAGATCTCAGAGTCATTGGGACCAAGGGGTAGCGTCCCTCTATTTATTTGTTTATTAGCATTTTTAGAGAATCTCAGTAAACCAAAATAGTTGTTTCATCACGAGCCAAAGAATCACGCTCATTCGTTGTGACATAGGATTTCGTTCGTATCTATAGTAGAATCTAGGTTCTATGCAATTCTTGATTTCTTGGTTAGAAGCACTTTCTCAACAAATTCCCGTTACTTGGTTTGTTTTTATTGGTGCTTTGGTAGAAGAAGTGATCGCACCTATTCCTTCGCCCTTAGTGATGATGTTGGCGGGTTCAATTTCTGCAAGTCAAAGTATTTCACTACTATTCATTTTGGTACTTGCGTTGATTGGAGCACTCAGTAAGACAATTGGTAGCTTCATAATCTACGTCATTGCCGATAAAGCTGAAGATATTATTATTAGTAAATTTGGAAAATTTCTAGGAGTATCTCGTTCCGATACAGAGGGCTTGGGCAAATTTTTGGGTGAAGGTAAGCGAGAGGGGTTTGCGATTTTCTTAATGAGAGCCATACCTGTTATGCCAACAGCCCCAGTATCTGTCATTGCGGGCTTGATAAAAGTTAACTTTCGTTCGTATTTATTTAGCACATTTTTAGGTTTAATCGTACGAAATTCAATATATCTCTATTTGGGTTATACCAGTCTGGGAGCTCTAGAATCACTCAATGAGGGATTCGATAGTTTAGAAAATATTGGGTACTTAGTTTTAGCTGTTTTTGCAGGTATGGCATTGCTTTGGATGTATCGGAAGCGTCAGCAGGGTTCCGTCTTAGATTTGGTAGAAAAGATGCTGAGCTTCACAAAGAAGGTATTCAGCAAGAGAAAATAGACTCAAAATGGCGGAAGCGGTGGGATTTCCCGATTTCATCGGGATAACCGGGTTGTTTGTCACAACTCGGTTGACTTCTCATTCCACCTGTCTCGCTCGTCTCCGCCATAGGCGGATTCTCGCGGAAGCGGTGGGATTCGAACCCACGAAGCCGTAAGGCTCACGCTTTCCAAGCGTGTGCAATTGACCGCTATGCGACGCTTCCACTTTGTTAGATTGCTATTATACCCGCTATTTTACAATTGATTGATCACTTATCCAGTTTAGGCAAAACTGGTCAGTATCCAGTTTTTCTACACCTATATCTTTGTAGGAAGTGGGAAACACATAGCTTTTCAGTTTTTTACCTGTACATAATTGATCATCCAAAATGTACAGTTTTTCGCCGCTATCCAAAATTGCCACAATCGAATTAAATGATCTTTGTTTTTGAATCGAAGCGGAATCGGAAGCAATTTGATTCTGACCAATTTTGGCTCGATCAAAATTAGCCACTTCTGTTTCACAATCTTGAAAGCTGGTTTCGGCAACCATTACCCCCGTGTTTGATTGTACCTCACAGCTACTAGTGAAAGTCACATTGTCAATCTTGAATGATTGAACTGGCGCTTTGGTATCAAGTAATGCATTTTGTGCTACTAACTCCTTGTTTTCATCTGTTAAACGATCGCTGTACAGCAAGTAACTCCAGTAGTAATAATTGGGTTGGCCTACATGCACGCTTACTTGGGTATCTGGATGTTCTAACGATAGTAGAGTAATGTAGCGTGCCACTAGTCGTTCATGATAATTACCCCAGTCCAAACTAATCACGGGATAGCGAAAAAAGTAGATGTACGTAAAGTTGCCGATCGCCAATAGATAGAATGGTAAGAGTATTGCCAAAACGAAACGATGTCTGAGTATCCAAGACAGTCCAATACCAGCGAACACTATTAGTAGAGTATAACTAAACATAGTTCGCAATAAATGCCATTCACTGCCTGTGTTAATGAGAGTGGGGAGACACAATCCTAAAATTCCGATTAATAAAATCAGAGCATTGGCGCGGTGTTTGGGTTGACTTAGCAGCCACACTATTCCGATGAGAAAAAATATGCCTTCAATCCAGTAAAAAATCCCATGAACCCAAACACTAAAACCACTTACGGCCGGTTCAACTTGGAGGAACAACAAGTTGAGATCAAAAGCATTGGCCAGTCGATCAAGCATAAAATTCAAAGTGATAGTGGCTTTGTTGGTGTATACGTTGAGTAGGGGTGAAACAAAGGTTTGTCTGCGTTCCAGGTCGACTAATTGGGCGATTTTTTCTGTGTCAGAAAAAATCGTCATTCCCAATCGCTCGCTCACACCAACTTGTTTTGGCAGTAAAACTAAGCCATAAAATGAAGTGAGAATCAACGAAAATATCACTGCCATACATTGCGGCAAGTAGAGGAAAAACCCCTTTTTGACTGAAGTAATCATTAATTTTCGTTTGGTAACAAACTGCTCAAAGTCGGACCAAGTTGGCAGTGATTTTCCTGCAGTAATTTTTAACAACACTACAATGATTGCCCAAGGAAAAAGCAGTAATTTATATCCCTGATAATTAAAAAAGCCAATGCCAAAAACCAAAATTGATAGCCACTGAAGTGATTTATTTTTTTGCACTAGTAGAGCTGCACCAAGCAAATAAAACCAGAGAGAGTACCAGTTGTCATAACCGAGGCGGCTCATTTGCCAAAAGAGAGGGTTAAAAACAGATACTATTGCAACGCCAATAGCTAGATCTTTGCGTTTCCACAATCCAAAGAAGAGCCAAGCAAGAATAAATGGCATGCTGATGCCCATTAAAGCTGAGGTTAGATGTGCGCCGACGAGCGGGTCTTTACTGAGCAAATATCCTAAGGCCATAAAAGTAGCTGGTAATTCAGCGTACATGTCGTCAAATGGAGAGATCATCCAGGGTCGATGAATTTGATCGAGTGTAGTGCCTTGAGTTGCATATGATTTGGCTTGGATGGCGTAGACCATTTCATCATGAGGAATAGTGCCCGGTACAGAATTTAAGAGAAACAGCCGAGAAAAAATTAAAAAACTAATAATTGGCAACCAGATTAATTTTTTTAGCATGATGACATAATCATACCATTCTGTCATACTCGTTATAGAGTATGTTATAGGCACATACTTTCCGGAAAATGAGTTTGTATAAATTGAAGTGGCGACT
>DAOQVB010000039.1:0-9139 GCA_035341315.1 Candidatus Woesebacteria bacterium | reverse complement strand
ATCCTATTGCGGAGTGGCGAAAAGTGAAACGATTGCAACAAGAATTTCGGGATAAGCTCAATGCTCTTTCAATTGAGTCCGTTCAGATTACTGGCCCAGATGTTGATTTAAAAATTCAACTTGGCGCCAATCGCCAGTGGAAAGGTGGTGCTGACCGAAATATTCCCAGTTTTGAACTATTTACCAGTCCCGATTGGCGCGGTACTCAGGGTCATATCAAATTCAATCAACCATTGTATCGCTACGGCAATATTCTTGAAGGCATTGAACTCCACTTCCAAAATGGTGTAATTTCCAAAGCATCGGCTACCAAAGGCAATCAATTACTCCAAACCATGATTAAGAGTCCGAATGCCAATAAGTTAGGAGAATTTTCATTGACTGATAGTAGGTTATCAAAAATTACTCACTTCATGGCAGAAACACTCTACGATGAAAATATTGGTGGCCCCGAAGGTAATACCCATGTGGCGATTGGTATGGCCTACCGTGACTGCTTGAGAGGTGATAAAACAACGCTATCTAATGCTGAGTGGGAGAATCTTGGTTTTAATGATTCGCCAGAGCACACCGATATTATTAGCACTACCAATCGTACGGTAACTGCCACGCTAACCGATGGTTCAACAAAAGTGATTTACGCCAATGGTCAGTTTACTGTTTAGTCACACCCGCTGCATTTAATTTGATAGTTTACAGTAAAGCATCGCTTCGTCTGGAGGCTTGCTTTAGTGTAAACCATGTTTTTAAAAGTGATGTGTTGTTTCAAATTAAATTATTTCTAGTTTTTTCGAATTTGTCCTTTAGGCTTCGACGTTCGGAAATTTGCTCTTAGAGTAAAACCAAGCCGATCAAACATCGCACATGTCTTTAATTTTATGGTTTAGTATAAACCACTACTTTGCCTGGAGGAATGCTTTAGTGTAAACCATGTTTTTGAAAGTGAGGCATCGTTTTTCAAACTATGTTTTTGTGTAATCAAAACTAGGCGATGGTAATCTTGGGTTCAAGATACACATCCTGAACTGCCCGTAGTAATTTCACTCCAGTATCCCAATCGCTCTTAAACACCTTTCTCCCCATGATTAGACCATGACCCCCTGCTCGCTTGTTAATAACTGCCTGTCGCACAGCTGCTCGCAAATTATCCTCTCCCAAACTTTCACCTCCCGAGTTAATCAACCCGATTCTTCCTGAATAGGCATGTAGTACTTGATAGCGTACTAAATCAATTGGGTGATCGGTGAGTAACTGATCATACATTTGATCGTCATATTTTGAAAAGTTTAATGCTTGAAATGCTCTGAGTGAAGTTGGCATCTTTTGTTTCACAATATCCGCCCCCATTGATACACCCAAATGAATGGCTTGAGCTGTAACATCTGCCGCTTCCTCATACGATTGGCTATCTTTTTTATAGTGATCATTTCTGGGATAACACCATAAAATAGTTGCCATACCCAGTTGATGTGCTCTTTCAAATAGACGAGAGATCTGTTCAATTTGCTTATGTGATGTATTGGATCCAAAATATACCGTAGCGCCAATAGCTGCAGCTCCAAGAGTCGCAGCTTGATCGACACTAGTAAAAATTAGTTGATCGGCCAACTCTGGTAGTGTGAGGTGCTCACTATGATTAATTTTTACTATAAATGGAATTTTGCTTTGATATTTCTTTGAAACTAGCGAAAGCACTCCAAACGTACTTGCTACTCCACTACAGCCACCCGCAATTGCCATCTCAAGTATTGCCTGAGGATCAAAATAATGTGGTTGTTGATAAAACGAGTAAGCAGCAGTATGTTCCAAACCTTGATCTACGGGAAATATTGAGAGATAACCGGTGCCAGCTAGTCTACCGTGATGATACAAGCGTTGGAGATTGGCAATGACCCTGCTCGACCGATTTGAATCACGTAAGACTGTAAGCACGCTTTCTGGTCCAGGGGAAATGATTAGATCTTTGGGAATCTTTTCACAAGTGTGGCTAAGTAGTGATTCCGCTTCATCACCTAATAATGTTATGATCTCTTCATAGTTCATAGATTCTATAGTAGCAAAAGAATGGCTCGATTGACTAGTAGGATCGTGATACACTAGAAATTCAATGCAGCCTGCCAACCCAACCGTACTGGAAACTCCGATTGCTTACTTGAGTGCTGAGTTTGGCTTTGATCATAATCTTCCTATTTATGCTGGAGGACTCGGCATACTTGCAGGAGATACCATGAGGCAGGCTGCAGACGACCATTTGCCGTTTGTCGGCGTTGGCTTGCTCTATCGTGGTCAGTATATGAAGCAAACCATTACTCCGAATGGCGAACAGCTGGAGGAACAATGGTATTTTGATCCAGTGGCAGTTGGTCTGGAGCATGTCTACAAGGACGGAGATCAACCCGTCTTTATTACAGTTCAAATCGGCAATGAATCAGTTTGGCTGAGATGCTGGAAAAAAACCTTTTCAGATCAAACCATTCTCTACTTACTCGATTCGGAAACCGACCAGAATCCATCTCATCTCCGTAAAATCACCCAGTTTTTATACACTGGAGATACTGACTACCAACTAAAGCAAGAAATTGTTCATGGCGTCGGAGCAATTAAATTACTCACAGAGTTGGGAATCGTGCCAAAGCTGTATCATCTCAATGAGGGCCGTCCAGTATTTGCCCATTGGCAGCTAATTCTTGATGTGATGGAACATCATCAAGTTGCCGCCGAAAGCGCATTGAGATTGATCAAAAATAAAATTGTCTACACCAATCACACCTTAGTTGCTGCTGGCAACATGTCATATCCCATCTCGGCGTTAACTCCATTAGCTGAACCATACGCCAATAAAATGGAAATCAGTACACAGCAGTTATTGTCACTAGGTAGCTCTGGTAATCCGGATTCATTTTCTGTCACCTCAGCAGCACTCAATGTTTCGCATGTGGCCAGTGGTGTAAGCCAGGTTCACACCGATCTAAGTAAACAAGTATGGCCAGATTACAACTGGACAAACATAACCAATGGAGTCCATCGGGGCACTTGGCAAGACTCTCAAATCAAATTGGTAAGTGAAGACTCAAATAATTTGTGGCAAAGACATTATCAACTAAAAGAGCAACTCCGCGACTATGTTCACGCAACAACTGGTTTTGGTTATGATCATCATCGAATGGTGGTGTCTTGGGCTCGCAGAATAGCGGGGTACAAACAACTCAGTGCATTATTTTCTGATATCGAAGCTTTACGAAGAATAGCTACACAACAAGGTAGGGAGATTCAGTTTTTGGTTTCTGGAAAAGCCCATTTTGGAGACTCATTCAGTAAAGATGTCCTCAAAGAAGTTATTCAACACTTCTCGTCTGACTTATCTGGTTATGCCCTATTCATTCCCAACTACAACATTGAAATTGCGCAATTCTTAACGAAGGGTTCAGATGTTTGGCTCAATACGCCAATAAAGGGAAAGGAGGCGTCAGGCACATCGGGAATGAAAGCAATTTCTAACGGCGTCCTTCAGATTACTGTTCAAGACGGCTGGACAAGCGAAGTAGATTGGAATTCTGTAGGCTGGACGCTGAATCCTGACGATCTCACCTCAAGTCTCTATGAAATGTTACAAAATGCCCAAAACATGTATTTTCAGAAAAATGATCGTGGTTTCTCTGAAGAATGGGTTAGTCGAATGAAAGCATCCATTGAATTATTTGATCGATTTTCAACCGAACGGATGCTGCGTGAATATAGAGAAAAATTGTATACAGCATGACAAAGAACGATCGCTATTTTCAGCTCATGAGTGAGAAACACGCCGAGTTGTTTGCTGCATTTGATCCAATTCACCAGCAATTTGAAAAAAATCGTTCTAATGAAGATGCATTTCATAACGAAGGACAAAAGGTGGTTGATGTTATACGTAGTTGGGAACGACGACTCTGTTCAGGGATGGAGCGGGGTCAGCACGCCCAATATTCTCAACGGTTAGCAGAAAAATTTTGGACTAAAGTTAAAGTCCGATATCCACTCATCGAGATGGTTGGTCTAAAATCAAAAACTAGTTCGAGCTTTGGTACACCATGAACATATTTTTCGAATTGAGTCTACTTCTCACAGTTACTGCTATCATTACATTGGCAGTACGCAAGCTTCGGCAACCGTTAGTAGTTGGCTATATTCTTTCTGGAATCATTGCTGGACCCTATGTTCTCAATATCGTAAGCTCACAGCATGAGCTCGAACTGTTTTCTAAAGTTGGGATTGTTTTTTTACTTTTTATTGTTGGGCTCTACCTCAACCCCAAAATTATTCAGGAAGTTGGCAAGGTTTCTTTGGTTACTGGGCTGGGTCAGGTGCTATTTACCTCTCTAATCGGGTTTGCTCTCACTTTGTTACTCGGTATAGACCGTTTGGCCGCTCTGTATGTAGCTATTGCACTGACATTTAGCAGTACGATCATCATTTTAAAACTAATTGCAGACAAAAAGGATCTTCAGAAACTCTACGCAAAAATTGCTATTGGATTCCTACTCGTTCAGGATATCGTCGCAACCTTTATTTTGATAGCCATTACGGTAGTAAGTGGGCAATCAGATATGGGGTTGGGCTCAACACTTTTACTCACTCTTGGCAAGGGCATGATTCTATTCTCTGTGCTTGGGATGTTTCAACGATATATACTACCCAAAGTCACAGAATACGCAGCAGAATCTCCAGAACTATTATTTTTATTTAGTCTTGCATGGGGAACTATTTTAGCGAGTCTCTTTTCTGCGCTCGGCTTTTCGATTGAGATCGGTGCTCTTATTGCTGGCGTCACCCTTTCAGTTTCGCCATACTCGGTTGAAATCGCCTCGCGCCTCAAACCACTTCGTGATTTTTTTATTATCATCTTTTTTGTACTGTTGGGTTCACAACTCATTCTCAGCAACTTAGCTCAGTTATTATTCCCTGCCATAATTCTTTCTCTATTTGTACTAGTTGGCAATCCCATCATAGTCATTATTTTAATGAACACTCTAGGATATAACAGAAAAACAAGCTATCAGGCGGGGTTAACGGTAGCACAAATAAGTGAATTTTCCCTAATCTTAGGGGCACTTGGCTTACGCCTGGGGCACTTATCGCAAGAAGTACTTTCGCTTATCACTTTGGTTGGATTAATCACTATCTCTGGTTCAACATATTTAATTTTGTATTCAGAAACAATCTATCCTAAAGTTTCTCGCTATTTAAGTTGGCTTGAATTGATTAAAACTAATGTCAAGAGTAAAGGAAAAAATCCAGATGATTTTGAGAGTGTAATTTTTGGCTTTGACAGAGTCGGTCACTATTTTGCTCAATCCCTACAGTTACTAGATCACTCTTTCCTAGTTGTAGATTTTAACCCCGCCTCTGCTGAAAAACTTGAGAATACCGGATACCAATATCGACTTGGTGATGCAAGTGATCCAGAGTTTTTAGAAGATTTGCCGATTGTAAAACCAAAGATTATTATTTCTACAGTGCCTGAATTGGCGACAAATATCTTGATTGTTCATGCGATGCGAGCTAAAAATAAAAAGGCCGTCATCATCCCAATCGCTCAAACCCATCAAGATGCTAGTGAATTATATGAAGCTGGGGCCTCCTATGTGATGATGCCACATCATTTGGGTGCGCAACATATGTCTAAAATGATTGCACGATATGGCAGTGATCATAGTTTGTACGAAACATTAAAAAAACGGCACGTCTCTGAGTTAGCCGCAATGTTCAAAGCATAAGAAGAGGAAATTCCCCCTGAGAGTGTCGCTGAAACTCAGGGGAAATGATGTTTATTCTTCACTGGGGAGGACGTAGATTGAGCCCTCCAAAACTTGTGAGGTATTGATACTGAAACTTGATTCAGCACTCCCACCCGTACTTCTTCCCTCCATCTCTCCCAGGCTGAGTGCCTGCCACCCTGAGAGCTGGAAGTTACTGCCACTAAATGTGGCTCTGGCAAACACCCGAGTGTTTGTTGCGGTTCTCCCCGTGAACAAAAAAGCGTTCGCACCACTGCGGGCATACTCCAGCTCCATCGCCTTGACAATCACGGGCCGAAGTTCCTTCCGACCCTCGTAATCGTCCGAGGCAAAGCTGAAGTATGACACTTCATGTAAATCGCCTGCGATTGCGGCTAGCAGAGTCTCCTCTGCCAACTCTGCTCCAGCCGCAGTTTCGTGTTGGAGCTCAGGCGCGGTCGGGAGAATAAACGCACCCACATCATTAAACGGGCCCGAGACGGCACGGTCATACCACTAGGCGGGGAAGGAGTAAGTGACCTTGCTCCCAGTTTCGTGGAGAGCGCTGGTTACATACACGGTTTCCCCCACGAATTTGAGTGAGGTTCGATACCGGTGTCCCGTGTCACCAGTATAGTATTCCAAGCCACTGCCAAACCAAGCGGTAAAACTGCTCGGCTGTTGGCAGGCTTGGGATACATTCTCAACAAGGGTACCATCGACATGGTACCCAATCTCTAGGGTGGAGTAAAAACCACCCATAGAGGTCACCGGTGGCCCTGCAAAGAACTGGGTGAGGTTTCGATTAGCCTTACCCATAATCTTCTGGAGCCTAGCATTCGACTCACTAAACCGTTCTTCTTGAAGAGGATACAGCAAAAAGCTGTTATTGGGCCTTCTTTGCCCCTCGCCGAACTTCAGTTCGGCTTGAACAACTTCATGATATAGGATGCTGTCATTTCTGCCATACACGGTGTACTCTACGATCTTTTGGCAAGGTTCCGGTTTTCGTGCTGGTGGGGCATCGTTATTGCAGCCCAGCAACGAAAACATCACAATTGTTAACAGGAGAGCGAAAAAGGGTTTCATTTCACACCTCGGTTGCGACACCGATTTAGCCTCCAACTTCTACTGAAGAACAAATCGGTGCCGTAACGTTGGTAACTATTTGCGACACTTTTTTAAAGAGCTTGCATAGCAATTCATTAATTAACCGCGATTGGTCAATCAATACACATGCAAACACTTATAGTATTTGATATTTACACTCTTTAATCAATATTCCACACAAACAGTCAGGTGTTAAAATAATAACTATATGAAAAACTTGCAAGCGTTTTATTTAGTACTTGTTGCTTCATATTTTATGGTTGGTTGCACCATCCAACCAAATGATCTAAAAACTAGCGAAATACAGGATCCCACTCCAATTCCAACAACTACTGCACCAGAACCAACGGCTTCAACAGAAATGTATCTTGGTCAACAAACAAATCCCTCCGAAGCGTATGAAAAACTCTGTGCCTGGGTAGACAAATCAGATATCATCATCGAGCTCTCTTTCGCAGACGGAGTAGTTAAAGATACTTCGTATGAGGCAGGTTTTGCGTTTAGCTCAATTGAAAGAACTGCTCGACTAGCGCGCGAAGGCTGTAATTACCGAACGGGATTTAAATTTTCAGAATTAGCTAATAAAGGAGAAGTTCAGGTCGCTGTTTGGGGATATAATGACAATCGCAAGCGTCAGCTACTAAACGAGCCAATTAATCTCACATTTGACTCTGAAGGTAAACCAAACATCTCCCTACCTATTCAAGTTACAGTTTTAGACTAGCGAAATAATCATTTCTTCAAAATCGAAGTGCAATACATGCATCGCTTCGCATTAATTGGAATTTTACTCAAACACTCTGGACATACTTTGTCCGTAGGATCTTTTTTTTCTTCTTTTTTCATTGCGGCCATAATTTTATTCATCGGAACAATCACAACGAAATAAATTACTCCGGCAATCATAACAAAAGAGATTACCGAATTAAGAAAATTTCCGATCATAAATTTACTATTGTTCACAGTAAAATATATATTTGAAAAATCTGGCTGACCACCAATGGCGCCAATTATTGGAGTGACTATGTCTTTCACCAAAGAAGTAACGATGGAACCAAAGGCTCCGCCGATAACAACGGCGACTGCTAAATCCACAACATTACCTCTAAATAAATAATCTCTGAAACCTTTTAAGACGCTCATGGCTTCCTCTCTTTATTACTAATTATACGTTTAAGACAGCCAGTACGGTTGTCGAATACTCTACTTCTACTAGAATTTTATCAGCAATTTTCTGTTTATTAAGCCTTCTGATTATTTGATCCTCTTCATTAATTTCCCAAAGCGAGAAACCAGATTCTTCTAGTATTTGAAGATAGTTTCGCCAATCACAACCAGCGAGCTTTAAGCCATACGGCCATAACTCACTGAGAATCACTTTAATTCTTTTCTTCTGAAAGAGTTGGTTTGCGCCCACTATGGCAAAATGCTCGTATCCTTGAATATCAATTTTTAGTAAATCAATATCATGAGGATACTCACTAAAATAATCATCTAGAGAAACCACCCTCACGACTTCCGTTTCTCTGTTGTCACCACTATCAAATGTGCGATGATCTCCCAGATTATCCGGGCTGATATACAAAGATATTTCACCACTTTTTTGAGCTATAGCTACTTTTTCACAGGTAATGTTTTCTAATTTATTTTCCTTCACCGTTTTTGTAAGTGATTGAAAATTAACTTCATCTGGTTCAAACACAAATATTTCTGCTGTTGACTTGGAGCATGCTGCCCCCAGCAGAGAAAAATATCCAATATTCCCTCCAACATCAACTATAGTCCTTGCTTTTTTTGCGATTTGAATAAATTGTTTGGAAACAAATGGTTCCCAGGTACCTGTTTTTGCAAGTGTAGCAGAAACAACAGTGTCCATTGGATTGATATACAACTTATAACCCTCAATTTGTACATAATTATTTTTGAATATCGCAACAAATCTTCTAGTCAACCGATATTTTTGTAATCGAGAAAAAATAAAATAACCCAATCCCCTGTGAAACAAATCGTCAATATATATTTTAATTCTGGATTTGGTCATATAATCTTGAGTCATTGTATCAAATGATCTAAAACAAATGTTCTTCTAATATTATTTGGCTGTTTCTTAAGATACAATTTATTACCTAATGATTAACGAAAATTCAAATATACAAGAAGATAAGGCTGACAATGATTTGGAGCGCAATTTAAGATTAAATCGAACTCATCGTTTGTTAGCAGCTGCAAAGCAGGAGTTGGTAGATGCGAAAATAAGACTTTCTTTAGTTGGTGCT
>DAOQVB010000038.1:848-9155 GCA_035341315.1 Candidatus Woesebacteria bacterium | reverse complement strand
ACCTATAACTACCAGAGCTGAGCGTTTTGTGGTGAGAATCCCGTTCTCCCCGCCAAAGCGTCTTGGTTGCTCCAAGACCCATCACCTATGCTCATATAGGTTGATGCTACTTGCAAATTTTTCCACTAAAAGCATGGGGGCCGCAAAAGAGGCCTGTAAGCTAGAAAATCTCTGAAAAACGCTTGGAAGGAAAAGTCGTTGGTTCTAAGGTTTTAGATTAATTGTTATACTTAATGAATGAGAAATCTTTCTAATAATTCCATTGCTTTGGCCGGCGAATTTGCTGTTTTATCCCAACTTACTTTATATGGCTATGATGCAAACATGACATTGGGAAATACGAAAAGTGTTGATATCTTGGTTGCCGATCCAGAGACTGGAAGAATGTTTAAAATTGAAGTTAAAACTCACTACAGAGACAACTCATATAAATCGAGAATGTTTGGAAATACATTCGATTGGATGATGTCGGAAAAACACGAAAGTATTATTGATCCCAATCTGTTTTATGTCTTTGTAAACATTTCTTCTGATCAAGTATTTAGATATTTTGTAGTACCAAGCAAAACTGTAGCCGATTACGTCAGAGAACAGCACCAATATTGGTTATCTACCAAGACTGAGGAAAGTGACACTAATTTGAGAAGATTTAGAGTTGGCCTAGAAGATGATGGCTACCCAATTAATACTCCATTGGCTATAGACTACGAATCAAAATGGGATTTCGAACCAACAACCTAATTTTTATACTAAACTGATTTTTCTGTTTGTTAGCTCAAATTTCGATTTTACCCCACTCAATATTTTTAACCTCTCTTCAGGAGTTCCATACTGAAGCACGTGGAGCAAATATTCTCTAATAATTTCAGTTTGTGATGAAGATACTTCATCAGTATTTGCTGCTCCAGTATTGTGCTGAGTTATTTCAAATCGTGGAGTAAATTTATCAATCACAGTTGCTTTTAAATGCTGTAGTCGTTTAACCTCAGTTTCAAATTCAGTCATTAGATACTTTGTATTGAGCTTCATTTCTGGGAGATGTCCTATCAACTGTGTTATTAATTCTTGTTCAGTAATATATGGTTCTTTGCAGTCATATTTTTTAATGCGATTGCAGTGGTAATAAATATGTGTATTCACCTGATTAGCCTTGGTTCTTCGATATTTAATTTCAGCGGTCACGCTTCCTCCACATGATCCACATTTACATATCTTTTTGAAGGGAAATAGTTGCTTGTTCCATTGCTTAGGTGCAACTTGCAATTGAACTTGGACTTTTTCAAATAGGGTTTTGGTGACTATTGGCTTATGGGTTCCTTTGTACCATTTATCACCAAATTGGAACTCACCGTAATAAAATGGGTTTTGCAGTGCTGCATAGACTTTGCTGAGTGCCAACTTACAACCACTTTTAGTTCTGAAATCAATGTCATCGAGCCATTTTTTTACCATCCTGCCTGAATAACCTTGGTTGGCTACTTTTTCAAACATTTCTTTAATAATTGGAGCTCGGTGTGAGTCAATCTCAACTGTTGAGATGCGATTTGATTTCAATACATTCAAATAGCCTATTGGTGCGAGTCCAGGTCTGATACCAAACTCACATTTATTTCGTAAACCTCGTTTGACATTAACACCTCGGTTGTCATTTTCCAATTTTGCCTGACTACATAAAATCATGAGTAGGAATTTTTCATTCGGATTATTGGTAAAAGACTGCGAGTAGGTTTTGATGTGTGAGAGTTTGCCTTGATCCATCAGATCTACGATTCGTCCTAAATCTCCAGCATTTCTGCTCAACCTGTCTGGTGACCAAGTTAAAATTGCGTTGTATTTTCCCTGATGCACACTATCTAAAAGCTTGTTGAATGCGGGTCGCTGAGTCGATTCTTTAGCAGAGTGGCTTTCGGTGATCGTTTCGACTATATTAATTTTTTCTCGTTTGGCAATTTTGAGCATTTCAGAAATCTGCCCATCAATACTCATCGCTTGTCGTTCATCAGATTCACTAGATTTTCTGGCATACAAGCAGTAGCGAATATCATTCATTTTTTCCTCCTTTCACTAAGTAATGTAATCGTTCAACCGCCCAGATAAATTCTTGAAAATATTTTGGCTCTTTGGTGCCAATATAGAACTTAAGAGCAAGTGTGCATTGGTCAAGAATATCGACTGCTTTTTGGAGTTTTTGATCTGGTATTGTGTCTTTCATCAAGGACACAAGGTACCGCGAAAGATTAGAAAGTCTAGTCGTGGAATTAAAGTGAGTTGTCACCACTTTTGCATCTCTTTTTTAAGTTGCTTACTGTGTTGAAAAAACTTATCAATGAGTCGTTTATCGCCAGTAACTAGATAGCGATAGAAATAGTATTCACACCGTTTAATGAGTTTGAGCAGTTTAATCTTGTCCATATAGCGACAAGGTACCGCGAAAGGATGGAAAGTCTAGGCTAGAAAGCTACTCCTGATTAACTACAACTGTTGGTGCTTGAAAGCGGATTTTCATTTTATCAATTACGTGGTCTCCGATGGGTTCTCCCATTACTAAACAAGGTATTATCTTCACACCTAGTCCCTTATAAAGAGTAAAACTCATATAGTCATCACTCATAATGAAAACATCACCATCCTGATATACATGAATTGAAATAGGCTTGCCCTCAGTATACTTTTCTAAGAAATGTTTTCTAAAACTATCTTCAATTTCAACATCAGCATCACTAAACGGCTTAATGCCATCAATTTTTATCACTGCCCAATAATAAGGAATTTTATCTTGAGCAACTTGCTTATATAACTCAATGAATTTTTCATCTTTTTTAAATGGAAATTTTGGTTCAACTTCATCTAAGTCTACTGTATCGATAATTGATGTAATTGGTGAATCTTTCGCCTGCATATCCCCCAAAACAAAGTGTCTCATATGCGCTGGCATAGCATAGTAAGCTTTTCTTAACTTTATTTTGTTTTCAGTACTTTTATCGTCTAGGTATTGTTCATATGCATTTCTGCACAATTCTAAAGAAGTCGGCTGATCATTTAAATCAGAGATAGTGTCCTGAATTTCTTTGAGGAATTCCTGATTTGATATGTAGTTATTTGCTTCACTGACTTTAAGTGAGCTTAACATGTGGATATCAACACTTGCTCCATTGGGAATGCTTAAGGTTATCCAGCCACTATCAAGTTTTTCTTTTAATTCATCAAGATCCATCAACCCCCAGCAATCAACCATTTCATCGGCATAAATTTTTAACTCAGCAAGGTAATAGCTTAAGTTTTTGATGAAAACAAAACGACTTTCTCCATAAATAATCTCTCCATCTTCAATTCTATAAACACCATGCGAGTCACCATGTTTCACAACTTTACTCATATGCTATTCCTCATCTACAACCAATTGAGTATCATCTTTAGAAATAGTTCCGAAACCGCCCATTAGGTGAAAAGTTACTAAACCATTTTCAAATGCACTAATCAGATGATCTGGGCTTTTTTTAATTCTTTCCTTTAAGAATTTAATATTTGGGTTTTCCATAAACATTGACACAAATACAAAAACTAATCCAACAAACATTCGTACAAGGTCAATTGAAAAAAAGCCAGTTAGTAAAACAAATATTCCAAATATAAACGTATAAGTTTTAAGACCAGATTTTTTCTTGAGCTCTTTGTCAGTAAATACTAACTTCAAGTCATCATTACTAATCTTTTTCTTATAAATTGGAAAGGCTTTGTTTTTATTTAGTTTTTCTCTTAGATCAGATAATGAGAGTTGTTTTCTTGTCATTTTTCAACTCCATAATACGAAAGGCAGGTGAAGAAGCGATATCTATAAACATCCTTCTCTCGTTCCAATTGATAGCTAGACTTGTCTTGAAGATTGTGGGCACACTGGTTTCTCGCAAACGCAGGGAGTAAATAATGAAATGTGATAGCAATACCAACTAATAGTAGAAACACAGTAATCATTATTTTATTCATATGCTCATTATAGACTAGAACTTTCGATTGTTCTAAGTTTCACAATATGTTCAAACAATAAAATTAGCTTGTCTACACTCACTTCCTTTAAATCCCACTTCGCCACAATGCCATAACCTGTTCCAGTTGGTAGGTGTTTAGTTTCAATCCCGAGCACCTCTTGAATGGCAGTAGTTACTTGCCCTAATCTATCTGGGTTATTACACCAAAAGTCTAGGGTTTTTCCAGCGATGCCACCATTTACACCTATGGTCACCGTTAATGCATTTTTCTCCTGCTCACCATACGAGAAGTAGAAGTTAATGTTCTTAGGTGTCTTGCGACTTGATAACCCCTGAATAGCTACGCCACCAGCTGAAACGTCAGTGCTCAGTTGCATAATGTTTTTAATAGTTGATTGCACCTGCTGGTCAAAAGCTTGCAAGAACTCCTCATCAGAGATGATGGTTGAGTTCACTCGCTTACTACCCACATCTTTTTTAACTTGAGCACCATAGATTTTAGGAATCATTATTTCAAAGCTATCATGTTGGTAGTACTCCAACTCCACACCATAGATATCGAACTTGCTGTTTTGGTTCATGTAGACGATTAAATCTTTGAGTCTGTCTTCCATGCTGTCCATTAGCACTACAAACTTAAAGTTGCCTTCGTCTAGGTTAAGCTTCATTTGCTCTAGAACATTTTGTAATCGCTCATCGTCAATACCAAAGAAGGTTTTGATCTTTTCGGTCGCTGACATGCCAAACTTTTTTTGTACATGACCGTTGAGCTGGAGAAGGAAGTCATCAAAATCATTGAGACTCTTCCATAGTGAAGCTCCGTAATCCAGAACCTGAGCAACCACCGTTCGTTTGTCGGGATTTTTATAGAGCTTGGTTTCTACCAAATAGAGCTGACCATCGCCATCAATACCTATAGCATCGATGGGTCCACTGGTTGTTCCAAACTCCCGAGCCAAAATCAGTAAGCGAATATCATCTTTGATGTCGTATAAAGGAATACTTTCTGGATTGTCGTAGATGTAGGCTTGCAGTTTATTTTCCAAACCGAAGCTGATTTTGTCTAATTTAGTGGCGTTTCTCCCGTTTTGGGACACAATTATTGGCATATTTCCTGACTAAATGATAAGCCAGAGTTAGCATAAAAGCAAGCTCAATACCAGAGGAAATTGCTAACTCTCACTAAGTGGAGTGAAAAGCCTTTTTACTAAACAATTAGGGCATGAGAAAAAATGCCAAATTGCCCAAAGTGCTTGGCAAAAAAGTCCAGAAGGCTCGTAAAGAAACTGGTTTGTCACAAGAAACAGTTGCTTTTAAGGTTGGTGTCAGTCGTGCCTATATGGGTTACATAGAGCAAGGACGTAACGTCCCCTCGCTAGAAGTGCTCCAAAAAATCGCCAAAGTGTTGAAGGTGAAGCTTAGCGACCTCGTTTAGTACCCCAAACATCCTTATCAATTCCTAGTCTTTTGAGCCAGTTTCTGTCGTACACCTCTAAACTGCGTGGTTTTCGCCAATCATTTACTGATGATCTTATGCGGATACCCTCACTACTTAACGATGAAGGGAACTCGCCGGTTTTGGCGTAGTGCATCACCTGCAAAATTAAGAGTGTCATCGCATCCACCAAGTCATCGTGTGGCTCTGAGCCAAAGTTCACCATCTGGTTTACAAGGTCTGTACACCTATCCTTGGGAAAATGGATTTGGCCTTTACGTATCCAAAATGCCACTGCCGCTAACCGCTCTAGCTTGCTTAATTTGCCGATATCTACCTTGTGAGCATCAATTCCTTCGTGGAGTAGTTGCTCGGTTAAAGATGACTGGTAACTGCCACCTTCTATAAAGAGGTGGGTGTCTGGATAGACGTTCTTAAAATCCATCAAAAAGTCGACCGTTTCTCGGAAGTTAAGCCTCCGATTGGTTGGGTTTGGATCAATGAACAGGTGAAAAATACCATTATTCCTAAATACGCTCCCTGGCACGATGGCGGTTAGATCAGCTCGGTCATTCTTGCTAATCGCTAGGTCAACTCCAGCAGCATTAAATTGGAAGTACGGTTCCCATCCTCTAGGTATTGAGTCATACCAAGCTATGTCGTCATAGGTGACTAGCTGGTCTTCATCGCCAACGGCTTTGAGCATGTACTCCAACATCCAAGCACGATGGTCACTCAATCGCTCTTTGAGTTGCTCTAGACTTTCTTCCGTGGGAAACATTTGAGGCCACGCTGGTATGCCATCATCGCTCATAATCGGTACGAACAACTCCCGACCATGAATTTTTCCCGCTCTAATCTTCTCACGCAGCGTAGCCAGGAGTGAGTTGGGATGTAGGTAGTTACCGAGCAAAACCATCTTGGTTTTCTTCAGGTCACCTATTGGTGCAATTTCACTGCTGTAGAGTTCTTGAATGCGTTTGCGACCTTCTTTGGTTTTAACCGATGACGAGTCTTCAATATCATCTATGAAAACTAAGTCAGGACGATGTTGTTTGTATCGCAAGCCACGCATGCTCTGATCAATAGATATTGCAGTGATTTTGGCTTGGTATTTAGAAAATTCTAATGAAGTGGAGTTCCATTCATTATTACTCTCCTTAAACGGACCCAAATCAGATCGAAGCAACTTATTGCTTTCCAACTCATCCTTAATAGTTGCCATTTGGGCTTTAGCCTGAACAACAGTGCCACATACTATTAATACATGCTTCTTCTCCTGACTTCCCATAATTGCCCAAAGTGATGATATTGTGGTACACAGTGTTGACTTGCCAGATCCACGAAAGGTAATGACTACTGCAAATTGGCAGTCCTTGTCTTCCATGATTTGAATCATGTCGTATTGGAACTGGGCAAAGTCGGTACCAAAGTAATGAGGAAAGTAAACTGATGAAAAAAACAGCAAGCTCTCCTTCGTTACTGACACCCGCAGCGGTCGCTCTGTTATTACTTTTTTCAGAAGATCATCATTGATTATTGGCATCATTGTGGCCTCCTTTCATGATGAGTGATGCGTGTTCGAGAGCTTTTTTAATGAGCTCCTCCTGTTCGACTGTTAATGTTTCTTTGTCGAGTTTTGTGGTAACCTCTAATTTATTACTGTAAACAGAGTGGCGATGGTTTAACCAGTAAAAAATGCTACTTATGTTGCCATTTTTAATGGCCGACAACAGCTGAGATTCGGTAAGATCATTAATCAGTGCCACTCCCTCAGCCAAGGCTTTATCTGCCTGCTTAGCAAATTCTGGGCTTTCCTCCCTCCAGCGATAGTATGTTGAACGAGCAATGCTCAATTTCTCGCAACACACCTGCACAATCGGTATCTTTTGGAGTTGTTCTAGCATGAGCTGACGGTTCATAGCAGTGCGGTCTTGTAGGTCTTTATTCATGTGACTCCTTTCTTACCGTAGCTTTTTGCCCGGTTAAATGTTCCCACCTGTCCACGGCAACTTGGCAATACTCAGGCATGAGCTCGATACTAATACACTTGCGTAAAGTCTGCTGGCTAGCCAGTAAGGTCGTACCACTGCCCAAGAATGGATCGTAAACCGTGTCGCCAACCTCTGTGCTATTGAGGATGAGTCGGCGAATTAAGGTAACTGGTTTTTGAGTTGCATGCCATTTACTTTTCTGTGGCTTAGGTGCAAACAGTACTGACTTGTCTTTGGCTTTACGGAATTTATGCGTGCCAAACCAACCATACAGGCACAACTCATGGGAAGGCAGGTAATCAAGTCTGCCAATGACTGGTTGTGATTTAACCCAAACCAGCATTTGCGATACTTTAAAGCCTGATTGCAACATGCCCTGTCTTAGGGAAAAAACCATCTTGTCTGCGTTCCATACATAAGCAGAGTTTTTCTTAGCCAGAAATGGCTTGACTGCTTCTAGCCAGTCTCTGGTAAATTTGGCATACTCTTCGTCAGACTGTAGGTGATCGTTAACCAGTGGCTTATGATTAGTTTGGTTGAGTGAAGAATCGGCAATTGCGATCCCATAAGGCGGATCTGACTGAATTGATGCAATGCTGGCATCTCCAATCACTTTCTTTACAAACTCCTTATCAGTACTATTGCCACAGGCGAGCACATGTTCCCCGAGATTTAAGATCATGCCTGGTTTTATTTGCATAAGACTGCTTCCTTTCCTGTTAACTGTTGATACCGATCAACAATTACCTGACAAAACACTGGATCAATTTCCATCAGGAAGGCTTGCCTGTTCATCTGTTCACACGCAACTAATGTAGAACCCGAGCCACCGAATAGGTCCAAAACTTTGTCATTTGGTTTCGAACACCGCCTCAGTGGTTTTTCATGAAGG
>DAOQVB010000038.1:0-838 GCA_035341315.1 Candidatus Woesebacteria bacterium | reverse complement strand
CGGCTTCTCAGTGGGAGTTAAATAATCTTGACCAGCTTTTCGCTTTGCCAACCATATATCAAAGATGTCCATGATGTCAGAGTGAGAGCGGTTGCCAGTTGAAATTTCTTTGTTTAGAATTTCACTCAGTTTGGTAGCATTACTATTGAGGTATGGACTACCAATGGTCCCATATACACACGGTTCAAAAGATTTGTTGAATCCAACTTGAGGGGTCGGGTTGAACGAGTTCTTCAGCCAGAGGCAAACACGCTGATTTTTAATTCCAAGTTTTTTGTACAGTTCTTGTAATAACCAAATGTAAGCCTGATCACAGTAATAAAAGAAGTGAGCATCTTTATTGACTACCGATAGAGCATTGGAAAGTGTCTTCTCCAGAAATATGCTGTATTCTTCATCAGACTTATTGTCGTTAACTTTTGTTCCACCATACTTACCCTTTGTGGTAACTCCATCGTCATAACTCAAGTTAATGTTGTATACAGGGTCACTGTAAACTACGTCAATCTTGTTACTACCTACCAACTTTTTAACGTCTTCTAGGTTTGAGGAGTCTCCGCAGAGAAGATAATGTTGGCCCAAGCGAAATAAATCTCCTGTCTTTATCTCAGTCGTCTTACTTTTTGCTACAGCTTTTTGAGAATCAAATTGGTCGTCTTCTGCGGAGAACTGATCATCCCATATATGACTCAGGTCGTCTTCATCGAAACCAACGTCCAGGAGCATGGAGATATCAAGTGCCCTCAAGAGCTCATAATCCCAAGATCCTCCATTTTCATTCAATCTCAGGTTCAACTCTTGTTCTTTTTCTAGAGTGAGGTTAACGTAAACAACTGGA
>DAOQVB010000037.1:0-9652 GCA_035341315.1 Candidatus Woesebacteria bacterium | reverse complement strand
AGCTCAACCTTTGGCATTACTCTTGATAATGCTACCATCTCTTTGACAGCGGCATTTTTTGCAATGTTGCTGTTTCACCGTGATCCAAAAAAAGTGTTTACCGATTTAATTGACTGGGAAATTATTTTCTTCTTTATGGGCTTGTTTATCATCGTTGGTGCATTAGAATTTACCCAAGTGATCGACCTACTCTCCCATGCACTGATACAGCTCTCACAAGGAAATGTACAATTCTTAACAGGTCTGATCGCCATTGGATCGACCATTATTTCCACCTTTATTGACAACGTGCCATACAACATCACTATGGTTGGAGCAATTCAAGTAATGGAAAAAAATGGACTTTGGGTATACCCACTTTGGTGGGCACTCAACCTAGGCACAAGTATTGGGGGCGCTGGTTCTCCCATTGGAGCCGCATGCAATGTGATTGCATTTGGTCAAATTCATCGAGAAGGACATCACCCTAAGTTCGGTTATTATTTAAAAATTGCGCTACCATTAATAGTACTAAATGGCTTCATCACATTTGTGATCCTCTCGCTAAGATATTTTAGTTGAGGATTAATCCAAAAAGTCTTGCAGTTTTTTGCGACGACTGGGATGCTTTAGCTTGCGGAGCGCTTTGGCTTCTATTTGACGAATACGTTCGCGGGTTACACCAAATTGACGCCCGACTTCTTCGAGCGTCATCATCTTGTTTCCAGATAAGCCAAAGCGCATTTTTAGCACTTTTGCTTCTCGATCTGACAACGCTTCGAGCACTTCGTCCACGTTTTCGCGTAGCATTTGTAAACTGGTTGCTTCGTAGGGTGAAACCTGGGCGTCATCAGAAATAAAGTCACCCAAAACACTTTCGTCATCACCAGAACCGACTGGCGCTTCCAACGAAGTTGTATTCTGTGAGATCTTCAAAATCTCTCTCACCCGCTCTGGCTCAAGCTCCATTTGTTTGCCAATTTCTTCTGGTGTTGGCTCACGGCCCAAATCTTGCATCAGCCGTCGACTAGTGCGCATCAGCTTATTAATCGTTTCAACCATGTGAACTGGAATTCGAATAGTTCTGGCCTGATCGGCAATAGAACGAGTAATTGCTTGTCGTATCCACCAGGTAGCATAGGTAGAAAATTTAAAACCCTTTGTCCAATCAAATTTTTCTACAGCTCTGATCAACCCCTTATTACCCTCTTGAATTAGATCTAAGAAAGTCATGCCGCGGCCAATGTATTTTTTTGCAATAGAAACTACCAAACGGAGATTGGCATCAATTAGTTTTTGTTTGGCGATTGGGTCTGCGTTGTCAACGCGTTGAGCTAGACGAATTTCTTCTTCACGATTC
This sequence comes from Candidatus Woesebacteria bacterium, assembly GCA_035341315.1. Lineage (GTDB taxonomy): Bacteria > Patescibacteriota > Microgenomatia > UBA1400 > PJMF01 > DAOQVB01. The sequence goes on along the minus strand of DAOQVB010000037.1, from coordinate 8,313 downwards.
AGCAACGGAATTCGGCCAATTTCCTTCAGATACATGCGCACGGGGTCTGAAACTCCAGACGAACCCAGAGCAGAAAGCTGTTCTAGTTCGCGAGTCAGCGCATCGGTATCCTCCACGTCGCCAGGCTCCGCTACTGATTCAAAAATATCGATACTTTCCTGAATTGCGGTATCGTATAAATCATCAAGAGTCTCAATATACAACTCTGGTTCAACAAAAACATCAAGAATGTCATCTTGAGTAATAAAACCATTTTGTCTGGCTTTTTTTAATAACACCTCGATATCAGCTTGGAGTGCTTTGGGTAGAGTTACCATAGTTAGTTGAAGATACGTTATACAACAAGTAATAAAAAAAGCAAACAAGACCGCCCACTACAACTGAGTGGGCTGTTCTTATCCCATTAATCTTGCACATTATACAACACCACGAAGCAGAAGGGTATCGACGACTAGCTTCACAGCAGTTACATAGGCTGCCATCCTAGCAGACACATTCATTTGTGTGTGCTTGAGCCACATTTCGTCAAATGCCTGCTCCATGATAGGTTGCAACTGAGCTAAGACCAACTCTTTTTTCCAATGTACGCCTTGTAAATTCTGTACCCATTCAAAATATGAAGTCGTTACTCCTCCAGCATTGGCTAGTACATCAGGAATAACAAGCACCTTATTTTTTTCTAGAATCTTATCTGCTTCGGGCGTAATTGGTCCATTGGCCATTTCAATAATGTATTTTGCCTGAATGGTTTGGGCGTTTTCTTGTGTAATCACTGACTCAAGCGCCGCTGGTACTAGTACGTCAACCGGCAATGCAAGTAATTCATCATTAGTTAGTGCGCGACCATTCTTGATACTACAACCATCGGTTGTACAACGACATTCATCAAGAGAGCCTGTTTCTTGTTTACATGCGAGAGTTTTTGCGGGATTTAGTCCAGATTCAACATAGACCCCACCGCGAGAATCTGAAATTGCCACCACTCGATAGCCCAGTAGGTCGGCGTGATGGGCAAACCAATACCCAACGTTGCCAATGCCCTGAATTGCAATAGTAATGTCTTTTTTACGTTGCCAACCGAGTTTTTCTGCCAGTTTTTCGAGCACATAGACTCCACCCAAACCAGTCGCTTCTTCTCTACCTTCTGAGCCACCATACTCGATTGGTTTGCCTGTGAATGTAGCCTGGGGGTTCAAACTAAGTGGATGCTTTTCAGCAAAAGACTGAGCCCAAGCATCTACCATCCAAGTCATGATTTGACCATTCGTATTAACATCTGGTGCAGGCACATCTTGCCAAGGACCGATGAATTCAGTTAGCCAAATAGCATAGGCTCGACTGAGGCGCTCGAGCTCAGCGAGCGAGAGCGCTTTAGGGTCAATAACGATTCCTCCTTTTGCGCCTCCATACGGAATACCTGCAATGGCGCACTTCCATGTCATCCAAGTGGAGAGTGCAAGAACTTCCTCCTTTGTTACTCCGGGATGAAAACGGATTCCACCTTTATACGGACCCCTGGCATTATCGTGCTGGGCTCGATAGGCTGTGAACGCACGTTTTGTGCCGTCATCCATTTGAACTTCTAACGCAGTTTCATGCAAATAATTTGGCTGCTTTAATTTTTGTATGGCTTTTTTAAATCTGGCACCATCTGTGTACTGTGGTTCAAGTAATTTGGCAACATTTTCTAGTTGTGTTACTGCTTGTTGATGGGGATTATTTGCCATAAGCTTCCTTCACTGCTAATGCTATTGCTGGTACTACACTGTGATCAAACGCAGTTGGTAAAATATTTTGTCGATCTGGTTTTGTTACCAACTGAGCAAGTGCCAAGGCCGCCGATTGTTTCATCGCTTGAGTAATCTTTGGTAAACAATTATCAATGACCGCTTTAAATATTCCAGGAAAAGCCAGTACATTATTAATTTGATTGGGATAATCACTTCTCCCCGTCGCGACCACCAAAGCACCTGCTTGGTTGGCTACATCTGGCATAATTTCGGGAATTGGATTGGCCATAGCGAAGACAATTGAGTCTTTAGCCATAGCTTGCACCATAGAGGCTGTGATTGCACCTGGTCCAGACACTCCGATTACAACATCAGCGCTAACAATCACTTCTTCCAACGCACCCTGCTTCTTTTGTTTGTTAGAGACACCTGCCACTGCTTGTTTATAGACATTCATATTGTTACGCCCCGCCCAGAGTGCCCCTTGAGAATCAACTACGATCACATCTTTTACTCGCTGGGCTCCATCAATAATTCGACAACTGGCTGATTGGCACTCAATGCCGAGCAGCATTTTTGTAACAGCCAAACCAGCTGCTCCCGCACCAACTACTACAACGTTAAGCGCCTCAAATGGTTTTTTAACTACTTTGGCGGCGTTTAACAACGCCGCCATCACAACTATTGCCGTGCCATGCTGATCATCGTGAAAGACAGGAATACCAATATCTTGGAGAGCTTCTTCAACTTCGAAGCACCGAGGCGCTGATATATCCTCCAAATTAATACCGGCAAAAGTTGGCGCCACAAGTTTCACAAAGTTAATTATTTCTCCTACTTCTTGAGTTTTAATTACCAAAGGCACAGAATCTACATCGGCAAATAGCTTCATAAGTAACGACTTACCCTCCATAACTGGCATCGCAGCTTCTGGACCAATATTGCCTAGACCAAGCACCGCAGAACCATCGGAAATAACTGCAATTGTTCTTCCCCTATTAGTCATTTCAAATGAAAGTTGAGCATCTTTGGCTATTGCTTTAGAAACCGCCCCTACTCCAGGTGTGTAAACCAAAGATAACATCTCCTTATCTTTGACTGGAAACAACGCAGTGGTGCCCAGCTTACCTTTATATTTCTTGTGGAGTGCTAAGGCTGATTCATCGATTGTTTGCATTTCACTAGCCCTTTGCTTCTAGCCAACGCTCTGCATCTAAGGCTGCCTGGCAACCTTGGCCAGCCGCAGTAATGGCTTGTTTATAACGAATATCCACCACATCGCCCGCGGCGAATACACCCTCCACCGAAGTCATGGTTGGAAATGCCACCAATCCCTCTGGAGTGAGTGCTTGATTGGCCGCAGAAACCCCAAGTTGGGATACACTTTGGCGAGTCACAATATAGCCATGCGGGTCAAGCCGTAATGCTTGTTGGAACAATTGCGTGACTGGTCGGTGGCCAATGGCCACAAATACACCATCGGCAACAATTTCTTGCGTAGTGACCTGGTTGCTCTGAGGATCGGTAGTTTGTACAACAGCCATTTCAACTTTATCCTCTCCAGCAATTTTCTTCAGACTTGAGTTCCAAATTACTTTTACCTTCTCATGTTGCAGTACCCGCTCCTGCATCACTTTACTAGCTCTAAAACTGTCACGTCGATGAACAACAGTAACAGATTTGGCAAATTTGGTCAGCGCCAACGCGTCCTCCATAGCTGCATCACCACCACCAACCACAACAGTGTTTTTATCACGATAAAAAGCGGCATCACATACGGCGCAGGTGCTCACTCCCCTGCCTAAGAATTCTTTCTCACCTGGGATACCCAACATGATAGAGGACGCACCCGTACTGACGATAACACTTTCGGCCAGTGTCGCAGGTGACTCAGACTTGATCTTGCTCATTAGCTTGTCAAATTCTGTCGAAGAATCAAATTGATGAGTTTCTGGATCAAAATTATCAGGCAAATTGGTCCAAATTTTAAACGGACGAGCTGAAAAATCTACCGCAGTAACATACTTATCTAGCACGACAGTACCAAAGCGCTCCGCCTGCTGGCGCATTTCTGCCATCAAAGTTTGTCCATCTTTTCCGTTAGGAAAGCCAGGAAAGTTCTCAATATCTGTGGTCCACATGAGTTGACCACCGGCTTTGTAGCCGGCGTAGAGGAGAGGCGCGAGCTGCGCTCGCGCAGCATATACTCCAGCAGTATACCCCGCCGGACCAGAACCAATAATCACCAGCTTTTGTGCATCTTGACTCATAGCGCCTCTTCTTTTGGTTTTATTGCTACCAATAATCCCTCAAGTAACTTACTAAATTGTTTTTCTGGTAAAAATCCAACCTGCCTCCTAATAATCTCACCTTGGTAAAAAAACAGGACATGAGGTATCGAGCTCACGCCAAATTTAGTAGCAATATCAGAATGCAATCCAGAATCCACCGTATATAACTTTACTACACCAGCATTTGCATTTACAGCTCGCTCCAGAATCGGCCTAAACATTTTACAAGGCGCACACCAATCAGCCACAAACTCAACCATAACTACTGAATCTCCAGCTGCTGCTAAAATCTCATCAAGATTTGTTATCGTTTCAATTTGACGAATTGGAGTTCCCTCTCTGCGCATCATATTCATTCAGCTGGTGCTATTACATCTGCCAATTCTGATGGCATCTCATCAATTTCTGACTCTACGCCACTTTCTGCTTCAGGTTCCGCTAATAGGGCGTCAATTGTTGTTACATATTCTTGGAACGGTTTCAACCCAAGGAAATTTGCCGCAATTTCCCCATTTCGAAAAATTGCGACTCTGGGAATTGAAAATATATTAAATCTTGTAATAAGATCTGGATTGTCTTCAATATTTACCTTTGCCACAATGACTCTCCCATCGTATTGGTTAGCCAGTTGCTGTATTGTGGGCTCCAGCATTTTGCATGGTGCACACCAATCAGCATAAAAATCAATCAATACAGGAGTATCACCCGCATCTCTCAATAATTCATCAAAATCTAAAGATTCTGGCTGTTCATAGCCAACTTCATCCATAGAATTGGGACCAGTTTGCTCTTGGACGCTCTCCACTGCAGCCCCAACTTCTTTTCCAGGTATTTCTGCTTCAATTTCTTTGTTAGTCATATTCTCTCCTTTATTTATTAAACCATTGCGGCATCGAGCAAAGCTATAAAGCCTTGTTTACCAGCGAATCCAGATTGACGCTTGACCTCTTTGCCGTTTTTGAACACGATAACTGTTGGAATGCTCATCACTCCAAATTTACCAGCAAGTTCGTTATTGGCGTCTACATCCACCTTAGCTATAATCGCTTTGCCAGCATACTCCTCAGCCATTTCCTCAATAATTGGCGCCGCCATTTTACATGGTCCACACCAATCTGCATAAAAATCTACGAGTACTGGCATATCTCCAGCTTCTGCAAGCGTAGTATCAAAACTAGCTGAGTCTAGATGAACTGCTCCTTTGTTTGTGTCTGACATAAAACTCCTTATAATACTTTTTATTACTACTACGATCTAAAGACTTCTTTTAAGACTGCGTCCAAATCGGTGAAGCGTTTTTCACGAGAACATCGGGAAGCTTCACCCGAAAGCAAATCTTTGGCTACGCGACCAAGCGCATTACGAGCGGCGGCCACTTGTTGGACAATCTCAATGCAATCTCTACCCTCTTGGTACATCTTGGCAATACCTTCCACCTGACCTTTGATTCGGTTGAGATGAGCGCCTACTTTATCGGGACTTTGAATTGAATCAGGTTTTTTCACGATCCTCAATATACCCCCTGGGGGTATTAATTGTCAAGCAGTAATTTGGTTTACTTCGTACCCTAAGCCACGAATGGTCTGCATCAGTTTCTCGGGAACTATCTTTTTTTTGTCAAATTTCACAGTAGTAATACTTTTAGCATAACTGGTAGAGGCACTCAAAACACCTGGTTGATCCTCCAATTCTCCATCAATATTTAACGAGCAACTAGAGCAATGCATACCACTAATTTGAAATTTTACTGTGGTACTATTAGTATCTTTTTTGCGATTTAAACCAAACATATTTTGTCTTTTTATAGTACCCTCAGCGTGCCGCTATACATCCCCATCGAGCAGGCAAAGGTAAAGTTGCCCTTCTTCGTCGGGGTAAAGGTAAATGTTTTACTATCTGTAGATTTTAGAAAGGTGGAAATACCAAATTCTTTGAGCTCAAACGAAAGGGCACATGAATAGGCATCTGTACTCTCTAGCGTTAATTCAACTGGAATATTTTGTTTTACTGATATATCTCTGGGAGAATAACCATTATTAAAAATTCCGATTTTAATTTTTTGCACACCTGCATTTTTTTCGGCAAAGACTGTGTCTCCCCGACCGAGTCCTGGAATCGTCGCTGTAATTCCCCCTGTCAGATTCTGAACTGATAGTGGCGAATCCAGTACCACTGCTACACCATTAAGACTATACAAAGCTAGCGCAATTAACGAATACGCAGCAACTTTGTTGAACATATTTTTCCAGCTAGTGGATATTTTGGTTAAAATAAATCCAATGATACTAAAAAGTGGAATCGTACCTAAGACGAATGCGAACATAATCATCGCACCTTGGATTGGATTACCCGTATTAATCGCCAGCACCTCCATTGCTTGAGTGACACCACAGGGAATAAACACCGTGAGTAAACCCAAAATTCCTGGCGCAAATAAAGCCTTGCTCTTACTAGCATCCTTGATAAATCTGCCAACGAAACGCGGTGGTTGAAAACTTAAAAATCGGAAGATAGGATGCACTTGCAGTAAATTCATTGCCGTTCCCAACATAAACAAGGCAGTAAATACTTGAAACATAAGCCTGGTCGTGACATTAAGTGTGAGCACCGATCCTAGCAAACCAAGCAAAAAACCCAAAATACTGTGCGCAATTAATTTTGTAATCAAAAACATGCCTAAAGAAAGTAAATCGTCGCGTGGCAACTCAATCCCAGCAATTTTGGTAACCTTACTCGCCTTGTGCTTGCCATCCGCCTTCTGATTGGCAATCATGCTGGTGAGTAAACCTCCTTGGACTGCCACACATGAAAGTCCTCCTGTGGTAAGGCCGGTTAAAAAGATTAATCCTAAATTCATTGCTCCTTTATATTATGTGAGACGGACCCAACGCAAGCGCAAAGCATTCAGTACGACGCTGACGCTAGAGAACGCCATCGCTGCTCCGGCCAGCATAGGGTTCAATAACCAACCATTGATAGGATACAGCGCCCCCATAGCGACAGGAATTAACACCACATTGTAGGCGAAAGCCCAAAAGAGGTTCTGTTTGATTGTGCGCATCGTGGCTCGGGAAAGTGATAGGGTTTGTGGCAACTTATGGATGGAACCACCAAGTAAAGTAGCGCCTGCAGACTCAATCGCTACGTCTGTGCCGGTCCCCATAGCTATTCCCACATCTGCAGCTGCCAGTGCGGGCGCATCATTGATACCATCGCCCACCATCGCAACTTTGTACCCTTCCTCTTGTAATTGGCTGATTTTGAATAATTTATCCTGAGGCAACAGCTCAGCTTCAACTCGATCAATGCCGAGTTGGTTGGCAATATACTTTGCGGTGTTCAAGGAATCACCGGTAAACATTGCCACATTGACTCCCAATTGATGTAACTGAGAAACTGTTGCTAATGCCTCGGGTTTTATCGTGTCTGCGACGGCAACGTATGCAAGTAGCTCTGTCTTCGTCATTAATACTACGAGCGTTTTGCCATCTGCCGTCATTTTGTTTACTTCCGCTTTAGAAATAGGTATCCCAAGCTCCATAGCCAAGCCAACATTGCCAGCAAAATACTCCCGTTTTTCAATCCTACCCTGCAAGCCCCTGCCTTCAATTGCAGAAAAATTTTCTACTTTTTTGGCAGTGATTTTTTCTGACTCAGCCTTTTCCATAATTGCATGTGCAAGCGGATGCTCTGAGTGTTTTTCAAGTGAGTACAAGAGTTGCAAGACTGTTTTTTTAGAAATATTTCCCACCGGCACAATGTCTGTGACTGTGGGCTTGCCTTGGGTCAACGTGCCAGTTTTGTCCATTACTACATAGTTGACGCTGTGTAGTTTCTGGAGTGACTCAGCATTTTTAATCAAAATGCCATTTTGTGCTGCTTTACCTACGCCCACAATCACTGCTGTTGGCGTCGCCAAGCCTAAGGCACAGGGACAGGCGATGACTAAGGTGCCAACAAAACTTAAAACGCCGAGACTAATAGCTTGCGAAAAAGGTAAAAACATTTGACCGACTAAAATCCAAACGAGAAGAGCTGCGGAAGCCAGAACCAAAACTACTGGCACAAAAATTGCCGATACTTGGTCAGCTAATTTTTCAATTGGAGCTTTGGAACCCTGGGCTTCTTCTACCATTTTCACAATTTGAAATAACATGGTGCCGCTACCAACCTGTGTAGCTTTGATTTGTAATGAACCCTGCTTATTGATAGTGGCTCCAATCACTGTATCGCCAACACCAATAAGCAGGGTTCATTACAAATCAAAGCTACACAGGTTGGTAGCGGCACCA
>DAOQVB010000036.1:0-9655 GCA_035341315.1 Candidatus Woesebacteria bacterium | reverse complement strand
TACACTAACACCGCAATCGTCACGACAACTCCACCAAGTGCCATCGAGTGTTTTCTGCCAAATTTGTCTGCGATGGCCCCGGTTGGTACTTCTAGCACAAACAACCAAAACATGAACCAAGACTGTAAAATTTGGACTTGAAACAGTGAAATACCACCCCACTCGGTAAAAAAAGGTACTAGCACAGCAGTAAAAAACGCGCAATCTTTCAGGAGACTGAATAAATAATATCGATGAGTCGTAGATCTAAGCAACTGTTTCACAGTACCACTATCTTAGCAGAGGTAGGTACAAATAAATTTTCGAAGCTGTTTACCGAGACTGAGTTTGGTAATTTTGTGCTAAGAATTGAACAACTTCATTTGGCTCAGGTTTCGCTATTTGTGAAGTGGTAGCAAATAGCTCAGCTAGAGTCATTGGTGGTTTCCACGTCACGTCTATTTTTGTTGGTTCCCCAGGTCTATGCAGCACATAGGTGCTTCTCATATTTCTAATGGCTTTTCCAAATGTAATTTGAGTAATGTCAAACGGTTGGAGTAAAACATTGTCGATTTCTGGATCAAGATAGTGAATGATATTACCAAGCCCGTTGTTCCAATCAGACTTGTAGATATCATCAGATGCGGCGGGGAAAATAATTACAACTTTTCCTGCTTTCAATAGATCTGCTGCTTTTTGTAAGACATCCAAGTTTGCTCGTTTCATTTCTGCAACTGAACGCATATCGTCTTTAGCAAACATCGAACGACTAATCCTTTGGCGTATGCCTGTTAATCCAGGCATTTTGCGAGCATCTTTTGCAAGATGACTGGGGGTAACAGGTAGCGACATTGCTTGAAATTCATCTGGAAGCATAAACAAAGAGTGACTTAATGCCACAAAATATATTTCTCGATGACTGAGTAAATTAGCCAAAATGAAAGGCTCGAGGTGATAGGTATGTGGCCCATAAATTAAGACCCCTTGGCCATTTTCTGATTGTAACCACTCGGGTAGCTCAGAACTTATTTCAAGGTTAAACCCATTGAGAATAGCCTGACAATACTCACTGAGTGAGCCCGTTTCTGGCAGTGATTCAAGTGCCCGTTTACTACCATACAACTGAGAGTACATCCAAAAGAGACGAAAGATAAAGTTATCTCTTGAGCGCTGCTCAAAATTTGCAATGAGCTCTTGTTTTGGTGAGAGACGTTCCTGTGAAGACATTGGGGGATTTATTCTTTGTATTTAAACAATCGAAGTACAACATTTACCACGAGCCAACCAGAGAAACGATACCAAATTCCTGGTTTATCAAGATCATTTTCAGACAAATCCTTAGCGGAAAGTTGCCCATCTTTGTTCATAGTGACTGCTTATTATATCTTATGATCTACCATAGAGGCCTGCCACTCACGTTCCCACTCTAGTATTTCATCTATTGTTGTGTCGAAAAATGTACTGAGAAACTGAAGAACGTCTCCAGAAAATGTCCCATTTTTTCGTGCTTGAATCATTTCATAGGTGATCATTTCCACAAAGTCGATGGCGTTGCCTTTTTCCCAACATCCCTTGATATTCTTTTCAGTTTGAAGTTTTAGTAAGCGCTCAGCTAACTCTCTGACCCACCGAGCAGAATATTGATAGCCAAAATTGCGAGTGGTGGGAGACTGATCTAAGTCCCAAAAGGTATTTGTCAATTGTGTGCAAGAAAAATTAGCTTGACTTAGATGTTTTTTGAGTTTGTTAGCAAATTCCCCATCGGTTAGGGGTGATAGTTCAATGCCTGAAATATATTCACGTTGACCCTCAAACCACCAGAGAGAGTGAGAATAGAACCACTCACACAAATTTGCATCGTTATCAAACAGTAGTTTTACCTCGCGACTATGATCCATTTCATGCATGAGTTCACGCAGGAATAGTTCGATAGAAAAGGTTTCTCCTCCAAAAGTATATGTTCCCTCAGGGTTGATTTGACCAAATGCTGCATTGAGGTAGTCTTGACGATACACAACATATCCATCGTTAGTGACATATGCGCCTGCCCAACTGGGCCTTTGTGGACTTGGTAATAATTGAGGGAAAAGAGCATCGCTCACGATTACTATTGAATAGTCTCGATCGAAAGATTGAGCTTTTCGATTTTTTCCAAGAATCTGTATAGACCACTGGATAAGTGTGTCAAACGTAGTAAGAGAGCTTCGATTAACCAACCGTAACAATTCTCCTGAGGGAGGAAGAAAACGCAATGTCTGACTTCTTGGGGGATTATGTAGTTTACACCCTTTTCAATTTGAAGAATGGAACCAAAATCCACGACATCGAAAGAAGGGGCTTCACCAATTGCAACATGTTTGAAAGGTAGCTCGCTGCTTGATACTTTGGATTCATCATATTCAACTTTCATAAATATATTATAAGCCTAGTCTGCATTTTTTCCAAATGAAACGGGGATAAATACCTGTATACTATCTGAATCTTTTACTAATAAAATAGGGAGCACATATGCCACGATTAGTTATTCATACCGCCACAGGTCCAACTGAAGTCAAAACGAAAGATGGTTCTGTGTGGATTTGTCGCTGTGGTTTAACCGAAAACGAAGATGGGACTTGTAGTGGCAACCATAAAAAACTTCAGGTTGCTGATGAAGACCCAAACAAAATTTATGGATATGGTGAAGATGGCAAACGTCATCAATTGGCAGAAGAAGGTTGTGGGGATGATTGTTGCAAGGACGAAGATCATGACAATGATGATGATGACGAAGATGACGAACGTGATGATACAAAAGAGGATGAAACAGAAGAAAAACAAAAAGGTTGCTGCGGAGGTTGTGGCGGTTGTTGTCGCGAAGAAAAATAACTTCTCGACCTATTTTCACCATAGGTGTTAAAGTTAATTATCATAAGTAAAGTGATAGGCCAAAAGTAAAGTATTCCTACGGTGTCCACTTGACGGTGGTGAGGGGAACTCCCAATCTTTTAATGGCAAATTGGTTTTTTGAGTCGAAAGTGTCAATGGTTGTTTGGTTATTGCCACGTCGATGGCAGATTAGTAAGTCAGCATTATTTATTTCGTAGACTAATTCATATTTAAAGCGAGCGTATGCTTTGACTTGTTGCGGATCGCCGCAGAAGTAAAGTTGATAGGTTTTTTCAAATTGAGCACGCTGATTGAATTGTTCCACCGCAGATTTGTAACTGGCTCCCCAATAATCTAGTTCAAATTGATTATTTGCTCCAGGCAGGTAGCCGACAATTTCGTTAAAGTAAGTATAGTGAAACGGAAAGAGTAGACTGTATTGGACGAGGATGAGGACTACATTGAGTGCGGTCAGGCTGAGAGCGATTTTTTTCCAGCGCCACTTGCTTTTGAGCAATGCAAAGAAACTGAGACAGGCTAACAGTACGAACGGAGGCAATAAAAACAGCAAGTGGCGCACTCCGTCATACAAAACTGGTTGAGATAGAACTAATAATACGCTATTAACAAATAGCGAAAGCCATAATAACCGAGCCAGTTTGGATTTTGATATTAGTTTGACCGACAGCAAACCATAGACTAAAAAAAGTATTGGCGTGGTGATCAAAAACCAAATTGGCACATAGTGCCAAGGTAATTCTGTAGACAAAAATTGTGTTCCAAAGTATAAAACAGCGTTGTTCCAGGGAAAAGCTTTAGCATTAGTAAGCAGCTCAGCGAAGCGAGAAAATGGGTCGGCGGCAAGATAGGGCAAAGTCACAAAGTGAATTAGGAGGCCGATGAAAAAGATAACAGCGACTTGGGCTAGTATCTCAAATATTTTTTTGAATGATACTAGTGTTGCTCGATTAAATAGTAACCAAAGAACATACACCAAGTAAATACTATATCCCACTGTTCTTAAAGATTGAGTCAGACCAAAAAACAGGCCGAGAATCAACAAATATTTCGCTGAATTTTTGTTTCCGAACAAGTAAATAGCGACTAACGACACAAAGTAGCTAATCGCAAATGGGACATCTTTATGATTGGCGGCAATGTCACCGAATAGCCTGGGTGTTAAGAATAGGGCAATTGGTCCGATCGTAGCAAGAGAAGTCCGACCCGTTTCTTTGAGCAGAAGCTCATACGCCGCAATCAAGATGATTGAAAAAAATAACAAATTGAGCAGGTGATACGTGTCGTAATTAATTTCTCCAGAAATTGCATACTGCAATGCCATATAAATTCTGTCGTACATAGCTAAGTTGATAGCGCCGTCCTCTGCAATGACAAAACTACGCTCCAATACAGGGTCGTCAGCACGCAACTTCGTGTACAGAAAAGACCCCAGTAAATAATCTTCTGGTTCGTCGTTCGTAATACCGAAGCTTTTAAAACTCAGAAGAGAATACACAACGTAGATTGTCAATAGAATAAGTAGGGGAAGTCTTTTTCTCACAAAATTATTGTATCAAGTATGTTGTGGGAGTGAGAGTTTAAAAACCCAGCCCCACCGTTCGCGAACGGCGGGGCTGGGAAACAGATCAATTTCAAAATCGATCAAAAGCTTACTTAAGCTCAACGACGCAGCCAGCTTCTTCCAAGGTCTTCTTGGCAGCTTCAGCTTCGGCTTTGTTGACTCCTTCCAAAACGGTTTTTGGAGCGGACTCAACGAAGGTTTTGGCTTCACCTAAACCAAGTTCTTGCTTGAGTGTGCGAACTGCTTTAATTGCACCAATTTTGTTGGCGCCACCATCTTTGAGGATGACATCAAACTCAGTTTGCTCTTCTACTGGCTCAGCACTAGCTGTTGCTGGCATGGCGCCCATCATCATGGGGGCGGCGGCGGAAACGCCAAATTCCTCTTCCATCGCTTTGACTAAGTCGGAAACTTCAATTAGTGAAAGTTCTTTGACAGCGTCAACGATTTTCTGGAGTTTAGCGGAAAGTTTTTCTTCGGACATAGTGTTCTCCTTTTTCTACTACAAATTACTTACTACAATTAAGAATTTTTCTGTGCAATGGCGTGCAAGACACCTACTAAGTCGCGTTGTCCAGCTTTGAGTACATTTACCAAACCGTATGCAGGCCCTTGAATTCGAGAGATCAAGGTGGCAATTAACTCTGATTTGCTTGGTAGTTTGCTGAGTTTTTCTAAATCAGCTGCAGAGAGGACTACATCAGCCATGACACCTTTTTTGATGGTGAGTTTTTCAGTTTCTTTCTGAAAGGCAAACACAGCTTTGATTGGGGCAACTTCATCGTCGTAGGCAAATACGAAGGCATTCATGCCCTCAAGTGCGTCAGATAGTTTGCCCTTGCCAACTGCAATGTCGACGAGGGTGTTTTTGGTAACGAGCAACTCGCCGCCAGCGACTTTAATGCTTCTTCTGAGAGCTACTTGGTCGTTGGCGTTGGTACCTGAATAATCTATAACGGTGAGGGTTTTAGCGCGTTTCACCTTTTCTTGTAAAACGGCAATTTGGTCCAGATTTTGTTTGCTTGGCATAATACTATCCTTTACCTACAGTAATAAGTATTTAAGTGTTCAGATCAGAAGAAGGGAAAAAACAAAAAAGTATTGTTTCCTCGGTGTGGCTTATGGCTGGTAAACACCCGCGTGCACACTGTCTTCAGAACAGAACAGGCGATAGTATAGCAGATTCTTTTTTTAAGACAAGCGGAGACAAATTTTTCCGATCAATAGCTTCAATTCATTATAAGCCTCTAATTGGCCTGGAAATATATTTGACCGTGATCCACTAGCGAAAACTTCTTCCGCCTCGATAGCTTCAGGTGACCTCAGTCTCTGATCGGCTGGTTCTAAAAAAGAAAAACTTTTTAAGTTAATCAGTTTATTCCCAAATACTAAGCAAAAAGTTTCTACAAGACTTTTCCCAGGCATCGGAGCCTCTTCTTCCCTCGTTGTAATTTGATGTAGTAAACCTGGAAACTGAGTCATTATTTGTCGGAAATGATAGAAATTAAAGCGTTTATCTTGAATTTCTCGAATTATTGATTGAATTTCGGTGCCAACTAATCGTTCTTTACTAGCACTCATAGTTTACTCCTCTCTTAGGTTTGAGCATTTGCTATAGTATGATCACTAATATACCACAAGTAAATCTACACACTATTGACGTATTTAAAACTATGTTATACTGGTACACGATGTTAAATCACCGTATGTATTCTAGCTTCCAATGTATTATTACCCTTAAGCAAGGAGGTTGTGTCTTTTTGTAACAAATAAAAACCCGAGCAAGCAAAAAAACACAACCCCCGCAAGAAAAGCGGGGGTTTTTCGTAAATAAATCAAAACGTAGTAGCAAAGTAGTAAACAACAAAAGAAAGCAACAATGCCAAACAAAGAGCTTGAACCAACCAACAAACCAGTTGGATCATTGCTAGCATCTGACCCAAGATACTTTGAAATTAACCTTCTCCAAGAGGGAATAATTGATGCGGCACAAGCTTTGCTTGCCAAAGAATCTGTGCTTACCCATCCATCAGAAAAGATACAACAATTTGTGGCAGGCAGAAGAACCGATTTGCCAACAACGCCCGAAACAGAACTGTTGGGATATTTAGAAGGTATTAAAGCGCGTCAGGTTGCACTGCTGAAAATGGATCCGAATGATTACAGACAAACTCCAGACATTCAGCTATTACGAGATATCGTTTCTGGATTAATGTACGTTGAGGGCAGTGAAGTGGAAGTACCTACCTCTCATTCTGGTACTGACTTTCAGCCCGAGGAGACAATGGCGCTCGTCAAGGTTGGGGAGGGGAGTAGCGAAAATGTTGAAGATGGAGCTTGGCCGCTTGATCGCTCGGATGCCGAATGGGATGAATTATTTCAACAAACTGCGTTTTCTGATGAGTATGCTTGGGTGGAGTCTCTTTTTGCCACAGAGCTGGTCTATAGAGAGTTTTTTAGAGAAAGTAAAGTATGAACAAATCCGTATTACTAACAGTTACAAATGAAAGGAGGACGTGATGAACGACCAACTCTCAACTATCCCATACTCAGCTCGGGGACTCAGAGCCCTACAAGAAGCACTCGCTATTCACCGTGATATGTATGTCTGGCTCAATCCAGTTACTGGTCAAATGGATCTAAAGGAGGTCAGTCAACCGAATAGACCAACCCTAGTATCAAGGCATGACGATTAGTCGTATGTCGTGGAGCAGCGACGCCACGGAGGGGCGTCAGTTCGCTCCGCCTGCTTCCTTGGGCCATTAGTGGCCAGGGAGCAAGCAGAGCGAATTACTTAGATAGATATTATAATTTTATTATTAGATCGCATTTACTCACTACGCAAGTGTGCTTCATTGTCTGTTTTATTTTGTCAGTATATAGTGCACTTAAGCCTGTCCGAGCAGCGTGGGACGGGTTTTTTTACTACTATACGCTTGCAGAAAGGAAAAATTGTGCAACAAGTTTCAAACAAGGTTGCCAGTCGGTCAGAGTTGCTTGAGTTAGTAGAGACCCTTGGTATGTATGCTCAAATTGAGCAACCAAGTTTCAAGCAATGCCAACCAGTGAGTTCGCTAAGGAGAGTTGGTCGTTTGCCGCAACTACTCCCAGTGCAATTGAAAAATTCGGTTAGTTTTCGATTAGCAAATCGATAAGAGCGGGAAACGGTTTAATTGGGCACTAGTTAGTTTTTCCGTACATTCCATGTTCTCCAAAGTTCATTTGTGTAAGCAAGTTATTTAAGAGTGTTTTTGAGTCGTAACCAAAAAGCGATTCTGTTTTATTCAGTGCTTCTTTGCTTGGCCAAATTAGAAAAACTTGAATAATCAAACCTGAGTCATTTAAAACAGTTTTCGCCTCATATCCATATTCCCCGTTTTTCCCATTTTCAATTAAATTGCCAATAGACCACGATCGGTGGTTAGCGCTGGTTGCAACTGAAGAAGGAGAACTATTTACCGCAGGTGTTTCTGCAGTATCAAAAGATACGCTAAAAATCTCAAAAGAGGATGGAGTGCACGGCGGAACTCTGTTTGAATTGCCATTGGTGGATGAAGGATTTTGTAGCCCAGCAATCCAAACCGCATACTTTTTACTACATTCAGACCAAGCTTTTTTATCTGCTTCATTGATAAAGAAGTGGTATTTCAACAGAGGATTCCAAAAATTTTCTTTACTTCGCAAGCCATCTTCTTTTATCGGTAGCAGCGTCTTGGGATACGCCATCTCAAAGCCAACTTCTGTTTGAAAACTCGTTTCAATGGTTTGCCAGTTATTTTTTTCATCCCCACTTGGTGGATAGATGAAACTAGGAGCGGGGGGCTTGGATGTAGGCAAAACGGCGCCAACTAGATCGGCAGCAGATGACTGATTTTCACGAGAGGAATCAATCGATTGGGTTACTTCTGAAGCTCGCCAAAGAGAATAAAAGGCTAAAGAGCTCAGGCTTAACATAAGACTTACAACAATAAAAACAAAATTGAGTATGTTTCTACTATTTGGTAAACCAATCGGTGGAATTTCAGTCATTCTATCAGTGTAGCAAATTTTTTTCTGATGTCCGGTGAGGAAAAGCGTGAGCGATCTTTTGATCGCAAATGAATTTGGGAAGACGGTGTCAGCAGTTGAATATATCAAATACTGTCATATAATATCCATATAATTAATATGGAGTTATATGTCAGAAGAAAAAGAAGTAAAAGATAGTTCGAGTCCTGAGTTAGGGGATTCAGATGTTTCAACTGATGAGAATTCAATGTCGGATGACGAGTCAGAGGAGGAGAACCATAGACTTCGCGCAGCACTGATTACAATCATTGGTTATGTGCCCTTACCGACATTATTTTATTATCTATGGAATTCAAGAATTGGCAGAAATGAATACTCTTCCAGCGAAGCGTTGTTAGCATTGTATTCTGATCTGCTAACATTTAATTTGCTTGTATTACCAATTATTCTCACCCATATTAATCATCTTCCGGAAGATACTGAACGAACTGCAGCATCGATTACAATGTTATGGGTTGCATATTTACGATATGCACTGATGCCAATCGGATTCTCAATGGTGAATCGTCATAGTTCTGAAATAAAAGAGTTATTTGAAGATGCGCTTGGAATAGTAGGTCTGATATTAGAAGAATTAGAAGTTCCAAATGATTATTACGATAAAGTCTCTTATGGTACTGATTTGTATGAGATGAATTTGTCTGCATTTTCTTCAACAGTGGATTCAAGTAGTAAGTAAATACATGTTATACTAAACGCTGACTCTATGAAATTTTGTTATCGATCCACTACTACAACTACTATCCCTGCTTGAGGGTGGTGTTGTGGTAAGTAGTCCATAAGCCCCCTTGAGACAGGGGGTTTTTTCGTAGAAAACACTATATAATCAAATTAATTGCATTTGAAAGGAAACTATGTCAGAAAATAATCAAAAAGAACAGTTAGCAGAGTTGCGCCATTCGGCAGCTCATTTGTTGGCGGCGGCGGTCTTAGGGTTGTATCCCAAGGCCAAGCTGGCGATTGGCCCGAGTATCGACGAGGGCTTTTATTACGATATAGATTTTGGCACAGAGAGTCTTGGTGACGAACAACTAGAGAGTATCGAAAATAAAATGCGTGAGTTAGTGCCAAACTGGCAAGAATTTAAACGCGAAGAAGTGAGTGCAGAACAAGCAAAACGGCGATTTGCCGGTAACCCATACAAGTTGGAATTAATTA
>DAOQVB010000035.1:1327-9926 GCA_035341315.1 Candidatus Woesebacteria bacterium | reverse complement strand
CAAAAAGACCTGTAGCTAAATAGAGCTCTGTATCTGGAATAAAGTTGGTTGTACTGTACAATAACCACTCTTTATTTAAGACACAATAACAACTAAGGAAATACATGGGACAAAAAGTAAATCCAACCGGCTTTCGTTTAGGTTCCACATTTACGTGGAAGTCTCGTTGGCATAGCGAACCAGCTCAATATTCTGAGTTAGCACTCGAGGATTATGAATTGCGTCGCTATTTAGAAGCTAAACTGGCAAATGCTCAGGTTGTTCAAGTTGACATCGAGAGATCTTTGACAGTTATCAAAGTAATTTTGTTTGTCGCGAGACCAGGTGTGGTAATTGGTAAAGGTGGCGCAAATCTTGAAGAAGTGAAAAAAGGAGTTGAGGCAATTGTTAATGCACCTTCAAAAAATCAAAAAGGTAAAGTCAAGGCAGATATCAGAGTAGAAGAAGTAACCAGTCCTGAGTTAAGCGCAAAATTAATTGCTGAGACAATCGTGCAACAGCTCATTAAACGCTTTCCTCATCGTCGAGCCGTTAGTCAGGCATTAGAAAAAATAATGCAAGCCGGGGCAAAAGGCGTGAAGATTTCACTCTCAGGAAGAATTGCTGGAGCTGAAATTGGTCGAACTGAGAAATATGCCCAGGGAAGTGTTCCAACTCAGACGCTGAGAGCAAACATTGATTACTATCAATTACCAGCAAAAACCAGATCTGGATATGTTGGCATCAAAGTGTGGATATATAAGGGAGAGGTTCAGTCATAGCTTGAGAAACAAATAACTGTATGCAACAACCAAAGAAAAGCAAATACCGCAAAGCATTTAGAGGACGCCGCAAAGGAATTTCTTTACGGGGTAACACAGTGGTGTTTGGTGAATATGGTTTACAAGCTCGCTCAACCAATTGGGTATCAGCTAGGCAGATTGAAGCGGCTCGAAAAAAGATTACGTATATGACAAAAAGAGCGGGTAAGTACTGGATCAGAATCTTTGCTGATAAACCGACTACGAAGAAGCCAGTTGGCGTTAAAATGGGATCAGGAAAAGGTGCGATCGAACAATATGTTGCGGTGGTGAGACCTGGAATGGTGTTGTTTGAAATTGGTGGAGTGCCTGAGTCACTAGCTCGCGAAGCTCTACGTAAAGCATCACATAAATTATCAGTCGATACTGGAGTGATTGCAAAGTAATTATATGAAAAAACAAGATTTACCAGCACTCCACGAAATGTCATTGGTTGAACTGCGAGAATTATTAGAAAAGTCGCAGCGAGAGTTAACCATTGAAAAAATTAAAAATCAAGCCGGAAAGAGTAAGGGTGGAAGTTTGGCCAGAGCATCAGATAGTCTGGCTCGCATACTCACCATCATTAGAGAAAAGGAATTATTAGTATGAAACAAATGATAGGCAAAGTCAGCTCTTTACCTGGGGTTCAAACTGCGCGAGTTGACGTTAGTCGTCAGTGGACGCATCCACTCTATAAAAAATCTGTAAAACGAACAAAGAAATATGCGTGCCATTTTGAAAAACTAGCTTTAGTTGTTGGTGACTCAGTAGTGATTGAGCCGTGTAAACCGATTAGTAAGACGAAACACTTTGTTATCATAAAAAAATCAGAAATGGAAGATAAATCATGATTCAGCTTCGGTCAGTACTACTAGTTGCAGATAATTCTGGTGCTAAAAAAGTTAGAACCATCCAGGTCTATGGTGGCTCAAAAAGAAATACGGGTTCTGTGGGTGATATTGTAATTGCATCAGTTATTCAGGCCGACACACAGGGAGCTATTAAGCGTGGAGATAAAGTAAGAGCCGTGGTGGTCAGAACGAGAAAAGAAGTGCGACGTCCAAACGGTGAATACATACGTTTTGATGACAATGCTGTTGTAATCGTTGAATCAAGAACAAGTCCTAACCCCGTTGGAACCCGTGTTTTTGGTCCGATTGCTAGAGAAGTGAAGAACAGAGGATTTAATAAAATTGCTAGCTTGGCACCAGAGGTATTATGAAAATTCAAGTCAACGACATCGTTAAAATTTTAACCGGCAAAGACAAGGGTAAACAGGCAAAAGTTATGTCGGTTTTACCAAGAAGACAGATGGTTGTTGTTGAAGGTATAAATTTAGTGACCAGGCATAGAAAACCGCAAAATGGCCAATCTGGTGAGCGCATTATTTTAACGAAACCAATGCATGTGAGTAAAGTTGGAATACTGAATGCTGCGGGAGAAGTTGATAGAGTTGGTTATAAAATCTTGAAAGATGGTTCTAAAATAAGAATCTATAAAAAAAGTGGTGAGGAAATTGTAAGTACGGTGAAACCTGAGGTAAAAAAAACCTCAAAACCTAATGAGAAAGTAACAAAAACTAACAAAGCTAAAAAGTAACGAGTATATGAAGATAACTAAAAACGATTTTACCACCACAATTGTGCCTCAGCTAATGAAGGAGCTGGGTATAAAGAATGTCTTTGCAGTGCCTAAAATCAAAAAAATCACCCTGAATATGGGTATTACCCAACCTCAAGATCCCAGAGCTAGAAAACCGATTATTGAAAACGTTCAAGCCCAATTTGCACTAATTTCAGGTCAAAAACCTCAAATTAGTAAAGCGACTAAATCAATTTCTGGTTTCAAACTACGTCAAGGTGATCCCGTAGGTGTGATGGTCACATTGCGAGGTGATTTAATGTGGACTTTTTTACAGAAATTATTAATAGTGGCTTTGCCACGGGTGAAAGATTTTAGGGGAGTTGCCTCGACTGCATTTGATGGCAGGGGTAATTTTAGTATGGGCATTGATGAACAGATCATTTTCCCTGAGATAAATTATGATACAATCGACCGAATTCGTTCAATGCAAGTGGTGATAGTAACCAGTACAAACTCCGACGAAGAAGCGAGAGTTTTACTGCGTTTATTGGGTATGCCATTTGCCAAGGAGGAGAAAAATGGCTAAAAAATCAAAAATAGCAAAAGCAAAAGTATTGCGGGCAAAACGCAGCGCATTATTACTATCTGGCCAAACGAAAGTTAATAGAGTTTCCACCAGAGGAGAAAATCGCTGTAAAATTACTGGAAGACCCCGTGGGTATATGGGCTATTTTGGTTTAAGTAGACTAACATTTCGGGAACTAGCTCTAAAAGGTGAGTTGCCAGGAGTTGTTAAAGCAAGTAAATAAGTTAAAGTTATGACTGATCCAATCGCAGACCTACTAATTCGAATAAAAAACGCTCATCTGGCAAAGAAATCGCAGGTTAGTATTCCTGATTCAAAGGTCAAGCGAGCAATTTTAAATATATTGTTAGCCGAAGGGTATATTGAATCATTTGTGGTGGCGGGAGAAGTGCCCAAACAATCTCTTGAGGTGCAATTAAAATATGTCAAGAAACAATCTGCGGTCAGTGGTGTGCGCAGACTTTCAAAACCGGGTCGAAGATTATATGTGACCGCCAAAGAAATACCACAAACCTTGGCAGGTTATGGATTAACGATTGTTTCTACTAATAAAGGAATCCTTTCTGATTCACAAGCAAGAAAACAAAATTTAGGTGGAGAACTAATTTGTAAAATCTGGTAATTATGTCAAGAATAGGTAAAAAAAATATCAGCATTCCTAGTGGCGTCACTATCGACATTTCTCCAAGAGAGGTCGTTGTGAGAGGTCCAAAGGGCGAACAAAGAGTTACGGTGCCAGAGGGTATCTCACTCACTAATCAGGATGGGACGTTGGTGGTAAGTCGAAAAAATGATACACGACAAATCAGGGCTTATCACGGATTGGTGAGAAACTTAGTTGCTAACGCAATCATTGGTGTTACTGATGGTTACAAAAAAACTATGAAAATGGTTGGTACTGGATATAGAGTTCAGGCAAAAGGCGCTGGTATTAGTTTGGCTGTAGGATATTCACACACAGTCGAAGTACCCGCAATTTCGGGGATTACCTTTCAAGTTGAAGGTAACGACACCATTCACGTTTCTGGTATCGATAAGCAACAAGTTGGGCAAGTAGCTGCCAACCTTCGGGCAGTGCGTCCACCCGAACCCTACAAGGGTAAGGGAATTCGATACGAAAATGAATTCGTAAAAACTAAGCCAGGCAAAACTGCTTCGGCATAATCGCTTGAGAGCACAAACATGAAAAATACAAATTATCACGCCAATGATGCCAAAGCACGAAGAACGAAGAGGGTTCGGGCGAAGCTTTTTGGTACTGCTCAAAGACCTAGAGTAACTGTCTATCGTTCTAACCGCTACATTTCGGCTCAGGCAATCGATGACAACGCGCAAAAAACATTGGTTTTTGCTAAGGACGCTCAGCAAGCAGAGAAATCAAATAAAAAATCTGAGACCAAACTGACAAAAACTCAAAGAGCTACCGTGGTGGGAGAAATGATTGCTCAACAACTCAAAACAATGAAAATTCAATCAGTGGTTTTTGATCGAGGACCATATCGTTATCATGGTCGGATCAAAGCAGTGGCCGATGCACTTCGCGCACAAGGAGTACAAGTATGAGACCAAGTATGAGACCAAGACAATCATCAGATTCAAACGAATTCGAAGAGAAAGTAATTCAGATCTCTCGAGTATCAAAAAAAACTAAGGGTGGAAACCAAATCGGTTTTTCAGCTCTTATGGTTGTGGGTGATCGGAAGGGTCAAGTGGGGGTCGGTTTGGGGAAGGCACCTGATGTTGCTGCTGCAATTCGCAAGGGAGTAAAAAAAGCGAAAAAGAAGATGATTTCTGTGCCCTTAGACGGCACCACTATCCCTTTTTCGGTTGATATTAAAAAAGGAGCTGGAAAAGTTTTGCTTAAACCTGCTCCAAGAGGGTCAGGTGTTATTGCTGGTGGACCTGTGAGATCAGTTGTCGAGGCTGCAGGTATTAGAGATATTTCTAGTAAAATTCATGGATCACAAAATAAGGCTTCAAGCGTTCATGCAACTTTTGCTGCGCTTAAGGAAATTGCACGACTTGTTGATTTGAAAGTAATTACATTAAAATCAATTGCCCAGGTTGAAGCCGAAACAGAACAGAAATTTAAGGCAGAAATGGAACAAAACGCTGAGCGAAAAACTGAGGCAAAGGTTGAAGAAAAGCGAATTGCCCGAAAAACGCCTACAAAAAAATAATTGAAAAGCACTATGTCAAGGTTACAATCATTACTAGCAATCACCAAACGAACCAATAAGCGGGTTGGTCGAGGTTACGGATCCGGCAAAGGTGGTCACACCAGCACTCGGGGTATGAAGGGTCAGAACTCTCGTAATGGAGGCAAGCGACCGTTGTGGTTTGAAGGTGGTCAATTGCCACTGATCAAGCGTTTGCCAATGTGGCGAGGTAAAGGAAAGCTAGAGTCATTTGAGAGAACTGCTGCAGTGAGCCTCACTGAGCTTTCAAAGATGCAAGCTACCAATATTTCTCTGGATACACTGAAGCTTGAAAAAGTAATTGCTCAACGATTTCGTGGAGCAAAGGTGGTAGCTCATGGTTCTGTAAAAAGACCAGTAGTTGTTACTGGTTTGAAGGTTACGCAACTGGCACGCCGTTTGATTGAAAAAGCGGGTGGTTCTGTGGTAGAGTAAACACCTTAATGCAAAGGCTAACTAATCTCCTGCAAAAAATGTGGCACACCAAGGCTTTGCGGAAAAAGCTACTATTTACTGCTGCTATGTTTTTGATATTTCGTTTCTTAGCTCATGTACCACTTCCTGGAGTAGACTTATTAAAATTGGGTTCTATTTTTGAAAATAACCAATTTTTAAATTTACTAAACATATTTTCTGGTGGCACCCTGTCTAATTTTTCGATTGTAGCTGTTGGAATTAACCCTTACATTACTGCTTCTATTATTATCCAATTAGCCACTATGGTTTTTCCCAAGCTGAAGGAAATTCAGAAAGATGGAGAGTCTGGGAGAGAAAGAATCAATCAATACACTCGTCTTGCTTCAGTACCTTTAGCCATCATTCAGAGTGTTTCGGTACTTACTCTACTGCGTTCACAAGAGCTCATTCAAATAGATAACCCTCTGTTGCTTGTGGGGTTAATTGCCACACTCGTCGCAGGCTCAATGATTGTCCTCTGGTTGGGAGAACTAGTTTCCCTCTATGGTATTGGCAATGGTATATCAATGATCCTGTTGGGGGGTATTCTCAGTCGCTTGCCTGTGACAGTCGCGGAGTTGTTTACCACTGGCGCAGGCGATCAGAGCTTCACTGCCATAATTGTTTTGGCCTTATTTATTGCAATCATTGCTATGGTTGTATTTATGAACGAATCAGTGCGAAAAGTGACAATTCAATACGCAAAACGTCAACGAGGTAGCAGGGTGTATGGTGATTACATGACTCACTTACCAATTAGAGTCAATGTTTCTGGTGTGATGCCCATTATTTTTGCCCTCTCAATTATGATAGCTCCATCATTTATTGGCAGATTGTTAGTTGCTTCACAACAAGTACAGCTCGTAATACTTGGTCAAAAATTACAACTCTGGTTTGCGCAAACCAACCCAGTGTATATAGTGAGTTATTTCTTAGTTGTTTTCTTTTTCTCATTTTTTTCCGCTCTCATCTTTTTTAATGCTGAAGATTTGTCGTCAGAATTGAAAAAAAGTGGAGCTTTTCTACCAGGAGTTAGACCCGGAGCAGCTACAAAAAAATATTTAGAATTTGTAGTTAATCGGATTACACTGGCAGGAGCTTTCTTTTTAGGATTTATAGCGATTTTGCCATCCTTAGTCCAAAATGCGACAGGTATTCAGTCACTCGCCTTAGGCGGTACCAGCGCTTTGATCGTAGTATCAGTCATACTAGAAACAGCTAAACAAGTAGAAAGTATGCTCGTTGAGCAAAATTACGACCAATACCGGTAAAAGACAAGGAGAGAACTATGAGAATTATCCTCATTGGAATTCAGGGAGCAGGTAAATCAACTCAGGGAAATCTGCTGGCCACAGAATATAATGTGCCGTATCTTTCCTCAGGTCATATATTTCGCGAAATGGCAAAAGAGAAGACGCAACTTGGTCGATGGTTAAAAGAAACGCTTAACTCTGGCGCATTGGTTCCAGACGATACAACACTAGAAATAGTTTTAACATATTTGGAGAAGCCCGAATATATCAATGGTTACATTTTGGATGGTTTTCCTCGCACTGTACCACAAGCGAAGGCCTTTAATGGCGCCGTGGATTTTGTAGTATTTTTGGCAGTTTCTGATAAAGAAGCACTTTGGAGGATTTCTGGTCGCAATGATGTGCGTGAAGATGAGACGCTCCAAGCTCTTCGAAAACGAATTCAATTATTTCATGAATTAACAGCGCCGGTAGTCGAATACTATCGAGGAGAAGGAAAACTAATTGAGGTTGACGGTGAAGTGGAAGTTGATGAAGTGTTTTCCCAAATCAAAACCGCTATTGTAAACAAAAGTAAATAATTAAGCATTTTGTGTCAACTCGAGAATCTGCGACATCATCTAAAAGCCGAATATCGGCTATGGAAGTTGGTGGTGCTGCTCTGGCGCAGATTAAGTCTAAATTACGAGAGTTTGCTCAAGTGGGTGTTTCTTTTATTGACATTGAAAAACAAGCTACTGCTTTGATACAAGAGGCTGGTATGCAACCAAGTTTTTCTACAGTCCCCGGATACCACTGGTCAACCTGTATCATGAAAAATGACGCATTGTGTCATGGTATACCCGATAACCAAATCATTGCTAATGGAGACATAATTACAATTGATGTTGGTTTGATAAACCAAGGTTATCATCTAGACACCACCATAAGTTTTGGGGTCGGAGAAATTACCACTAAACAACGTAGATTTTTGGAAATTGGACAAAAATCATTGAGTAAGGCAATTGCATGCGCAAAAGTTGGTCAATCGGTGTATCAAATTAGTCGCGCAATGGAAAAAGTGTTGTTAGAAGAAAACTATGGAGCTGTTTATCAGCTTACTGGACATGGGGTGGGAAAAGAGCTCCACATGGAACCTACCATTCCCTGCGTTGCGAATCCAGAGGATCGCAAAGTGAGGTTGGCCGAGGGTCAAACCCTTGCAATTGAGGTTATGTATGCCATGGGAAATCCTCAATTGGTAGTTGATGCAGATGAATGGACCTTCAGAACAAAAGATGGTTCGTTAACAGCAATGTTTGAGGAGACGGTATTGGTAACCGCGCATGGACCGGAGATACTGACAAAAGGCCGATAATTTGATATACTACTCCCCTTAAACAATGAAATAATCTATGGGTAAAGTTCAAGAACATAAACGATCAGCCAAAGCTCGGAAGCAAGTTGACACAACAACTGAGCGTTCCGATCGACCAGACCGATTTGAGGTTGAGGGTGTGGTTGAAGCCTGTTTGCCTAACACTATGTTTCGAGTCAAAGTAACTGACAGTGTGGCTAAACCTATGATAGGGCGCATGCTCTTGGGTACGCTTGTTGGTAAGATGAGATTGTACCGAATTCGAGTTATGCCAGGTGACTTAGTTCGCGGATATGTATCAAAATATGACCTCGAAAAGTGTAAAATAACCTATAGATCAACAAAAACAGATTCGCAGTAAAATTGGGTCTTTTCAATTTACG
>DAOQVB010000035.1:0-1227 GCA_035341315.1 Candidatus Woesebacteria bacterium | reverse complement strand
ACCTATAGATCAACAAAAACAGATTCGCAGTAAAATTGGGTCTTTTCAATTTACGCCAAGACTGGTATAGTTCAGGCCTGTTTTTGAGTCAAACATATGAAAGTAAGATCGTCAGTAAAAAAACTCTGTATTCAATGTAAAATTATTCGCCGCAAGGGAGCGGTGCGAGTTATTTGTAAGGGTAACCCAAAGCACAAACAGAGACAAGGATAAATATACATGTCACGCATATTAGGAGTAGATTTACCAGAACAGAAAAAGATTGGCTTTGCTCTTCTTAGTATTTTTGGAGTGGGTCGCAATCGATCCACCCAAGCACTCAAGGAAGCCAATGTCGATCCAGAAAAAAGAACCCGAGATCTTACTACGTTAGAATTGAGCAGAATTCAGCGAGTCTTGGAAAGATTTAGGTTAGAAGGTGATCTTAGAAGAGAAGAAAGTGATAATATTGACCGCCTCATCAGAATTCAGTGTTATCGAGGCAAACGGCATCAAGCTAAACTTCCAAGTAGAGGTCAGCGGACAAGAACAAATGGTCGAACTGCTCGTGGTGGTGGTAAGAGAAGAACCGTAGGTTCACTTACTAAGGAACAAGCAACTAAGATAGAAACAAAAGAAAAGTAATCAACGGAATTTTAAGCGTATGGCAAATACAAATAAACCAGCTGCAAAAAATAAAAAGAAGGCTACGAGAACTGTGCCTGAAGGCAAACTATACGTTACGGCTACTTTTAATAGTACACTGGTTAGTGTCACTGATGAAAAAGGCAATGTTTTATGTTGGTCTTCAACTGGTGAGTCTGGATTTAGTGGGTCAAGAAAATCTACACCCTATGCCGCTACCATTACCATGGAAAATGCAATCAATAAGGCAAGACAATTTGGAATGAATACGATGGCTGTGTTTATTAAAGGACCGGGACCTGGTAGGGATGTGGCCCTCAGGGTGCTACGAGCACAACGAATTAGAGTTACTCAGATAGTAGATCAGACGCCCATGCCTCACAATGGTACTCGGCCACGTAAGGCAAAACACAATAAATAATAAAGTAATCTTATGGCAAGATATATTGGACCAAAAAACAAGCTAGCAAGAAAAATCGGTGAAGATCTGGGTCTTCGTACCAATCCTTTGAAAGTGGGGAAAAGGTTAAACGTTCGACCTGGTCAGCACGGCGCAAAATCACGTCGAAAACAATCAGATTATGCGATTCAACTCAAAGAAAA
>DAOQVB010000034.1:0-9936 GCA_035341315.1 Candidatus Woesebacteria bacterium | reverse complement strand
GTAAGTATTGTGCATCCGGATATTCTATCCGTTGCGTTAAATTGTTGAGACCAAGAATAATAATATGTTTGAACATAAGCATGGATATAAATATGAGATAGAAGCCCAACGCAATAAACCATACATCATTCAACAATTAGAAATCATAAGAAAAACACCTCCAGAGTCTTTTCAAGCAAATCCATGGCTTTTTTTTACACTTACTGCTCCAAAACCTGGATTTGTACGCTTATACGCTGGAGTAGCACCCACTGCCTTAAATGGTTTTTTGCCGAGGCACCTTCCAAAAAAACCTTAGCAAAAGCAGTTAAAGCAACTAGTTCACCACACTTACTTACTGATCCAAAAGTAAGAGCTTTGGCAGCAAAACGAATTTACCAACCAGATCAATGGCTCACCTCATCCTTTGAAAATGCAAGACAAGAACACGCAAGAGGAGGTTTTGTGTTGTCGGTAGATTTACTAATTAACGATGTTTCAAAATATATAGAGCTATTTACTGTTCGAACTAACGAAATTGTTTACAACGTTCCTAGAGAAATCGTAAAACAATCACTCGTCCAAATCGCTGCCTTTGGTCCAAATAGTCTTCAATATTTCCAATCGCACTGATTAGTTGGTTTTCTTTCTAAACTGCCGAACATCGATAATCGCAACTGTAATATCATCTTTATCCCCCAAGGTGTTTCTTGCTGCGCTTGTAATTCTTTCACTGGCAGTTTTTACATCAATAGTTCCCGCAGTCAGTTCACTCATAATCGATTGAACCTCTTGAGCATATCGAGGTTGATTTCTCATGCTTTCTGCACCATCGGGATTATCAACCTCCTCTGCAGCAATATCATCACTCAGATCTACTTTTGGATCTGTGGCTAGCATGGAGTTTGGTTGTGCACCATCAGACATTACTAAGATAAAATCCGCATCTAATTCCTCTAGATCAACTGTGAAATTAACTGGGTGAACATCGCTTCTCTTTTTATCACCAAAATTTAAATAAATTCCATTTGCCCTCAACGTGGCATCTAATGCGGCAGTTTTTACTTTTCTACCCTCGCCATATATTTTGTCAAGCAAAGCTCCGTTGTGTTGGAGATTCTGGATCTGCATATGAGAGGGATCAGCCAAAATTCTTGCTCTTTCAGCCGCATCCATGGAATTGCTGACAAATGCGCCTGACAACTCTGATCTTCGATGCTCAAAAGGTTTATCTTGCCGATATGCAACCACTGAAGGATCACCTAATCCGGCAAATCTTAATTTTCCTTTTCCATTTTCTATAACCACATCTGCCACCATAACGGTGCTATATGATTCATTTGTATCTTTAATCTTTCTATGAGCTGCTCTAACTGCTTCCGCAGGTGATAGATTTGATGCCTGCAAAATTGCATCTAAACCAACTTTTGCTTTATTACCAATTAAATTACTTCTTCCTTTATCTTCAGTTATTTCTTCAGGTAAAGATCCACCTGATCCGTCATTAACTACTATGCGAATACCCTCAGCCAAGACCTTATTCCCCGCATCATCAGTTACTTCGTACTTCACATCGGCAGATCCAGATCTATCCTGATTAAAATGTTCAGGCGCCTTTAATGTGGAAATACCTGGTTTGGGAATTTCTACTGAGGTTTCGTTCTGGGTAACTTCATCTTTAGAATTATGGCCAACAAGAAAGTCCTGAATACTCTGAGCTAGTTTCATTGCTTTTGACTTCATTGTTTCCACAATAGATGTGGGCTGACCTTCAATTGACAGATCTGTTGGTTTGATAATGTCTAATACTTTAGTTAGTGCCTCACCACTAATTGATAAACCGTATAAGGTATTATTTTGTGAAATATCCTTTCCCCCTACTAAGAGGTGAGAGGGCTTTCCTGTATTGAAATCATGTTTCAACATCAGAGAATCAATATCATGTGCTGATCCAACTCGCATTCCATAAGTGATGCTTTCCATTACAGTAAAAGCTGCTTGTAACTGAGAAAGAGGAATTCTGACATAATTGGTACCATCTGGACCCATCAATCTAACCATTTCTGCCGAAGTTCTAGGGTCGGTTTCTACCACAACGCTATTGGCACTTATAATTGAAAGTGAGAGTGAATAGTTTGCTGTCTCCACAGGTGCCTCAACTTGAGAATTGTCTACACCTTGAGCTACTTCGTTACTTTGCTGTCGTTGCGACTGTATTTGAGGATCTGATTGTTCTAATCGATGTAAGGCTAAGTAGATAGGATTATCAAGCTTATTAGGTATAAAACCACCTGTTACCAAAGATTTAGAAACAGATCCTTCATTCATTTTCCCACTTCTGGCGTCTGCTACCAGTCTATTTATTACACCTATAACTTGATCATTCGTATAATTCGGAGAAAATCTGGCTCTTGAATTTTCTAATGACAGCATAAGCTGTTCAATAGATGTACTATGTTCACAGTAGTTTGCAAATTTTCGATACCTGTCAATAAAAACGTCCTGAATAACTTTTAAATCATATTTAAAAGTTGGGAATGTTTGTTGTATATAGGTTTCTACATTAGATGGTTGAAGATTGCCAGCCGCCAGCTCAATCTCAACTTGTGTCATAACCGACCGCAACTCTTTAACTAATTCGGTGTTATCCATTCCCAGAGTCTTTCCCTCTAATGTAGCTTGGTGCTGTTGTGTTGCAGTAATTGGAAGTTCAGTAAAATCTTGTAAATACGCTGCCACTTGATCTTCACCAATTGCCTTGCCATCAGTTCGAGTCAGCTGATAGTGAAGATCTTGTAAAATTTCAGCCGCTCGTGATTCAGAAATTTGGTGACCAGTAGCAGGATCAAACAACCTACCCTCTCTAGCTCTCTGAATAAAACTTTTTGGTACCTCCTGACCAGCAATCATATATTTACCATAATACTACAGAGACGAATGCTTTGCATTCGTCTCTATGTCACTTCTAACTTAGTATCTGCTGGTTTTATTTATTCCAACATGCTCTGAGCAAGCTGGACATGATTTACCGTACTCTTTGCTGATTCTTCAATGTAGTCGTCTGCTGCATCTAAAATCTTGTCTGCGGCATTTTCCAACGCATCGGCCATCTCTCCATGAGTAAATGCTGCAAATCCGTGTGCGCCCTGCACCTCTGCGAGTACTGAGTCCACACGCTCCAGATCAGTTTGGGAAAGTTCTTCTGGCAAATCAGCAAAATCGGTCATAAGATTAGTGATCGTTTCTTCATCCAATCCCTGATTTCTCATTTCTTCAAACAGCTGTGTTTTTGTTAATTGCATATCTTCTCCTTATTTAGTTTTGTATTACTTAAGCTCCAAGCCTTCTTAGCCAACCACGTAAACCCCTAACCGATCTTTCTCTTTTCGTAGCATCTTCCTGCTTTTGCCTCTGCTCTTGAGCTTTTTCTTCTAGCCTGTTTACGATTGGTGTAGGCCCATCTTCGGCAACTTCTCCAGCGGCATCAATCTTCATAAGCTGCTTGTCCACTGCGTCCATACCAGCTCTTACTTTGCTAACTGCTCCCCTTAGACTATCCACTACTACTTCTGCTGCTTTAGCTTTGCTAGCAGCTTTATACTCTTCTACTTTCATCCCTGTCGCATCAATTTTTTCAGCGACTCCAGTTGTAACTCGATCCGCTGTATCTACAAGTTTAGCTCCAAGTTTTGCCGCTTCTGCTCTAGCTCCCGCCTGTATGAGATCAACTTTCGCAACTATTGGACTATCCACAATCATCTGACCAGTTTCTCTAACTGCGTCCTTAGCCTTGTTTCCAGCAGCATCTTTTAGTTGACCTACCTTTTCCCACGCCTTTTTACCTGCATCTTTGAATTTTGCAAACCTTTCTCCCCATCTGCCTTTTCTTTGAGTAATGCGATCTTGTCTTTCTTGCGCCCGTTGTTCTGCCGCACCCTTAATTTTTGACGCAGCTTCTGCAATATTCCTAGCTTTTGCTGATCCATATTCACTCAAACCCGTACCACCATCATTCCCCTGGCCCGCATGTTCAATATAATTTCTCACAACTCCAAAGGCATTATTAAACTGATCTGGATTGAACACTCCTCCATGCTTGGCTCTAACCGAGTTTATGGCTTGATCAACACTAATTGACTCACCATTACGAAGACCAAGAACGTTGTCTAATATATCAACTCTATATCTTAGATCAAAGTCAGCCTCTTCGGGAGCTTGATAAGCATCATCTTTTAAGCGTTCTGCAATTCTTTGGTTATACTCCCTCAATTTGTTTTCAAGAAGCCTTACAAGGGCTGGATCTTCCGGACGTTTAAGTGTAACTTTAGTAAGATCCTCTGGACCCGCGCCTGCAGCAACTTCGGCACCAGCCGAATTCGCCAATTGAGCTTCTAGACCTACTACTGGATTACCATTTTCTGTCATATATCTCCTATGTTGTAGTATTACTATTTCTGTCTCCAATTGTACGTAAAAACATTTTGAGGCCATCAAACGCATTTGATGACTTCGTTGTAACAACCGACTGGTCTTGAACGCCTGTCTGAATTGCAGTCTTGTCTATTAGTGAACTTAATTCTTCCAAAAATACTGACTCATTTTGTGATGGGTTGGGTTTTGTGGCCAATTCAATTAGTATCTGGAGATAGTCCTCCATCTGTTGGTTGGTTTGGGCTGCCGTCGGCACAACATCAAACCGCTTATTTGCAGTTAAATCAGTCAAGTCTCTCAGGTTACTTAATTCTTGGTCGGCACTAAAAGAGTGACGGGTGCTTTTTTTCGAATCAAGCAGTTTCTTCAACACAACCAAGGCAGACTGAAAATTGTCCTCCTCAACAGAGACAGGCTTACTGACTGGTTGTTGTGAAACACCAAATTGTGAATTAGTAGTATTGGTTCTGCGAACGACTTCTTCCTCAATATATTGCTCTATGTCTAGCGATAATTGATCTAGGATAGTTTGTAATTTCATACATCCACTTTACACACGCGAAGATTTGGTGTCAACACTCATTGTCTGCCAAATTTAGATTGGGCACGCACCGGTTTCACACTTGAGATGTTCCCAGTCGATGTCTTCAAAAAGTTCTTCATCTTTTTCAATCTCATCCAAGACACGCATAAACTCGCTAATGGTCACTGGCTGCTCGGGCTGGTATTCATAGGCAGTGGAATCCTGCTGAGGCATGACGCTGCAACACTTAACCTGAGATTGGTATTGCTTGACCATTTCGGTAAATTCGGCAAACTTGACCTTAGTTGGATCGTACTTGAGGGTGTAGCTAACTTGGTTACCAGTATCTTCCAAAGGGTTACCTTGCTCATCTACCCCAACGATCCAATATTTTTCTAGCAACATCAACCATTTGTATTGCTCTTCTGGTGTGGCCTCTGCAGCGGTGACCAACTCACCGTTCATGCCAATCCGACAAATCAGTGGTTGGGTAGGAAAACCAACCGCGGTGGAACCTTCGTACGATCGCAGTTCTTTGATGGGATACCCCTGATCTTTATATTTTTTCACTTGCGGATCGTCACTCCGGTACTGCACCCAACGAATATATTCGCGCATGCTGGGCAAGTGTGCCCCTTCAGTCAGTGCGAAAAGTTTGGAAATCGTGCCCGATGGCTTAATAGTGGTATTGGTGTGAGGCACCGTTACGCCCAGCTTTTTGGAGTACTGCTCTGCCTCATCCACTACCGCGCGCTTGAAGCGTGCGATTGTTAACCAAAAGTCTTTACTTTTTGTTTCGTCAATCAAATCGCGAAACGAATAACCAAACATATTCCAACCAAATTCGTGAATCCCTGTCATACCGACACCAATCCGGTTGGTACGCTTCACTTCGCGGTTATACAAACAATCCATAGTATTTACCCGAATGAGCGCGCGCGTGGCAGCTCGATAAGCTTCTTCGGCATCATCCACCGTTGGACAATAATATGGCACTACATCGGCAATCACACAGTAGCCACCCAACATGTTTAAACTAATCTCGCCACAGGGATTAGGGATTTGTTGATAGACTTTTGCCTCAGCATTACGGGCGATTCTGGCCAACATTTTTTCGGTGCGTGTCAGCGGCTTATACTTGAGGCCTTCGGCAAACTTGCCATCTTGATAGCCTGCGTATCCCTCATCATTTTGCACTAAGCGATGTTGGTTTATGAATCCTGGCTCACCGGTACCATCATGGTAACTGGCTTCTAAGATAAGGTTGAGCACTTTTTGCGAGTGACCAGTGCGTTGCTTCCAAAATTTTTCATCAACAGCAACTGAATTATTGGCACTCCACAAGAAGCCACCTCGTTTGATATTAATGAAATCAAAAATTTCAGGGTCTGTCCAAACCTTTGTTGCGATGCGCGCGCTCCGGCGCGCGCCACCCACCAGCACACACTCCGCAAGGTAATGATCCACAAACATGGCTTGCTTCCAGGGTGACATATGAGCACCTTTAATCGTACTGAGTCGACGAATCGCATTCATCAGCGGCTTCGGACCCGAGGAAGGTCTGTTTTGCATACCTCTAATCGGTTCACCCTTGGCTCTTACCTTTGAAAAATCGAGTACCAACATTTCATTTTTCCACTTTTTTTCATAGGCCATTACCTCAAGCATTTCAATCGCTTGCGCCCATCCTTCGCGACTATCAGGCACTTCAAACCATTTGATGCCATTTTCTTTGCCATATTTGTGGACCGCATCCCTGACACTTTCGTCGTTTCCCCACTCAAAATCTGGGTGATCCTGTGAGATCACACAGCGAACATTTGGCATGTTGTCCCAATCCACCACGCTCATATCGTCATCGTATGACCTACCAACACCCGAGCCATTCATCAGCAAATAAAACAAAATATATGAAGCAGCTGCCGTTGAACAATTAGTAAACACCTCCATGTTGCGCGATGGTTGCGTTTCATCACCATGTTGTAAGTGACGCCCAGACATCAAAATAGAACCATTCGTAATATGTTTCTGTAATAGTTCATATTCGGTTTGGCGATGTTTTTTCTGGCCAGCAGGAATCAACAGAGTGTTGCCAGTGGCAACCCGACTTGCAACCTCATCCCATCGTTCCCATCGCTCTCTTTTTGAATCCTTATCTGTGATCTTCCTCAAATAGGTTCGCCGAGCAACCGCTTGACCCATCCCACTGTCAAGCTTTCGATCTATAAACTTCATTTTCTTTTTTGGTAGTGTGTTGGCGGCTGCAGTCATCATAATGAATTAATACCTTTCTAGTTACTAAACAATTTTTGAAATTTCCTGTTTAAAATCCTCAATATCATTGAAATCCCTATAGACACTGGCAAACAGTAAATATGCCAACGGATCGAGTTTCTTCAATCGATTGAGCACCATATTGCCAATTTCCCACGACTTCACTTCTTTTGAATCTTTGCGACGCAATCGTCGTTCTACGTCTTCTATCAGCTCATCGATGTCTGACATAGACACCGGTCGCTTCCAGGTAGCTTTTACTATCCCTCGTTTGAGTTTTTCACGAGTAAAATCTTCTTTTGTCCCATCTTTTTTAACCACTTTGAGCTCAATACCTTCAACCCGCTCATACGATGTGAATCGTTTGTCACACTTGGCGCACACTCGCCGACGGCGAATCGCTGTTTGTTCTTCAACCACCCTCGAATCGATCACATTGGTTTCGGTAGTAGCGCAATATGGACATTTCATAGTGAAAAACTACCCATTGTGTTTTTGTTACATACAAAACACAAGATGTTGTAGTTAAGCTATTTTTGGGCTATAAGAATGCCACACTTAGGGAGATACTGTCAACCAATACATACTATGTCAATCTGATTCTATTTTAGTATTTTAATTCGCTGTATTCGTGTTTTTTACGTTCCATGGAAAAGCAACACTAAACCCCAAATGGCGTGTGACAGCATCAGGGCATAGGCATTACGCCATCGATAAAACACCAGAGCTTGACCAAGTGAAAACAGGAATAATAATAAAACTTGGCTCATGACTAATGCGGGGCTAAATCGTAAAAACGCATTGGGCAGATGGAAAACTAGAAAAATAATCACAATCAGTGCCATCTGCCAAACAAGCGATACTTTTTTGTATTTGTCAAAAACTACCATGGCCACGAAACAATAGAAAAATAACGTTTCCCAAAAACCAGTAAACAGAGCTAGAGCAAATTCATACCAAAATTGGGTAGACTGAAATAACTGAGCAGATTCCACGACTCCCCCAGATTGGAGCAAACTCATAGTGGAGGTAATAAAGCCATACAACCCACCCAAAGCGACTCCGAGTAATAAACCTTGTTGAAAAATAGAAAAACGAAGTGGTTCTAATACATCTTTTCGTTTGGAAACTACCGTATAAAACCAAACTGGTAACCCAAAAAAGAAGGCTTTTCCGAGCGTCTCATCAAACCAGACTGGAAAACTAAACAGCCAGCGATAGGCATACCAGGCTATTACGGCAACAAGTAACAAGGGGTAAAACAATACATGCTCGTTCAGTAGTTTCTCTGGTGTAGTGGCAAGATTGGAGTTATTGGGTTGATTTGATGGCATTAAGTACAATGTTTGTAGCTTCCAATTGACTGACTGAATATGTATCTATAACTACATCGTAAAGGTCTTGACGCCAAAAATCAATCGGGTCCGATGATTTTACGCGATTTGGCGCCACAACCCAATCTTGCCACTCTTGGGCATAGACACGCTGCCATTTTTTTAAGTTCTTTTCGTAGCGATTATTCATATTGGCGAGAGCGAGATCTGGAGAAATGGCATCTCTATTGACAATTCTATCGATTCGCACTGCCTTATTGCTACACACCATTAATACTTTTAGTACTCCAGGAACTTGCTGGGCTAAGAATCCAGATAACCAAGACTCCAATACCCATTTTTTTTCTGACATCAGCTTACTACGCATATCCATGTCAACTTCACGATCAAATTCATCACTATACACAGTGGCATCGTGATGACCACCAGACGAAGGGTCAAAGTACCCTTTTTCGGTGGCATATGCGCGCATAAATTCTCCCCCACTAAAACCCTGCCAGCCCTCATCTTTTAACACTAACTTAAGATGTTGTAATAGAGTCGTTGAGCCTGCTCCGGGTAAACCAGAGATAGTAATGTTTTGATACATAGGTATTTATTCCTTCTCTAATGAAATTTGGCAGGTTACTGCTTCATGCATGGTATCTTGCATTCGCTTAAGATACTCCCCGGCTTGAGGAAGTGTCAATACCTGGCTATCTTTGGGAAAATAATGAAAGATTCGGTTCCGACAGCGCAGCCAAGTTTCCCACAACTCGCGAGCCAACTCGGCTGAGCAATACCTCACCACGTCTTCATACAGCCAGTGTTCATCTCGATGTCTCGGAGAAACATCGGGATTAAGCGCTCGACCAATCCGAAACTTTCTATCATTGAACGTTTCTTGCGAAATTAGCTGCGTATTCAGTAAAAAATGCTTCAAAAAGCCCTCATAGGCTTTGGACATTGGGAAAACTACAAAGGTATAATCGTCATACTGCTCAAGTGAAAGCTCTTGGCGTTCATATAAACGCAAAGAAAGCATCACCATTCTCTGCAAATCTAAATCAAGGTAAGTAAACCAAGTACTTGAGGCAATATCTGGATGCATACAAAATTACGATATCTCTTACTTTTTTGATACACTACAATACTTCTAGTATAGTGTAAACAATTAACCATCAATTGTCATGCAGTCACTTCGCCTCTTAGAGAAAAAATACTTTAAACAATTTAAAAGATTCAAAAAAAAGAATAAAGGTAATTTATTTGTATCTCTAGTTCGATTCTACTTACTTGGTGGCAGCCCAGCCGTTCGTTCATCTTTAAAGAAAACAATTAAAACTCTCCCCCATAAACAACGGCCACTTACACGATTGCTGAAACTTCCTGCCAAAATCATAAAACAAAGATGGT
>DAOQVB010000033.1:0-9944 GCA_035341315.1 Candidatus Woesebacteria bacterium | reverse complement strand
ATGTCCGTAAAAAGTAACGTAAAGGACCCGAGATGTTTGCAACAGCCTCACTATTCATTATTTTTTTAATTGCCATTTCCACCATTGCTGCTGGTTTACGTATTGTGAAACCATATGAAAAAGGCCTAGTGATTCGTCTGGGAAAATACAATAGCACTGTTGAGTCTGGCCTCACCGTCATTGTCCCCTACATCGATCAATTGATTAAAGTTGATATGCGCGAACAGGTGATTAACGTCATGCCTCAACAAGTGATTACGAAAGATAACGTGGGCGTGACGGTGGATGCAGTAATCTATTATAAAGTGGTTGACCCAGTCAAAGCGGAATTCGAAATTTTTGATTTCAATTTGGCCGCTACCACGCTCGCACAAACCAATTTGCGTAATCTAATTGGAGATAAGCAGCTTGATGAAACACTGACTGCTAGAGATCATATCAATAATAGTCTGCGAGAAGTTTTGGACGAAGCCACTAATCCTTGGGGTGTTAAAGTTACCAAGGTAGAACTGCAAAAAATTGATCCTCCACAAGATATTACTCAAGCCATGAGCCAACAAATGAAGGCAGAACGTGAAAAAAGAGCTAGAGTGCTTGAAGCCCAGGGTATTAAAGAAGCGGCTATTCTGACTGCTGAAGGTGAAGCCCAATCGGTAAAGTTGCGCGCGGAGGCCCAGGCTAACGCGGTAACACAAGTAGCTCAAGCTGCGGAAAAGAACTTCACTCCGCGCGCCGAAAAGCTCAAACGCCTAGAAGTCAGCGAAAAGGTCTTAGGCGATGGTGCCACTAAATACGTTATCCCCTCTTCGGCAGACATTGTCAACGTACTCAATCTTGATGGAGATACCAAGCTAGTTCCACTAAAAAAATAGTATGATCCCAGTTTGTCCTGGTTTCATCTAGCTGGTATTTTTTTTCCTTTTAGATGCTTGGTGCTAAAAGCTTTGAATAATACATCAGTGACATACCCGTCAGAATCAATCTCAGCTGATTTCACGCCATAAGATAACCCCTCTGGCGCAAAGACTCCCATCCCCAATTCTGAGATGTGTTCGGCAAATGAACTTCCATAGTTAGATCTATCAGCAGCATGGCATGACTCAACTAGTACAGCGATCCGTTCATCTTTTCCAACGATGGCTTGAATTCGACCGATAATTAAATCAACCATAGTGGTAGTTATAGCAACTGGATACGAAATAGTGCCAACCCCACCGTGTGCCCGTATTGAAACCGACTTCGGATTTTGTATCGTGATCGACGCAACAAACATCAGAATTTTATACAATTCAAGAGGTGAGTCGAACTCGCAGAAAAGTGGTTTAACTTTTCCTTGCTTCCGGTATTCACTCGGAAGTGCTTTTCCATTGACTAGGTGTGCATTGTTGTGGTCGTGCGTATCACAAAGATGCAAATAGTAATCAGATAGCGGCACATCACTCTTCCCAAACTGATAGTTTGCATACATATTCAACAAATCGTCTTCTTCATATCGAAGCAATTGAGTTACTCCAAAACGTAACAGAAAAGCAATGAGTCCTGGCTTTACCACCTCTATTTTTCGAGCTTTCTCAAGGGTTTTTTGATAGTATTCATCTTCGTACAAATAATGATTGTTCGGATACGCTCGACTAAGCTCAGATTGATCAGCATTTTTTGCGGCTCCCTGAATAATTCGCTTGCGGTACCATTCTTGTCGACTGAGCCAGTCAACCGTATTAACTCCCTCAGGTGGTTGTGGCAAAAGCGATCTTCCCTCCAAGCTTCCCTTACCCCTCAGTCGCTCGAGTTTAGTATTTGCTCTTTGCCTAGCCACCTCCTTACGTATCTCAGCCTGCTTGCGAGTCTCTCTTGCCCTCAGCAATTCAAGAATTTGATCAAATTGGAACACTCCAGATAAACCTAAGATCGACGTGCATAGGTACTCTCTAATCCTAAACGAAACAGTGTGTAATCCAGAATTTGAAATATTCAATAACGCACCCGTTACTACTATTTTGAAATTATCATCAGCATCTATCGGTTCATATTCAGCAACTTGATCGAGAAAGTTTGAGATTTGAGTCCAGCCTGTGGTTTCTCTTAGATTAATTTGCTCTTTGATTCGAACTAATAGTGCCAATTTGACGATAGAGTGATCCAAATCGCTTTCTGATATCGAAAGCCAGTTTGTATTAATTTCTCCCTGTTGCTCAAGATCTGAAATGGCCTGAGATACCTGATGTTGAAAATCTGCAAATTGTTCAATTAGTTGGCCGAGAGTTAGGACTCCCTGCTCACGAGCAACCGGCGTGATTGATGCTTGGCGCCCCGCCTTTCTAAGCAAATTTAGAGCCAACAAACAATATGCCTGAATTGCCAAACCCACTTCTGCCTGAGCAATTTCTAGTGAATCGGGATATTTACGCTTGAGCCATTGGGTTTCAGTAAAAGAGTAGCCTGTTACATTAGAAAAAGGGTGTCCAGGTTGTTGTGGATCAACCAACTCTACCAACCGATATTTTTTATTCCAAACATTGCTAGTTGGGTAAAAAACACTCGGGTAATTTTTTGTGAGGATATCAAGCCTAAATAGCGCTTCTGCAGGAAAACCCAAGACTCGTTCTGGATTACCTAGAAACTCCTGAAAGTGTTCTAGTTCAGCGAGCAGCCCACTCTCTGTTTCTGGTCTTGGGTTCTCAATCACCAAACCATATTAACATAAAAGTATCCGTTAGATCTCATCACTCAAATACAACTTAGGTTTACACTTAAGTACGTCTCTAGGTAAGGCAATGGTTTACACTAAACTATCAAATTAACAAAAGTATGTGGTGTTGAACAACGGTTTATTTGTTTAAGCCCAACCGCTCAATTAACTTGCGGTAGCGTTGTTCGTCGTGTTTAAGCAAAAAGTTGAGTAATCGACGACGTTTGGCCACCTGTTTGAGCAGACCTTTTCTGGAGTGATTATCTTTTTTGTGAGAAGCCAAATGCTCAGCCAATTGTTGAATTGAGGCTGTTAATAAAGCAACTTGCACCTCGGGAGATCCTGTATCGCCCTCAAAAAGTTGGTAATCCTTAATAACTTGGATTTTTTGTGGTTTTGTTAGTGCCATGGTATGTTCCTTTCAAGATTAATGCCTCTTAGGTGCAAGTTACAGACCTGCTTCCCAGAGTGACCATGATGTATACTCTTCGAGTCGGCGATTATACACTATTCGTTCTCGATTTTATAGGCGATGATTCTATCGCCAACTTTAAAGTCAAGTTTTCTATTTTTAAACGTGAAACCAGCTTCACTTTTGGCAGTGACTCTGTCTAGTTCATCTTTGCCGTGCCGCATAGTTTTGATGACTGGATTGAATAAAATTTCTTCTTCTCTTTTTAGATGCAGCCAGTCATTCTTCTTAATTTCACCAGTTTTAACCCGAATGCCTGCAATCCGCTCGCCTTTCATTTCGAAAATTTGTAGAATTTCTGCTTCACCAGTCACAACTTCATCAATAGTTGGCTCCATCAACTTGAGCATCTGTTTTTGCAAATCTTCAATCAACTCATAAATAACTTGATACATTTTTATCTTGATCCCGCGCTGTTTAGCCAAAGTGACAATGTGCTTGGGTACCTTAGTGTGAAACGCAATTATTGGTGCTTTGCTACTTTCGGCTAAATCCAAGTCTGCTTCAGTAATTACCCCTACCCCTGCTTCGAGTAAATCGATACTCTCATCATCTAAATTATTAATAATCGCTTCTAATGTACCTTCTACATCGGCTCGAATAATGAGGGGTAATTTTTGCTTTTCGCCCAGCAAATCATCAAAATTATAGTCAACATCATTAGTATTTGTTTGGGGAATTGGCGTGGTTGCATCGGCAGTGGTGGCTGAAACGAGG
Source organism: Candidatus Woesebacteria bacterium (assembly GCA_035341315.1). Taxonomy (GTDB): domain Bacteria; phylum Patescibacteriota; class Microgenomatia; order UBA1400; family PJMF01; genus DAOQVB01. The sequence goes on along the minus strand of DAOQVB010000033.1, from coordinate 6,066 downwards.
GTTGGTTGTTCCTGACCAGCTTCCCAAATGAGTGAACCAACAGCGGGTACTTTGTCTAAACCAATTAATTCAGCAGGACACCCTGGTCCAACTGACACTAATGATTCACCTTTGTCGTTGGTGAGCATCCGAACTCTGCCAGAGACTTCTTCTGTTTGGACTAATTGACGTCCTCGCAACGTTCCCTGTTGAACGATCACTGAGGCAGTCACTCCCTTGCGAGCATCCATAGCTGATTCAATCACAATGGCTCGCAAAGCTGCCTCGGGGTCGCCGCTTATATTTTGCAGATCTGCCATCACGGAAATGGTATCTAATAACGCATCAACGCCAGTGCCTTTTAATGCAGAAATAGCCACAGCTTCAACATCACCGCCCATATCCACCACTTGAATGCCATGCTGGGCCAACTCCCCTTTGGCCACGTCTGGATACACATTGGGAAGATCAATTTTATTAATTGCCACAACGACCGGCACATTTGCTGCTTTGATGTGGCGAATCGATTCGATAGTCTGTGGCTTAACTCCATCGTTGGCGGCCACCACTAATATCACAAAATCGGTTACGGCCGCCCCACGCTCACGCATCTTATTAAATGCGGCGTGTCCCGGAGTATCGATAAAAGTAATTTTCTTGCCCTTATGTTCTATCTGATATGCACCAATATGCTGAGTAATGCCACCTGCTTCACCAGCTGTTATTCGCGACTTGCGCAAGTAATCAAGTAATGTCGTTTTACCATGATCTACATGACCCATAATGGTCACGACTGGTGGTCTAGGTTGTAAAGCCATATAGCTATTTTACTCCGATGCTGAGTCGCTTGTTTGATTATTACTATTTTTGGCAGCCAAGCGAGCTTTTTCAGCCAAACTCTCACCTCTTTCCTCAAGTTCTTTTTCAAACACCACGACTTTATCCGAGAGAAGTGTAATTTGATCAGCTGGCAATTCAAATGCCATCCACTTTTCTTTGAAACGAGATAAATCGTTGAGGGTGGTTAATTTATGCTCAATTAAAATGACTCTGGATTCGGGGGATAATCCTTCAAACGTATCAATCTCATATTCTTCATCACCAGTGGCATGAGATTGCACTTGGCCTGATGCAGATTTGATTGTAATTTTATATCCTGTAAGTTTGGCGGCTAAACGTACATTCTGGCCACCTCTGCCAATGGCCAACGAAAGTTGATCATCTGGTGCAGTGACTACTGCAGTTTTTGTTTTTTCATCAATCTCTATCTTCAGATTTTCGGCTGGAGCTAATGCAGCCACTAGTAATAATTTTGCATCTTCGGTAAAAGGAATAATGTCTAATTTTTCATTATTTAATTCACGAATTACCTCTTGCACTCTGACGCCTCTTTGGCCAACACAGGCACCAACTGGATCTACGCCTTCTTGAGTTGATCTGACTGCCAGCTTGGTGCGAACGCCAGCTTCACGAGCAATTAATGCCACTTCTACTGCTCCCGTACCAACTTCTGGTACTTCGCGAGCAAAAAGCTGGCTAACTAACTTTGCATCTGCTCGAGACACAATAATAACTTTGCCTTTAAAAGACTCGCGAATTTCTTTAATATAAACGGTAATTCTAGAATTAACTCGATAAAACTCACCACGCATCTGCTCTTCTGGAGGCATGACACCATACCCTCGACCCAAATCCAAAATTACTTTCCTGCCATCCATGCGTAGGATCTGTGCAGAGACAATTTCGCCGATTTTTTCTTCATATTCTGCGAGAATATGATCTTTTTCGGATTCACGAATTTTTTGCAAAATTACTTGTTTGGCAGTTTGGGCAGCAATCCGACCAAAGCCTGCTGGAGTCACATCTTCGGATTTTGTTTCATCCCAAGTTATTGGTTCTAGCGTTTCCTCATCTCTAGTAATTACTGGAGCCCTAAGAATCCTAGATTCGCCATTCTCTTGATTAAGAATCACATAGTAGTAATGCTCTTCATCAAGACCATATTGCTTCCGATAGGCCGAAACAAGCGCTTGCCTGATAGCTTCGTAAATTGATTCTGCTTCAATTTTCCGTTCTTTGGCAATCTGACTAATTGCTGCCGCAAATTCTGTACGAATGACGGTTGAGCTTGAGTTATGCATAATTTCCTTTGTCTTTACTCTGTAATAATAAAAAAAGACTCACCGGTGAGCCTTTTTCCAAAAAAGCTTGAATGTAGTATACCTCAAGCTAGACCTCGTGACAACCCCGCTTCATCTTCAGGCTGAAGCTGTTGCGGTCACTTGCTCCACAACTTCATCAGGAGTGTGGGCACTTTTAATTAGATAACTTTCGGCTCCCAGCTCCATTGCCTCCTCTAGAGTTGGTTGAAAATCTAAATTCGTGAGCACGATAATGTGCTTATTTGGCTTTCCTGGTGGATTATCGTGTAATTTTCGCAAGACAGTAACACCATCAAGCTCAGGCATAATTAGATCAAGTAATACTACATCATAGCCACCTTGTTTAAGCATTTCAAAACCCTCTTGCCCGTCCTTAGCAGATTGGACGTCAAAATTAGCGTCTTTTAAGACTTCTGAATATAGATCTCGAATTAACTCATCGTCGTCAACTAAGAGAATTTTGTGTTGGTTTGGCATAATTTCGTCCCACGGATATTGCTAGTAAATAGTATCATATCCCTTCAGCAATGAGTACAAACAAATTACTACGCGATACTGTATACTATTCGTGCTTTTCGTCCATGATTACTCAGAAAGCGATGTGAATATGATGCATGATGTGGGTACGATGCAGTTAACTAAGTTAGTAAACAAACTAGCTACTATTTTTAATACACCTCAACAAATAGAGCTTGATGGAGAATCAACACTTTCACTCAGCGACGTGTACGCAGTGGCGAATTTCAACTCGACTGTTCTGCTCAGTCCCAATCCAGAAGTTTTACAAAGAATTAAAGCTGTTCGATCGGCCATGCTAGAACAAATTGAATCTGGAGTTCCAATCTACGGTGTTTCTAGTGCCTACGGTGGTCAAGCAGGCAGAGTGCTGAATGAAGGCGGAACAACCGATAGATATAAGAAGGCGAAACAAATTTCTCAAGCAATCGTTCACGTTGATGTATCCACGGGACCAGAAATTCCAATTAATATCGTCCGAGCTGCGATGTTGCTGAGAGTGAATATGCTATTGCCTGGTTACAGCTCAATTCGTTTAGAACTACTCGAAACGATTGTCCAACTCTTAAACAAAGGTATTACTCCGGTTGTTGGTTTCTATGGCACACTTGGCGCTTCTGGCGATCTAGCGCACAATGGCCGACTGGCATCAGTCCTTATCCATGACCCCAGTGCATATGTGCGTACAAAAAACGGTGAAAAAACATTCGCTAGTAAAGCACTGAAAGCAAATGGAATTCCAAAAATAGATCTTGAGCCCAAAGAAGGTTTGGCGCTAGTTAATGGTGATAATTTTTCTTCAGCAGCTGCAGTGATTCAGACCTTGGATGCCATTCAACTTATGTTGGTAAATCTTGGGAGTGCAGCCATGATGGTTCAGGCTCTTCAAGGAAGTAACCGCAATTTTCATCCTTTGTTGGCTGATGTTCGACCACATGAGGGTCAAAGATTTGTTGCAGATTCACTCAGAAAATTGCTCTATCAAAGTCAGCTCGTAGTTGACGAACTGAATGGTCCCAAACGGAGAAAAAAACATACCATTATCCAAGATAGTTATAGTATTCGTTGCCTACCACAATATCTGGGTCCTGACTGGGAAACACTCGATTCAATTTGGGAAACCATTGCTACTAACTGCAATAGTGTGTCAGACAACCCCATTTGGACTACGCCAGAAACAGTCCTTCCAGGAGAAAAACCCTATCAATGGGTTTCTGGCGGCAACTTTTTAGCCATGTACATGGCTGATGCTTTAGATAAATTACGGAAAGTACTCGTTCATATTGTGAAACAGAATGATCGACATTTAGCGAGATTGATTAATCCGCATCAAAACAACAATTTGCCAGCAAATCTTTCTGATCCCGCTGCTATTAGCCAGTGCACTTTTAAAGGTCTGCAGACCCAAATGGGCATGTATGATGTCTACGCCACGGTACTCGCTACACCAGTTAGCACTGCATTCGGCGTTCACGAAGAAGCAAACCAGGACTTAACTTCTCACGCAATGACGTCCGCCCTACTCAATCAAGAAGTCCTCAAACTGACGCGCTTATCACTGGCTACCAATCTAATCGCATCTTGCCAGGCTGTCGATCTTAGAGGAGGTCCAGACCAACTCTCACCAACCACAGAACCCATCTACAAGTGGATCAGAGAGCGCGTGCCATATGTCAAAAAAGAACAGCCCTTGGGGCAATATGTTGAGGCAGTGGCTGCTGAGCTGCTTGATCAAAAACTCATTAGTAGCCTTATTGCTGGAATTACACCATGAACACTGTGTTACAACAGTATCTAGAGTCACCACTCAACTCATACGGAAAACAAATTGGTGATACCGCTCAACTAAAAAAGGACGCAGACCAAAAAGCTCTCAAGCTTTTTTCATTAGCCGCTAAAAGAATTCCTGCCTACAAAGATTTTCTTCAACAATTTTCAATTAAACCCGAATTAATTAAAACCATTGCAGACTTTTCTGAGATTCCTTACACCACAAAAGATAACTACATTCTTACCTACCCGATTGAGCAACGGTGTTGGGATGGCGATCTCACCCAAACACATATGTTTGCTGCCAGTTCTGGTTCAACCGGCGAACCCACTTTTTGGCCGCGCCAATTAGATCAAGAAGTTGAAGGCGCTCTCATTCATGAATATCTTTTCGATAAAGTTTTTTCGGTACGTTCAAAAAAAACATTGTTTGTGAATTCATTTGGTTTAGGCAATTGGATTGCGGGTATGTACACCCAAATGTGCGTGTATCTCAACCGGTTGCATGATTTGCCGATGACTATTGCAAATCCAGGCTACAACCAAGATGAAACCTTTAAAGTAATTAGGGCTTTTTCTCATTTTTATGAGCAAACCATTATTGCCTGTCATCCACCAATTATAAAAATGATGATCGAAAATGGAGCCAAATCTGGAATTGATTGGAGCAAACTTAACGTTAGATTTCTTGGTGCGGGTGAAGGTTTTTCTGAAAACTGGAGGGACTACTTAGTTGCATTAGTCCAACAAACCGATATTTCACGAACTATGATTAACATCTATGGCTCTGCCGATGCGGGTTTGATGGGTTTTGAAACCCCGCTTTCCATTGCGCTCCATCGGGAAACAGCTAAAAACCATCAGTTAAACCAATTGCTTTTTAATAGCGAACGCAACCCATACTTATATCAATTTGACCCCACTCTTAGGTATCTAGAATCAATTAGCGGCAATATTGCGATTACGATGAACGCTACGATGCCTCTGATCAAATACAATATTAAGGATCAGGGGAATATTTTAGATAATCAAGATTTGATTTCGACTATTAGTCAACACTCTTCAGAATTTTTAAGTGATTGTAAGAAAATTAACATATCACCCGCAGATTGGCCTTTACCGTTTGTATATATTTTTGGCCGAGATCAATTCATGATTACTTTATATGGCGTCAACATCTATCCAGAAAACTTTAAAGCTGTGTTTGAACACCCCGATTTACAGCAACATCTAACCGGTCGTTTTTCTACAGAAAAAATGCAAGATGACAATCAAGATCATTACTTGCATATCAGGCTTGAATTGAAACCCAGTCGCAGACCAAGTAAATATCTGGCAGAAAAAACTCGCTCAATTTTCATCAAAACTTTGAAAGAGTTAAATAGCGAATATAATCAAGTAGAAGATAAATTTGGAACGAAAATGCACCCCACATTCAAGTTTCATCGATTCCAACATCCAGAATTTTTTCCTGAAGGTAAAACAAAAAAGATGGGTTAGAAAGGCGGCTTTTTTATGAAAACCCACGAGGTTATTACATCTGTTGCAACTGAGTTAGCTAAAATTAGACATCCACAAAATCGAACCCCTTTGGAAGCAGATGTTGCCCCCATTGTTGCTGAGCTAACAGCTCGAGTTG
>DAOQVB010000032.1:0-10216 GCA_035341315.1 Candidatus Woesebacteria bacterium | reverse complement strand
CTCTGGAGTCGTATTTCTTCATGATTTCTTTGTGTTGCTGTCAAAGTGCTGAGTTGTACATAACACACAGTGTGTATCTATTACATCTCAATAGTTTGATTATATACTCTCTTGTCAAATTTTTATTGATAAAACAAATCTATTTACTTCACCGTCACGCTTTTGGCAATATTGCGAGGCTTGTCCACTAGACTGATTTAGTCCGTAGTTCTTGCTCAACTCGCTCGGAGAGAAACACCTTCATTAATGATTGGTACGGCACATCTTTTGAGTTAGCAATTTCTTTAATTCTCATCAATAAATAACTTGGCAATCGCAATGAAATAGATTCAGTCGTTGGTTTTAACTTGGACAAATCAAATGCAATAGGAGTATCAAAATCAACATACTCCGTAGTGTCAGCTGTTGCCCAAAATTCTCTTTCCTCGTCCTCGGTACGAAAGACTGGGATTGGTTTAAGATTACGTAGTTTTTTCATAGTTCATCCTTTCTTTTTTATTCTGATCTCGAGCAGAAATAATTCGAATGGAATTTTTCCTGATAGTAAAGACGATCATTAATTTTCTCCCCTTATTTGTTACTCCATATGCAAAATATCTTTTTTCTGTATTTGAGTGCGAAGCATCACTCAGAATCAGCAGTGGTTTATTAAAGTAAATTTCTTCTGATTCCTTATGATGAACGGCATGCTTGACCCAATTCTTTTCGAGATTTCCTGAATCCCAAATAAAAGAAATCGGCTTTGGTACCACATTCATTATGTTAGTATATTATGATCATATACGTTATGTCAATTGGAGTTATTATTTTACCGTCACGCTTTTGGCAATGTTGCGAGGCTTGTCCACGGGCAAGCCGAGCATCACAGTCAAGTGGTAACTGAGTAGTTGCAACACAACCACGCTGCCGACTGCTTGGAGTTCACCAAAATTGGGTGTCTGTAGGTACTCTGAGAAGACATCAGTGGGACTAGGCCCAATGCCTATAGTGCGCGCTCCGCGCGCACCCACCTCATGTGCTGCAGTTAAAATTGCCTGCCTCTCACCAGCTTCACCTGGATCCAACAAAATTACCGGTACTCCAACTTCCATCAGCGTGATTGCATAATGTTTCAAATCCCCCGCTGGCAACGCATGGGCATGTTTGTAACTACCTTCTATCAACTTCACCATTCCCTCTTGAGCAATTGGTAATAACTCGCCAGTACCCAATAGGTAAATGTCTTTAATCGTGAGTAAACTCTTTACTAATTTCCTGATTGTATTTTGGAAATTCTTGTTTGCCAAAGTTTCTATAAGGAGTTGCGCTGCCACCAAAACATTTTTTTGCCCCTCAAGTAATCTTCCCGCTACTGCCTGACCGATCAAGTACCCCCAAGTTATTTGTGCTGAAAAAACCTTAGTGCTCATCACACAACGTTCGGGACCAGCCTCGGTCATACAGCTGACATCCGCCAATCTTGCCATACTACTGCCTGGCATATTCACGAATGTGATCAATTTGGCTCCCTGCCGTTTAGCGGTAATTAACACCTCTAACACATCAGCTGTTTCACCACTTTGAGAAGGCGAAATGATCACCGTGTGTTTATCTACGAACGGCAGGTAACTACTCGCTTCGGCACCAACCAGTGCTATTGCCTCAATCTCTCCAGATTCTCTCAGGTGACTAGCAATAGAAGCTGCTGCTAATCCAGTACTTCCAGAGCCAATAACAAACACTTTTTTTGCCTGTTTAATCAATCGCGCGACTAATTGATACTTTGCTTTTGACTGTCGCGCCAATGTCTTCATTACTGACGGTGTTTCCAAAATCTCTTGAATCATATAGTGCTTCTCGGTTAATTTTGAAGATTGATCATCCAAAGCCAGTTTTTCCCATTGAGCCTGAATAGTTTCCCCTTTTCCATTAGTGAGTCCTAGTTGGGGTAACTCGACCCCATTTTTCCGTACCACTACTAATTGTCTGTCATCTAAAACTAGAAACTGATCTGCTAAACCAACTAATGAAGCTGTATCTGAAGAAAGAAAATACTCATCTAGAGTTTTGCTTCGACCAACAACCAGTGGAGAACCTTTTTTCATTGCCAATAACTCACCAGATTTTGTCAAAATACCAAAAGTATTCCTTCCCTGTAGCAATGCTGAAACCGCCTTAACAGCTAAAACTAAATTCTGTTGTTTCTGCAAAGCCTCCTCAAGTAAATAAACGATTACTTCAGTATCAGTTTCACTTTGAAATCGCCATCCCCTCTTAATTAATCCACTTTTTAACTCATCAGCATTCTCCACAATACCGTTATGGACCACTGCGAATTCCCCAGATTTAGCCAGGTGCGGATGAGCATTTACCTGAGTGACTCCTCCATTAGTTGCCCAACGTGTATGGCCCAAGCCTATTTGTCCTTTTATCTTTTGTTTATCAGACAATTTTTTGGGTACCTCACCAATGGCTTTTACCATCCCTACTTGACTACCATCAGTAACGGCAATTCCCCAAGAATCATAACCACGATACTCCAAGTTTTGTAAGCCCTGGCGAACAATACTGTCTGCCTCTTTTGTACCAAAATACGCAAAAATACCACACATATATGCTCCTTTTTAGATTACATAATTACAGAAAAACCAAAGTAAATGACTTTGGGTGAAATATGCTCAAGCTTTGTGATTACTCGTTACCGAGTAGTTTTGACTTAGCACTTGTGGACATTCACTCGCCCAGAGGGTTTCCGCAGATACTCAGTTACTCCACTAATGTACATAACTGGTCCGATTCCAATTGATTTTACTCAAGTGGCCCTCATCCTCGTCTTCCTGATTCACTCAGGACCCCACGCTCAAAGATTTCTTCGTATATAACTCCTCCTTTCAAATCTTTTTATAAACTCAGTATAGCAAATAATGTTAATCAAAATATGTGACTTTTGATATCTTTTGATATATAATTATCGGTTGTCAGTATTCATTGCAATCATACTATGCAAAACTTACTTAAAGAGCGTCTCGTATCTGCACTCAATCAAGTTCACGGAACTACAGAACCCGTTGATCCCAAAGAAAGGAGAAGGCTTCTCATAGGAGCTGGGATGCTCGCCTTAGGAGGTGTGGCCATCGCGGTTCTAGAGGCATGCAACATAGATCCCACTCCCATCAAGCCAGAGCTTCAAGTTGGCAGAGTCGAACGAGCTCTTATCGCCATGGTTGAGGCAGCGCTTAACAAGATTGTCCAACCTGGGACAATCTTTGAGGGCCAAACAGTCGTGCCGATTATTTCTGTGGAACTGCCCTCAGATACTAACGACCCTACAGATACTGCTCTAATGTTAAAAATGGAAATAGAAAACAGTGCGCAAACAATTTACATCATTCCTGATCTTGGTGGTTCAGACATAGAAAATGATGGCAAACAATTGGTAATTCGATTAAGGGCCCACATGTGGATTGCCGATGGTGAACGGTTAGTCTATATTGAAAATACAAAGCTAAGGTCACGAGTATTAGCAGGAGACGGTGTTACCAAAATTAGCAGACTTTCTCCCAAAGATGTTTTTAACAAGGACTTGCCCACTGAATTAGAGGGCAAGATATTTTATCCGAGTAATAGGCAGTTCAAACAGTATAATTTCAAAATGGACAGTAACTGGGAATTTAATCCAAATTTGAATGGGTGGACACGAGCTGTGGAGTTTAATCCTGGCACCAGTTTATCATAAATGGTCCTTTACTTTCTTGTGACAGCTTGATAGAAATTTTTATGCTATACTACTCCCTCTTGGAGCCACTATGAAACAAAACATACACCCCACCCTTAATCCAATCATCTTTATTGATGAAGATACAAAAGAAGAAATTTTTAGTAAATCCACCATGACGAGTGATGAAACTCGCGAAGTTGATGGTGTCACCTACTACGTCGTCCGACTTGATGTTACCTCGTTTTCACATCCTTTCTTTACTGGTGAAATGCGTTTTGTAGATCGTCAAGGTAGAGTTGATAAATTTATACAAAAGATGCAGAATGCTCAAAATACCGCTGGCAAAAAGAAAAAGAAACTAGCCAAACAAGCTGATGCCGCGGTTGAAGAAAGCAAAAGTTATCGAGAAATTTTACAAGATCAACAGTCTCAACTTCGCAAAAGCGCAAAACCTGCAGACGCTCCCAAAGCTTAACTTTCACGCTTCAACTAACTCTGTGTATCTCTAGTGCGGTACAATAGTGCTAATCATGAATCCTTATCAAGCACAAATCGACCAACTTCAAGTAAAACTCGAGGCAGCTAAAGCGTTAGCTGCTGATCCTGAATATGCAGATCTAGCTCGGGCTGAGATTATAGAACTGAGGACTCAAATAGAATTACTTACTCAAGCCGCTTCACAACTAAGCGAAAATCAAACTACTGATGTCGAAGTTGATTCTACACAAAAAACCAATTGCACTATGGAGTTCCGTCCCGGAACCGGTGGCGACGAAGCAAAAATTTGGGCTAGTGATTTATTACGCATGTACGTACGCTACCTAGAGACCACTAAGTTTCGGGTTTCCTATATTGATGATTTTGTCATTAAAATAGTTGGTAAAAATGTATTCGAAAACGATACTTTATCTTCTAATATCATTCTTACTCCATATGAGATTTTTCAATATGAGTCGGGAGTGCATCGAGTACAGCGAGTACCAGAAACCGAAGCTCAGGGTCGAATTCATACTTCCACTGCGACGGTAGCAGTGTTGCCAGAAGTTCCCCCTCATGTCATTACTATTCGAGATGAAGATTTAGAGTGGCAATTCATTCGCGCCAGCGGCGCGGGAGGCCAGCATGTCAACAAAACCAGTAGTGCCGTGCGCCTAACACACATCCCCACAGGAATTGCCACCACCTGCCAACAGGAAAAACGCCAAGAACAGAATCGAAAAATTGCCCTCGAGCTGCTCCGGGCTCAACTTTGGGAAATTGAAGAAGAAAAAAGACTCGCCCAACTTGGCGAAGCTCGCAGCGCCATTGGCCAAGCCCGTCGCGCCGAAAAAATCCGTACTTACAACTATCCTCAAAACCGAATTACCGATCATAGGACTAAACAGAGCTGGCACAACCTAGAATCAATCATTAATGGTAATTTAGAGACGCTTTTACTGGATTTGAGAGGCGCAATGGAAAATCTCCTAATCATTCCTACTGATTAACGACTTCACTTTGCAGAGTGGCTTCTAATTCTTTAAACTCCCCTTCGCGCCAAATTTCGATTTTTACACTTTGGCCAACTTTCAATTTATTTAATATAACAGCCAACTCAGTATCTTTCAATTTTGAACCATTTATCATGGTAATGATATCCCCAGGCTGAATGCCAATTTTAGCTGCGGTACTATTTTCTACCACTTCTGCCACATACGCTCCCTGGGGCACTTCATTAGTCAGAGCCGCCCTTTCCGTGATCATCTGGTAGCGCACTCCCAACATTGGACGCTCAAATTGACCCGTTGCATTAAAGTTTTCAAGTGAAGCTTTAATCACATTAATTGGCAAGGCAAAACCAATGTTCTCCGCAGATTGAGACACCGCTACGTTGACACCGATGACTTCGCCTCGAGCGTTAATAAGGGGCCCACCCGAATTACCCGGATTAATAGCGGCATCGGTCTGAATCACTCCTTCAATTTCTTCAAACTGTGATAAACCATCGCCAGCAGTAATGCCTCGACCAAGACCAGAGACGACTCCAGTCGTCACAGTGTGACGAAACTCACCAAGTGCGGTACCAATAGCTATCACACTCTCTCCTACTCTAATTGTGTCCGAATCGCCCAAAGGCAACGCAGGTTTTTTTAGGTCGGCCACTTGAACGATCGCTAAATCATTTGTGGGATCTCGATATATTTTTTCTACCTTGTGCTCATTACCCTCTTTATCGACCACTAAATATTCTGCCTGAGTATCAGAAACCACGTGTTTGTTGGTGACCACCTTGCCTTGCGAATCAACCACAAAGCCAGTGCCAATATCTCGTTGAATTTGTTCAGTTCTTTGTAGCGCTGGATTGCCAAAACTAAACGGGCCAAAGTTAAAAAGCCCACCACCGAACGGATCAACGATGGTTTGTTGCTTTTTAATTGCCACCGTTACCACAGATTCGCCAGCAGCTTCTACAACATCCGGAATAGTCAACTCTTTGCCCTGTTTAATTAAATCACCTAGTGGAGTTGTTGTGGGCTCGGCATTGTTTTTTGGCAACCAATTACTGAGCGGAGTATTTTGCAAGAACGATAATTGACCAAATAAATCAACTGGATCTTGATTCAAAATTCTAGTCGAAAGCGTGCCTAAAAAATAGGCTCCAATAACTAATCCAGCAACTACAACACCATTTACAAATGAAGATCTATTTTCTTGCATAGAATATAGCTGTTATACGATTTTCTATTTAAAATTCTTTCAGGGCTCGCTCAAGCACTTGGTCAGTTGTTGCCTCAGGATCCACGGTTACTTCAATATCAACTGGAATTCCTTCATCATGAATCCAGTCGCCGCCAGGTAACAACCAACGAGCAATGGTTACATGTAAGCCCCCACCATTTGAGAGTTCTCGTCTATCCTGAACCGTACCTTTACCAAAGGTTTTACTACCAATGAGCTTACTACCAATTCTGTCACGGAGCGCGCCAGCGACAATCTCTGAAGCGCTGGCGCTCCCGCCATTAACTAAGACTTCAGTTTTAATTTTCGCCAGCCTGCCCGTACCGAGAGAGTTAAAATCTTGACTGGTGTATTTACCCTTTTGACTAACAATTACGCCAGAAGGAATAAAATCACTCGCTATTTGAATTGCACCATCAAAAAAGCCACCTGGATCGTTGCGAAGATCAAGCACTATACCAGCTATAACAGGTTTTTTTGTTAAAATCTGCGTAACCGCATCATCCCACTCGGCTTTGGTGCGCTCACCAAACCGACTCACGCTGATATGGGCAAATGTTTTACCCTGACTTTCCACAAATTCAAGCTTGACGGATTTGACTACGATTTCATCTCTCACCAATGCAACTTCAAATGGTTCAGCGCCATTGCTTTCTCGAAAGAGAGTGAGAGTAACGGTGCTACCTTTTGGACCTCGAATAGAGTCGACGGCCTTATTGAGCGACCATTTACTCGAATCTTCACCCTTTGGATTTGTGTCATCGGCGACGCGTAAAATTAAGTCACCCGGCTGAATACCTGCCTTTTCTGCAGGAGAACCCGCCAATGGTGAAACTACCGCTAAAACTTCATTTTTATATCCCAGTTCAATCCCAACGCCAAAAAATGCACCCGCTAAGTCTTCGCTACTCCGCTTGTTATCCTCTGGAGGCAAATACATGGTGTAAGGATCTCCAAGCGCAGATACCATACCTGCGGTGGCACCGTCCACCATTGTTTGAGGATCAAGTTTGGCAGGATCTAGATAATCAGCCTGCACATATGACCAAGCTTCCCAAAACGTATCCATGTCTACCGACGATGGTGAAACAGCCTCAACTGGCCTGGAGCCAGTTGTATTTCCAACAGTAGTTTGCTGAACCAGGAAGGGGCCAGTTTTTTGTACCAAATCGTACCGGTACTGAGCAAACATACCCACAACTACCAGCAAGACCGCGGTAATGAGTTGTGGAATCAGCTTCAAAACAAAACGCATGGGCTCAATTGTACCTACAGAAACGAGAATGGCAAGGGCTTAGACCGTTTGCGTGAAAGGTAGGAGCGCTAAGTGGCGAGCCCGCTTGACCTCACGGGCGAGCTGTCGTTGTTGTTTGGCGGTTAAACCAGACACCTGACGAGGCAAAATTGCTCCCTGCTCTGTAACGTAGGACGCAAGCAGATCGGCGTTTTTGTAACTCAACTCGCTACCAATTGGCAATTTTGCCATTGTTGGTCGCTTTTCTTTTCGCTGTTTCATTGATTTTGGCATGGTTATTTCCTTCTATTTACAAACTAAAATGGCACGTCGTCGGCGACATCTTCTACATCGGCGATATCATCAGTGGTTGTGACTGGCGCACTCATGCTTGAATCATCAGGCATTGCTGAGTCACTGCTTTTTCCAGCATCTTCACTGGCTTTTTTAGACTTTGCCCTTGCGGGTCGTGGAGCTACCTGAGCCTCATCACTTTCAAAACCAACTCCTTCTTCTGACTGACCACCAACTGATCGTAGTAGAATCATATTTTCAATTACAACTTCGGTGGTTCGTCTATCTTGACCATCATCGCCACGCCAATCTCTAGTTTGCAGACGACCATCCACATAGACTTTGTCGCCTTTGTGCAAGAGTTGGCCACAAATCTCTGCCAATTTCGACCAGGCTACGACATTGTGAAATTCAACACTTTCTTGCTTTTCGCCTCCATCAGCTGGCGTCCAACTACGATTGGTAGCCAATCCAAACGAACAAACTGCAGTATTATTGGGAGTATACCGTAAATTTGGATCTCTGGTTAAATTACCAATCAGCATCACTTTATTTAACGATCGTGCGGACATAAGCTTCCTTTCTTATCACACAACTACAAGTAAAAATCGTACAATTTCTGGTGTCAGTCGTAACGCTCTCTCAAGAGGGGCAATTTGTTTGGCTGGGGCTTCTAGTACCCAGTGATGGTAGACCGCCGAATTGAGTGGTTTGCCTTTGTAGCGAATAGCATAAGCTAAGGCTTGTTCACCCCATTCTGTTTTAGAAACTACTTCAGTTTTGTGTTTTTTGCACAAAGACTCAATTTGTTCTAGCAATTTACTTACTTCAGTCGTAGTAAAATTAATAGGAATCAAAAAGGTTAATTCGTACTTGCGAACACGACCATCAGTTACTAGTTTCATCATACACATGCTCCTTGCTGGCTTCGATGAGCGGTTGGACCATCAACACTCGGTTAATGGGAACGCCAGCGCTACTAATTACAATTGGTGGTGATTATAGCACACGACTACCGCATTGGTTCCCACCAGCGAGCGGGAACATACACAATTCTATCTAAAATATCTTCCATTTGAACCCTAACTGGAGAAGTTAATTCACCCGAAGGACTTGCGGGAAAGAAAAAGTGAAAATCATCTGATGCTGTAAGCGATCCAGGATAGTACATATAAGCACTATCTGGAACTGTACCATTCATAATCGGTAACTCAAGACCACGAGCGCCACCACTATAGCCCAATGTGTAAAACGATCTGGACATTTCATTTAATCTAGGATCAAGACTTGTAAAAGTAATTAAATGAAGATTTGAGGCATACGCATCACCAAACCACCAACCGGCAAATGCTGTTGGGAAAACAAATACACGATGATAATAGTCTGGATAAAATGGGTCTCGAACAGCAGTCACCAAAGTATTTCTGACAACTTGCGTGAGACTGGTAGCGGCTGAAACAGTAATGGGTTTCCCGATTTGCTGGAGACCAAAAACTCCCACTAATCCAAGAGTCAATACCCCAAGTGCTAATTTGTTTAGTTTCATTACTCTCCCCTCTTTTTAAGACTATTTACAGATGTTACTAAACTCACTGTACTACACACTGAGTACACAGTACAGCATCAAATTACACTACTATTTTTTTGCGCTACGATACAACTCACCCACCTTACCCCAGTTCACCACATGCCAAAATGCTTCAATATAATCAGCGCGACGGTTTTGGTATTTAAGATAGTACGCATGTTCCCAAACATCTAAGCCCAACAGTGGTGTAAGACCATCGCTCAGTGGAGAATCTTGATTAGCTGTGGAAATAATCGACAATTCTTTTTTATCGTTAGCTACTAACCACGTCCAGCCAGAGCCAAATCTACCTAGGGCAACTTGGGCAAATTGATCTTTGAAAGTATCAAAGCCACCAAATGGTTGAAACATTTCAGTCAGATTAGCTAATGCGGTGAGTTGATCATCAGGTGAAAGCCATTCCCAAAATAATGTGTGGTTAGCGTGTCCCCCACCATGATTGCGCACTGCAGTGCGAATTGGTACGGGTACGGATTTCAAATCTGCGAGCAACTCCTCAACTGTTTTGTGTTGCCATTCTGGATATGTCTTGAGTGCATCATTTAATTTATCTATATATGCCTGATGATGCTTCGTGTGATGGATCTCCATCGTCCTGGCATCAAAAAATGGCTCCAAGGCATCGTATTTGTAATTGAGATTAGGAAGAGTAAACATAACGAACTCCTACAGCGTCGCTACTTTC
>DAOQVB010000031.1:8598-10266 GCA_035341315.1 Candidatus Woesebacteria bacterium | reverse complement strand
TCTAAACAAGCAACTGCTACAGCGAGAGTAGCGTCCATTTATGTAAAAAAATAAAATATGAGAACAGCCCACGAGATGGGTGTTGATTTTCATAAATGGACAAATCATACACAGGTTTCAACACAAAGTATCTCTGCTTCAATTAGACGAATAGTTCTTGCCGAACCTACGGAAGCATATACAGCTGAAATCACCCAGTCCCTTTACTACTTAGGCAAAGCCCTCTATCGCTACTCCCATCTTCAAGAAGAAAAGAGGATGCTGTGAGTTTGGAAGCTGATGCTATTGAGGTTCTTGGCGCTAGCCCTTTAGGGCGAGCCCCTCATATTGAAAATCCGACTCCGATTAGACTTGATAATAACGTCACTAAATTACAACTCTCATGGAAAACAGTAGTTAAAACTGGTAATTCATATGATGTTTATGATTATCAATTTCCATTAATTATTGGGAAAAAAGTCTATTCTAACAAAGCCAAGTCACAAGCTCGTTCTGAGGAATATAAATCACGAACAATTACGAGGGCAATAAATAATATACGGCGGTTGGCAGTTGGTAACTTTAGTAAATATGACAAATTTGTGACCATTACCTACGATAATGATAATGATTTCGATATTACCAAGATTAAAGAGTGCCTGGCTTATTTACAAAAATTTCTAAGAAAATTAAAAAACACATTTCCAAATTTTAAATACATTCTAGTAACTGAATTTCAAGATCGTGGGGCAGTACATTACCACATGATATGTAACCTGCCATATATAGATAACGAAAAGTTAGAGAAAATATGGGGTCATGGGTATACAAAAATTCTTGCAATGAATAATTCATATGGTGTTTCGGCTTACTTATCTAAGTATTTAAGCAAGCGTTTTGATGATCCGAGAAAGCTTGGTCACAGACTGTATTACACATCTAGAAATTTGATTAGACCAAAAAAAATCTATGGAGAGGAAGCAGAAAAAATTATACGAAAGTTAGAGCAAAATTCATCAATGAGCATGGAATTTACTAAAGTATTCGAAACAGAAAAAAATGGAACAGCAATTTTTAAGCTGTATAATCCGAGACCAAATGACAGAACTTAAGTACTTTATCTACTGCAGAAAATCATCAGAAGAAGAAACGAAACAAATTCAATCATTGGATACCCAACAACGACTACTCCTAGATCTGGCAAAAAATCAAAAGCTACACATAGTCGGTATCATTAAAGAATCAAAAAGCGCTAAAACCGATCAAAATCGCTCTTTGTTTACTCACATGCTCGAACGAATAGAGAATGGTGAGGCAAATGCCATAATGGTGGTTCACGCCGACCGACTGTCAAGAAATATGATCGAAGGTGGATTGCTTGTTAAGCTATATGAATCGGGATATCTAAAAGAAATTAAAACACTAAGTACCACCTATGATACACAGCAATCAATGTTGCATTTGGGATTCGACATTGTGTTTTCGTCCCATTACTCCAGAGATCTATCAGTAAAAGTCAAAGCAGGAAACGAGAGCAAACTCCTTAAAGGGGAGTATCCCACCTATGCACCGATTGGGTACATTAACATCCAACCAGGAAGAGGAATTAAGCCCGATCCAATTCGAGCCAAGCATATTACTAATGCTTTTAACTATTTTGCGACAGGTGAATACTCGGTAAAAACCCTA
>DAOQVB010000031.1:0-8588 GCA_035341315.1 Candidatus Woesebacteria bacterium | reverse complement strand
GAAACAAAGTGTCTGTTTCAACTCTGCATAGAATCCTAACCAATCCAGAATATTACGGAGTCATAGAAAGAAAAGGTATTTACTATAAAGGGAAGCATACCCCTCTAATCACTCAGGCCACATTTGATATTGTGCAAGAAATACTTGCAGGCAGAAGCAGGCCAAGAAAACAAACCAGACAATTTACCTACAGAGATTATCTACTCTGTGGGAAGTGTGGTTGCAAAATTACTGCTAGTGTTTGCAAAGGCAAATATACTTATTATCGCTGTACCAACGGCAAGGGCAATTGTGATCAACATAAAAAATATTTAAGTGAAGAGGATATCAAAATATTATTCGCTCAGTATTGTGAAGACTTTACTTTAGATCCTGTACGAGCCAACTTGTCATTCAACATGTATAAAAAAAGTAAGTTAGAAGAAACCAATAAATCTGCAACAAATGAAACAGAGATAAAAAATTTGGTTCATAACTTAGAACAGCGATTAGAGAGGTTGGAGGATATGTTTTTGAATGATCAAATTTCGAGTGAGCGATACAATGCTCGGAGAGTATCGTTTCTGAATGAAAAGGCACAGCTAATGGTAGTCTTGGAAAACCACCAGTCTATTTCTACCAATGATACTTTGGAGCTGGTCGAAGAGCTTAAGAACCAGGCGTGCCGTCTTTCAGAGATCTTTAACAATGGCGATGATGCGGTACGACGTGATTTGATAAAATCGTTACTTTGGAACTGCGATATTTTGGATGGAAAACTAGTTGCCACTCGGCTCACTAAGCTATGGGAACCGCTCAGGGATTTGAATAAAACGGCTGATTTAGAAAAGTGGCGGAGACGGTGGGATTTGAACCCACGGACCGGAAAACCGGTACAGGTTAGCAACCTGTTGCAATTGGCCACTATGCGACGTCTCCAATCTAACTAGGGCTGTATTGTAACCTAGCCAAGCGCTACATCCAAGATCATCATCACTACAAAGCCCAACATGGCACCGGCAGTGGCAAAATCACTGCTGCCTTCTGATTGAGATTCGGGAATGATTTCTTCTACAGTAACAAAAATCATGGCGCCAGCAGCAAATGCTAGGGCATAGGGGAGCGCTGGTCGCATTACAATCACCAGTGCGGCGCCAATAACTGCCGCAATTGGTTCTACCATCGCAGATGCTTGACCAAGTAAAAAACTTCTCATTTTTGTTAAACCTTCTCTGCGAAATGGCATCGAAACAGCAAAGCCTTCTGGAAAGTTTTGAATACCAATGCCAAAGGCTAAAGCGATGGCGCTCGCCAAGCTTGCGCCCGGAATCTCTGCCGCCACCGCACCAAATGCCACTCCAATAGCTAATCCTTCAGGTATGTTATGAAGAGTAATAGATGAAAATAAAAGTACAGTTTTTTTCCACCGAGTCGAAAGTCCTTCCTTTGCATTTACTGGTGAGCCAATATGCAGGTGAGGAATAATTTTATCTAATATCCAGAGAAAACAACCGCCAAGAATAAACCCAATTGCCGGCGCAACCCATGATTGGTTGCCCAACTCTTTACTTAGGGCAATCGATGGTGCAAGTAATGACCAAAAACTAGCCGCAATCATGACACCAGCGGCAAAGCCAAGTAGGCCATTAAATAATTTTTGATTGATTTTTGAAAAGAAGAAAACACCTGATGCTCCAACGGCAGTGACTCCCCAAGTAAAAAGACCTGCGAGGAAAGCTTGTAAAATCGGGTGTAACGATGAAACTTCAAACACAATAGTGTCTATCGTATCACAGGTGATATATGAAATTTATTCAATCAGTATACGGTCGAACATCCAGTCGCGCCCAGCTAACGTTTTTGATTGTTGAGATTATTTGGTTGAGCATCAACATTTCTGGAAGACCGCCCGAAGTAAGACCGGTGCCAGTAAAATCTTTATTCAATCGCCAGAGTTTAAAGAGCAGACCACGTAATTGTTTGGCTGTCCGTTGCTCTTTGGGAATTGATAAAAACCTGGGTAAGGAAATTGAAGAATCAATTTGATCGAATGGCACTTTTTTGGTTTCATCCCAAAGTGCGGCAATTGTCGTTGCTAACTCAGGATATCTTTGACTAAAGAGCAATCGTAAGGAATCCCAATCTGCAAGAAACATTTCGTCCTTGGGAAAAACAACTAAGTAAAAGTGATAGCCATTGGCTAAATAGTCATTAATCTCGTTTCTGGTAAATCCAAGTGAGGGAAGAATGTCGGCAAAGTCGGTACTTTTTGCAGATTGATTAAGTGAATCACTTGGTTGGCAAAAAACGATATCTCTTCCTGGTTCATCTGCGAGCAAAGATGCTTCAATAGCTGTTTTAGTGCGAACAATTCTGCCAGCAAGAGTAGAGGTCTGGGGAGGGGTTTCGTCGGGATTCTGTAGATGCACCAAAAACAATCGACAAAACTCAGTGGGATCGTTACAAAACAATGGACTTGTCTCATTTGGTAAAGCGATTTCTTGTTGCGTGGCTGACACGAAATAATTATATCAGCAGTTTTTTACGAGTAAGTATCCAACTAGAAAAGATGGCTAGAATGATAATTGGCCAAATTGCATACCGATCGAATCCGATTCTGGCAGAGAAAAAAAAGAAGAGCCAGATAGGGGTGACAATAATTAATTGCTTGATTAGAAAATTTGTTTTTGAAAAATTAGTGAGGAATATTTTGATAAATTTAATCAATGCAATTAGTAGAACAGTTACTTTGATGATAGTTATTACGACATGATTTGACTGAGCACTCAGCTCAACCAACCACTTGTGGTATTCAAAAAAACCTACTGTGCCGAATGAATGCACAAACTGATTCTGCTGAGCTAAACGTTGAGAAAAAAATCTAACAAATCCAGCAGTCGGTGAGGTCCATAATTCTGGCTGCAAATAAATATAGGTACCAACGAAAAGAAAAAACCAGAGACAGGTTTTTGTAACAGTTTCTTTCCAATTTACTAATCGACCACGATCGCAGAATAGGAGTTGTCCTAGTAAAAGAACATAAATCAGCAACCAACTATTAGTTTTGGTACTGACTGCAAAAGCGGAGGATACAGCAGATAGAAAGAGAAGTATAAATCCTGCCTTATTGGTTAAATGATTTTCAAAAAACAGCAAGTAAAATAAAATAAGACTAATGACTATGAAAAATAGTGATATTGAGTCACTGGTGGCCAGATGAAGATTGTAGAAAATAGTGGGATTAGTGGTCAGCAGAAATAAAGTGATCGAACTCATTAACAAGGAAAACTTGTAAGTTAAGAAGAGAAAAAGAATCAGTAAAGTGGTTAAACCAAAAAATAAACTAATCCATCGACAAAGTTTAATAGATTCAATTGTAGCATGGCCAAAAATTTCTGAGCTAGCATCATTTGTGAGTAAATAGTGGCCAGAAACTTTTTGTGCAATAAAGAGACGAAAGTTGTTTTCGCGGTTTGTATTTTGCCAGGGAACAATATTTGCTGTAGATAATGCAAATCCATAGATATATTTCGCGAAATGAGGTTGATCAAACAAACGAAAATCCTCAGAAGTCCAATCCATCGATTTCTTTTTTTGGTTCCAATTAAAATGTTCCCAATTGTTGGTTACTCTCCATTGATACACTTGCGCGTCGTGAATCCAAGCGATTTCATCAAGATCAATCGGAATGGAATTACTACTCTTTAACCAGCCGCTAGCTAAAACAATACAAATAAAAATAAGATATCGCATTGTTATCGATTGCGTTCATTGCGAACGAATAAAAACGTTCCGATACAAACAAAGAGTAGACCAAAACCAATTACAACAGTGAGATCAATCAGTGGATTAAACAGCACTACATCGGCATATTCTGGTTTACCAAAGTAGTAAATACTCCGAAGCAAATCAACAGCATATGTCATTGGTGAGATTCGAGACGCAATGAAGATCGGTAGCGGCAAATGCTGAATGGGATTAAAGACTCCTGCTAAGAAAAACTGGGGAAAGAGTAAAAATGGAAAGATCTGATTTGCCGCCCGCTGTTCGCTCAATCCTGCCATCACCATCACGCCAAACGCTCCACCAAAAAATGCTGCCACGAGGAAGAAAGGAGCCATTCGTAGCAGGCTCACCAAATCAAGAGGTATGTTTATTACGAATGCAAATAAAATCACGCCAATGATTTGCACTAAAGCCACGAGGGTTTCTCCTAAGATTTTTCCAATTAAAATTGAGTAGCGAGAAATTGGAGCGATGAACATTTCTTGAGCAAAATCAGTTTGTCGATCTTCTACCAGTGAAATTATGCCAGAAGCAGTCGACTGAAACAGTGTTTGAGCTAGTACGCCAATGAAGACAAAAGTCAGAAAATTATACGTGAGATTGTTCCCTAGATTTTGTTGTAGGCTCGTTCCTAAAACTCCAATAAAAATAATTGGAAAAATTAGGCTTGCCAAGATTCTGGATCTATCACGCAGGAGCTTGATGATATCTCTGAAAGCAATGGTAAAAATTGCGTTAAGGTTGTGCATTATTTTTCGTAATTATTTCTACGTACGCGTCTTCCAAGGTAGGATTATGAATATCCAATAGGGTCAACGAAGTGGTAAGTTTCTGTACTATTTCTTGACCTGTTGCACTTTTAATACTGATTGCGAATGGTCCAGTTCCCGAAAAAGAAAGTCGCAGAGCTTTCAATTCTTTCTTCAAAGCAATTTGGTCTTTTGAATCGACTAAAATGTATCGCTTGATTAATGATTCTTTAATTTCTGTGGGGGTGCCTTTGGCAACAATTTTGCCCCCATCAATAATACAGACATAATCTGAGTGTTCGGCTTCTTCTAAGTAGTGAGTGGTTAAAAAGATGGTGATTTTTTCTTTTTTCCGAATATCTTGTAAATAGCGCCAAAGATTTTTCCGACTAATTGGGTCTAGTCCCGTTGTTGGCTCATCAAGAAATAAGACTTTGGGTTGATGCATGAGACTGCGTATAATTTCTAATTTTCGTTTCATTCCTCCCGAGAGTGTTTTAACAGGTTTATCCAAATCATGTTCCAAGCCAACTACTTCAGCTAAGGTTAGAATCTTTTTTTTGTATTCTGCAGACATGAGACCAAATACTGGCATGTATCGAAATTGGTTATACAAACTGACATGGAAACGAATATTTTCTTCGGCAGTTAGATTGAGATCCAAACTGGGATTTTGAAAAATCACCCCAATTTGTTGACGAACTTTGTCTGGATGCTTCTCAACATCAAAACCCGCAATGGTCGCCCGACCAGCTGTGATAGCAAGGAGGGTAGTCAAGATTGAAATAGTAGTAGTTTTACCTGCACCATTTGGTCCGAGTAATGAGAAGAAAGCTTGGTCTTCTACGTAAAATGAAACATTGTCAACAGAATTCACTTCGGCTTTTTTGTAGCGTTTGACGAGATTGGTGACTTCGATGATGTGAGAGTTTGGCATCGGTGTAATGTACTGGCAAGCAGTATATCATTGGTCCTGTAAAATCTTGTAGATTGACTTTTCATCCCACCATTCTCATTCGTCACACTGATGTCATTCTGAGATTGTCGAAGAATGGCGGAAGCGGTGGGATTCGAACCCACGAAGCCGTGAGGCTCTGGTTTTCGAAACCAGTGCAATTAACCACTATGCGACGCTTCCAATATGTGCTCATTATATAGGATTCTTTAATTTTGGTACAATGCGCTCATGAGGCAAAAACGCTGTCTATTAGTTCAGGTGGTTAACCCCGAGGATCCTATTGATTTCGCTGAAAGAAATATGCGTGAGTTGGAGCAGTTGGTGGCAACTTTTGGTGGTGAGGTGGTCACAAAAATAGTTCAACATCGAATCAACCCTCATCCTGCCACCTATATTGGATCGGGAAAATTAGTTGAATTAACAGAAATTGTGAAGTTAGAAAAAACCGAGATTGTCATTTTTGAAGGTATTGTTAAAGCTAGTCAATTATTTAGAGTTGAAAAAAGGCTTTGGCAAGTTAATCCGCAGATCAGAGTTTGGGATAAAGTGGATTTGATTTTAGCGATTTTTGACAAACACGCGACCACCGTTGAAGCAAAATTACAGATTGAATTAGCCAGAATTAATCATCTGGGTCCAAGAAGTTATGGATTAGGCGGTGGAGAGCTTTCTAGGCAGGGCGGCGGCATTGGTACCCGTGGCAAAGGTGAGACTAATATTGAGTTTGAGCGGAGAGTTGTCAGGCGCCGCCGCCAAGAAATTCAACAGAAACTCAAGAAAGTAACTCAACAAAAACAGGGTAGAGTGCAACGAAGATCCGAACTAGGTTTGGGTCCGGTGGCGCTGGTGGGGTACACCAGCGCCGGCAAGACTACTCTGTTTAATGCATTGACTGGCAAACAAAAAACAGTGAGTAAACAACTATTTACCACCTTAGATACAGTGGTTGGGAAAATGAAAGCTCCGAGAGGTAATCTGCCAGTCATTATCTCCGACACGATTGGATTTATTCATAATCTTCCCCCAGACTTGATTGAGGCATTCCAATCCACGCTGTTAGAATCATTAACGGCAAAAATAATTTTGCATGTGGTTGATATTCGTGATCCAGAATTCGAGCGGAACATTGAAGTTGTAGATGAAATTTTGGCGAAAATGATGGTCACTCAACCAGTACTACTGGTGGGAAATAAAATCGATGGAGTATCAAAAGACAAACGAGTCGATTTTAGGACAAGATATCAGGATCGTGAGCATATTCTAGTATCAGCAGTATCCGGAGAAGGCTTGCAAAGTTTGAAGGATGATATCTGGAAAATTTTATCTGTTGAGTCTGCCTACACTTCGACAAGCTCAGTGTGACAGACTTTGATGAATTGTCAGAGTTACATTCTTGTCGAAGGAAACCCTTAGAAAGCTGGTTTGTGTAGTGTGCCTGGCCGTTACATACACCACTTGGTTTCATTTGATAGTTTAGACTAAAGCATGACCCTGTCTGTAGCTTTGCTTTAGTGTCAACTATGTTTCCAAAACATGAGGTCCCTCATCAACCAGATTCTTACTACGGTTCAATGCTTACCATAGGACTACTTTACTTTTATAAAATCGCTTTACTTTTTGGAGAAAGCTTTACCACATATGGTCGGGATTAGGCGGGATGACCTGAAAAGATGGGTTGAAGTGTGCTCCCACCAGGACTCGAACCTGGATTAGTGGTTCCGCAAACCACCGTTCTATCCCTTAAACTATGGGAGCACTGTTAGCAGGAGGTATTGTACCAGAAACCACCAGAGACTAAGTAAAGAAAAAAACTAGGCATCAATATCTAATGGAAATTTCTTTTGTAACCAATCACCAGCTTTTTCCACCCAAGTTTTTTCTGGTCGTTGTTTTAACAAAACTTCGCGGAGAATTTCTTCAACTTCTTGTGCTTGATCTGCTGATTTGAGCACTATAGTGAGCCGATTGGGAAAGCGTGCAACTTCTACGATCAGTAGTGTTGAGCCTAATTTTTTATCAAACCAAAAACGACCAAGTTCTTCCCAGTAATACAGCTCTTTTTCAATTCGTATACCATAGGTAGTAAATTGTTGAACGATTTCCTGTGGCGGTATGGTCGCCAGTACGTAGGCCAAAAAACCAACTGCTAGCACCACTGCGACTGGCAATACTTGCCCAGCAAAAAACAAAATAAGGCAAAGTAAAATTACAATTGTAGTCAGTGTAGTAAAAAATTGTTTTTTGCGATGTTTAAAAGGTCTGCTTGGAGAACGCCACTCGTAAACCAATTCTTCTGGTAATGGTTTGACCATGCCGGGAAACCGCTCGGACATTTCAATCCCTGGCGGTGTAGGATACGGGGCACGTGCTTGATTTGTTTGAGCTGTCGGTTGACCCTTAGACCCAGTTAAAAATGATTGCAGCAAGTCTCGAGGAGACTTTTTAGGTACCTCTTGAAAACGCTGTTGACTACTATCTTCAGCAGAATACACTGTTTCTTCCATACTCTAAGTGTACAAGAGATCTAGGTACAAATGCAATTATGACTTAATAACTATCAGAATCATTTTATGTATAGACCAATTAACTAAACTGTGTGGGAAGAAATCTTTTTAATTAACACCACTCCATCGTTCTCGTATCCCAATTTTTGATAAAAGGTAATGGCTGGATTATTTTTTTCGTAAACTTCGACTTTTATAATGAAATCTAGTTTTGTAGCAATTAACTCAACTGAGTGTAACAGTTTCTGGCCAATGCCTAGCTTGCGAAACTCAGGTTGAATGTATAAATCGATTATTTCTAGATGCTGATCTTCAGTGAAAAGAATAAATAAGACAAACCCAACTATCCTTTTATTTGCAATAGCCACGAATGCTCGCTTGCTTTCAGAATTAATAAAATCTCTGGCGTAAGAAAGTAGTTCAGTGTTAGTTGATGGTTGATCAGAAAAATAGTTTTTAGCTAGATTATCTTTTTCAAATTCTCCGATGATATCTGCAAGTTGCCCAATTTCATCTACTGTTGGAATTCTACATGTAATATCCATAGGAATTAGTGTATAACAAATATTTATACTATCGTAGTAGTTGATGAGAAATATTTAGAAATTGAGT
>DAOQVB010000030.1:0-10472 GCA_035341315.1 Candidatus Woesebacteria bacterium | reverse complement strand
CAATATAACGTGGTAAAGCTCGAGTGAAGGTGAGTAATCGAACTGATAGGCTGGAGGGGTATTGTGGGTCGATCACGCTGTAGTCAAAATCTGGATCGAAATTCAGCGTGGTTTGGCGAACATAGGTATAACCCAATCCGAGAATTAGTAAAAACACAATAGCGATGGTAGTGGGAAGATATTTTGAAAATATAACTTTGATTGTTTGTTGTGTTTGAAAGAGGTGAAGCAATAGTATCAAACCATACAAGCCTAATCCCGACAGGGCTAATTCTTTGGATAATACTGCCAGAATCAGCGAAAGCGCACTGGTGAAAAGTAGAAATGGTTGAGAAAAGCTGATCTGTAAATCGTAAAGAGAAAAATGAAGCTTCTTTTTCTGAAAGCTGAGCCAAAAACTATTGAGGCCAAACAGTAAAAATACAGTAGAGAGTGAGTCGCCGCGAGAACTAATATAAGTAACTGCCTCGGTTTGCACAGGGTGCAGTAAAAAAAACGTCGTTACCCAAAAGCGCCAGCGGTTAGAGAGACCTAAATTTATAAGTAACCAAAAAAGGAGCAGACCGGCAGTCAGATGCAGAACTAGATTGGTCAGGTGAAACCCAATGGGATTGTTGCCCCACCAGCCGGTATCGATAGCGAAACTAATGCTAGTGAGCGGGCGGTAGTAGTTACTATTGATGCCACCGCCCGCAGTGGTGCTTTCCTTAAACATTTGGGCAAAATTGAAAGATTGAATTGTCTGATTTTCAGTCACGAACTGCTGATCATCCCAGATAAAGGGACTATTCACAAAAGGAAGGTAGCAAAGCGCAGTCAAACAAAACAAAAGTATCAATTGATGGCGAATTCGCATGGATCAAGTATAACAGTTGTGGGTGTGTTCAGAGTTTTATACAATGAAATGAGTAGTGTTAGAACAAACGTTAAAATTACAAAAACCAGACTTAGTTGATTCCGAAGCAACTATTTTTAGAGTCTTTGAGGATGAAAGCCTAGCAGGACCGACAGGAAATAGAGGCATACATTGGGGATTTTTTATTAAGAGTCTCCTGAAGGGTCAGATTGAAATAGCTGGTAGGCACAGGAATGTGAGACTAGTTAAAAAAGTCGAAGAAAATAACGAACAATATTATCGCAATTGGAGGTTGCTTAAGAGATTGGGAATTCCAACGGTCGATTCAATGCGAACAAGTGGAAAATGGTACGTCCTAATGACTGATCTTTCCGCTAAGGGAGCTGAGAGCTATGGCAAAGAACGATTTATTAACTGGAAGATTTTACATTCGGCAATGTATGTTGGAGTGGAAAATACATTAGACGACATCTTCTCTCAAATCTCCTTTGATGAAATTATCGCAGAAGTTCGTCGGATTGAAGCGATAGCGTCAAACAACGAAGTGCTACTACCAGGAGATGATCCTTTTGATTTGTTCATTTATCCAAGTGGAAGTTGGGAGGTTCTGGTATTGGATCTCACCAACCTTGTTTACCAACCTAGTGGTTTAACTCATGAACAACTCAAAAATGAAAACTCTAAGAGGGCTATAAACTTTTTGGAACTTATTGAGTATATGAAAAACAACGTGGTCGCACCAGGACTCGAACCTGGGACCTCACGAATGTGAATCGTGCGCTCTAACCAACTGAGCTATGCGACCACTCTCCATGGAGTGAACTTAAATTATATCATTCAATCAAGTTAAAACTACGTAAAATGCTCTCTACTTCTGCTGGACTCTTGCTTTGGAATAGTTCAATTCTCACTTGTTTGGCATTAGCAAAACCACGCATATACCAACCTAAATGCTTTCGCATTGGAGCAAAATAATATTTTGGATGATGTTGATAGGTGTTTTCATAGAGTTTGGCGTGCTCCAGGGCAATCTGAGCTAATGATGGTTTTTCACTTTCATCTGTTGGCGGTAAAAATACAAATGGATCACCAAAGCTAGCACGCCCAATGAGCACGCCATCAACTTGGTATAACTTTTGATGTTCTTGAGCGGATTGATATGAGTCAACATCTCCGTTGCCAAACACCAAGGTATCAGTCTGATGGATTAGATCCGCAGCTTGCGCAATCAGTTCCCAGTTGGCTTTATTGGCGTAACCTTGTCGAAGTGTCCGGCCATGAATGGTGATTAGATCGGGCGCTTCTTCTAACAGGGTTGGTATCCAATCGTTAATTACCGGAGTTTCATAACCAACTCGGGTTTTTATGCTTACTGGTATAAAACGAGCTCGTGATTGGTAAGTTGTGGGCAATTGCAGATGACGGTTCTGAACTTCCAGTAAAATTTCTGGATCAATTTCTTTGTTTGCAAACAAGTCAAAACCCTGTTGCCAATCAGCCACGGCTCGTTTGACCGATCGAATAATTGTTTTGGCTAGCTCGGGTGTTTTGATCAGGGCTGCCCCGGCACCGCCAAGTTGCACACTTTTGGCGGGGCAGCCCATATTGATGTCAATACCGTCAAAACCAAGGGCGCAGAGTAGTAGCGCAGTTTGATAAAAAAACAAAGGAGTGGTGCCATAAATTTGTGCTACTATCGGTCTTTGCAGTTCGTCAAATTGAAAATCATCTAACAAAACTTTGGCTCCATGTCCCAACCCCTCTACGCTCGTGAATTCTGTAAACATCACGCTGGGTCGACCGTACTTTTTAGTAATACTTCTGAATGGATAATCAGTAATACCGTCCATCGGGGCTAAGCCAATAGCGGGAGCGGTTAGTTGATGCCAAAACGATTGTAGTTTCACTCAGGTATTATAGCGAGTTCTTGTTGTAATTCAGCAAGAATCTCCTGATTCATACTATGTTCATACCATCCAAGTAAATTAGCTAGGTACCGTTTAAAATAGGTAGTTTCTGCAGGATTGTGTATAGCTGTATTTGCTGTTTTATCTAACCACCACCAGGCTAATGGAGTAGTAAATTGTTGGTCATACCAGAATTTTTCGAGCAGTAGGCGAAATTGTGTAAATGAACTAACCTGATAAATGGTACTAGGAAGACTGGTTTGATAATCGAGCACAAATGTTTGACCAAAGCCAAGATTAGGTTTGCTGATAACATGTTTAGTGACCTCACCATACTGATCGTATGAATAGGCAGCGAACTCCAATTCTTTGTTAGTGGCTGATTGAATAGTTACTAGGTACTGACCAGCAATGGGTTTAGCAATTGAAGTTGTTTTTAATCCACCTGTAGATTCGGTAGCACCGTCATCACTGAAAGCAGTGATTTGTTCGTAAATTTCAACGGCACTTTCGTTGTTTGGACCTACGATTGATACGTGAATATCCGGAACATAGACAAAAAAAAGATAGCTGAGATCGGTATGACTTGGTAAAAAAGTGCGAAAACTAAGTGGGTCAACCTGGTGTTGACTCAAAAGTGAATAGTTATACGCAGGGTCCTTGATAGTAAGATCGTTTTGGTCGGCGGTTACGCCATCGGCCACCATAAAATGACCCGGTATTTGAACCATTACTGGTCGATGATTAGTAATTTCTGAAATTGCGGGGGTGAGCCGATCGGTGCTATTCCAATTAAGCCGACCATATTCTAGCGCTGGTGTATTAAAAAGGATGCTTAACTGTTTGGTTAATCTGGTAGCGGCAAGAAAATTAACCAAACCATCACCTATATACCCATCTGGTTGCAACTTTAGCCAGTCATTTAAACTTGCTGGAGTAAGGGCTGTGCCATCGGGCATCCTGGTAATACCGTGGTATTGCATGATCATCACTAAAGAAGTCAAGGCACAGCCCCAATTACGTATGGTGAGTTTGTTTGACCATTCGTGAGCGTGATCGTACTCAAATTCAGCCCAGTTTGGATCACTTTGCTTAACATGTGGAACAATGGGAACTAGGTCGCTGTCATCTAGTAGATACACTATCAGGTTATCAAAGCGGGACACACTGCGCTTGAGAGAGCCTACTCCGGCTTCAAGTCCGATTTTCAGTGTTTCTGCATCAATAAATGGTAGACTATCAGCGACTGTGAGTGTCAGAGCGCCGTCAATAGATAATCGAATCATTTGTTGTGAGAACAGTACTTCGACGCGGTATGGCTGATCGATGGTAAATGGAAAACTACCAATTGCATTTGCTAGTTCATAAACTTGTCCATTTACCACCTTTTGTAATCTAATTTCATTATTTGTGACTTTGATGTCATACCAATTATTCTCATCCACCCAAAGAAAGAGTAAATTTCTATCCATGTTAATGGATTCCAAAAATGTAACATCTATGGTAAACAGATAGTTTTCTAAAGTGGGAATTGAAAAATTATTTGGCACAATTTCCATCACACAGGGTTTGCTATCGATCACGATTTGGGCTGTATCATCGACCACTTCCCACTGTGCTGGCTGCGTAAGATTCATGCAAACCCTCAGTGGATACTGCCATTGACGGTTTCTTACAACTGTCCATTGATCAAAAACATTAGGACTATCGAATGTTTCAGAAAACACCATTGTTTTCGCAGTTACTCGTTGGGGATGAACCGCTATAATAAGACTAACTACTAGTAGTACAAATCCGATCTGTATTTTCATGTTAAAAAAAATTGTTAGTTTCTACGATCACTATCATTTAAAAAACAATTCCTATTCAGGAGTGATAGCCAGAAACAACTTCACCTACTGGTATATCCTCCAAACCTTGCATCAACCGTTACTTAAACGACTGAAAACATTTACCGTTTTAGATGTAGGTTGTGGCGTAGGTACCCTAGCACTGTATGTAGCTCAACTATGTAAATCAGTAGTTGGCATAGATGTATCAGAGAGAGCAATTGGTATTGCCAAACAAGCCAAACAATTTACAAACAGTAAAAATCTAACGTTTAAACAGACACTACTCAAGCAATTTTCAAATACATTTGATTTGATAATTTGTACGGAAGTGATAGAGCACGTACCAAACCCTCAGCAATTTGTAGAGTTACTCGTTAAAAATCTTCACCCCAAGGGGTGGTTATTACTTTCTACTCCAAATCGGGATAATTGGTTAGCCAGGATTGGATATTATCGCAAATTTGATCAAGAGGTTGGCCACCTCCGACGTTACTCGGTATTGGAAATTACGCACTTACTCGAACAAAATGGTTTTAAGGTGAAATACACAAAAACGGTTGAGGGACCACTCAGATCACTACTGTTCACTTCCAAGCTGGGAATAGTAATAAAAGTAATTAAAGGTCCATTGATTCCGTTATTTCATTCAATTGATGAGCTTGTCGGGAAATTATTTGGTAGTAGTGACATAGTGATTCTCGCTCAGAAACATACAAAATGAAGATCTTGTTTATCACACCTAAATATATTCCCGCTCTGGGTGGAGTGGAGACGCATGTTCAAAAAGTGAGTTTAGCATTACAAAAGCGGGGACATCACATCACGATTATTACTGCTCAATCAAGCAAGGAAATGGCTTTGACTGAAGATATAGATGGTGTGTGTATTAACAGAATTCCGATAGAGATCACACAACAAAAAATTGCAACCTGGCAATGGATCAAAGCTAACAGCGCGATATTTGAAACCGCAGACATTGTGCATGTGCACGATGTGGGTTGGTGGTTATTGCCGGTATTTCCGCTAATTCGACCAAAACTATATATTACTTTTCATGGATGGGAAGGACGCTGGCCCATTCGTTGGCAAGCTAAACTACATCGATGGATTTTGTCAAAACTAAGTAAAAAGACGATCCACATAGGCAATTGGATTCAGGAATTCTATTGGGATTCTCCTTCATTGGTGCTGTATGGTGGGGTGGATCGAAGAAATAAAACAATTCAGATAAACCAAACAAAACACAAATCAAGAAATATACTCAAATTAATATTTATAGGAAGATTGGTCAAGGAAAATGACATCGCATCATATTGTCAGTATTTTGATGTATTACGCGAAAAACAAATCGCTTTTAGAATCCATTGGGTGGGTGATGGTCCATGGAGGAAGACTTGCGAGAAGTACGGTAGAGTCCTTGGTATGGTGACCAAACCAAAGGAGTTTCTGGTTAGAGCAGATGTGGTTTTAGCTAGCTCCTATTTAAGTATCTTACTCGCAAGATCTATGGGAAAGCCGGTGTGGGCACTGTATTCACAACGTTTGAAACAAAAGTATTTAGAATCATTACCAAACAAAGAGGCAATGGTAATCGCTGGTTCGGCGGATGAATTAGTACAAGAAACTTATGATGAAAAAGTAAAGAGTTGGAAACCAGCCGCTATTGCCACTCAATATTCAAAAAACTGGCCACCGACTTGGAGGGAGGTGGCCACTGTGTACGAAACACTTTGGCAGAGCACGACTAACCATGAAAAACAGTAAAAATTCAAATCAATCGCTAAAAGTAAATTTGGGTTGCGGATCTGACTATCGGCAAGGATGGGTTAATGTGGATGCTTTAAAAAAGTTTAAGCCAGATATCATTCACGATTTACACTCTCCACTACCATTATCAGATGAATCAGCCGAATACGTATTAGCTCAGGACATACTTGAACATTTCACCAAAGAAGACTTATCACGCTTGCTCTCAGATCTTAGGCGGATTACTAAGAATGGTGGCTTGGTTGAAATCAGGGTACCGAGTGTAACAGCAATCACGAATCGACTACGAAAATTTCCTGAAGCCAGAAACCAATTTTTGTATGGTACCACTGAGTTTACGGGTATTTTTGGCGCACACAAAGTCGGATTTACGCCAGAGTATTTAGTTTTTTTATTTATCAGCAATGGATTTGAATTAAAAACTTGGGACTTACAAGACACAAATTATCATGCAGTGTTTAAAAAAATTAATGATCGAGTAGTGCTAACATCGTTAACGATAGTAGCTCACACTTTTGGTTTGGGAGGAGCAGAACAATTTATTACCCAACTGGCTGAAGATTATGCCCAGAGAAGTATTCAAGTCGTAGTTTGGACTAACCATCAGCCTTGGATAGCGATACTTGAATCAAAAAAAATTGCAGTAAAGAAAGTGCCAATCGCAATAGATGTAATTGGCGATTGGAAAGGTTTGCTAAAAGCTATTTTGTTATTTCCATTAGTTCTAATTACTGATGGATGGATAGTGTGGCATGCTAAAAAATCCAATGCTATTTTGTTGTCCGGATTTTCACAAAAGTTAAGTGTTTCATTGTGGGCGGCGCTGTGGCGCCGCCCCCTTATTTGGATTGAATTTGGACCACTCGAATCAGTACTGAAAAAATTTGGTCAGCTGCCCAAGTTGATTTATTACTTAGCAAAAAAACTTCCCCAGATCATTGTTGTACCTTCTAACCACACATTTCAGCATTTGATTAGTGGGGCAAAGATTGATTTAGCCAAGTTACGCGCTATTCCTTGTGGAGTAGCGGTGCCTAAGGACTTATCCAGTGATTCGCCAACTATTCCCAACAGAGTTGTTTGTGTATCTCGTTTAGAACCAGGTAAAGGTCAAGATCGTTTGATCGTTGCATTCAAAGCTGTTGTGAAAGCAATGCCCACAGCGCATCTGAGAATCATAGGCGAGGGTGGTTTTGACCAAACCTTGCGCCAACTGATTGAAAAAAATCAATTAACCAAACATGTGGAATTAGTTGGTAGAGTGCCAAATTCGCTGTTAGAAATGAAACAAGCAGAAATTTGCGTAGTACCGTCTACCTGGGAGCTCGAGGGTTTTGGTCTAACGGTAGTTGAAGCAATGATGTTGGCAAAACCCGTGATTGTTTTTGATACTCCACCACTCAATGAGTTGGTTGAAAATGAAGTAACAGGCATAGTAATCCAAGATGATACTTCTCCCAATGAGTCACAGCTTGCAAAAGCTATTATTAGTTTGCTGAGCGATGCTCAGTTACGAGAAAAACTGGGAATATCGGCAAGAAAGCAGGCGAAACGAAAATATTCATTTGAAAAAATTGGGGCATCGTATGTTCAGGCAATTGAGGAAGCAATGCAACGTATGCAAGCGAGAGTTCAGTTGAAAACTGCCGGTTGGAGTAGATACGATGAATAAGTTTAAAAAGTCACCAACTGTTTCTGTGATCGTGACAGTTTTCAATGAAGTTCTGACGATTGACGAATTGCTTAAATCACTCGGCGATCAAACACTCAAACCAAAATCAATTATTGTTACTGACGGTGGTTCAACCGACGGTACTTTGAAGAAATTACATCAATGGCAGCAAAAAAAATTATCAGTTAAGTTAGAAATTGAGCGGGTAAATGGCAATCGCAGTCAGGGAAGAAATAGAGCAGTAGAAATGGCAACGACTGAATTGATTGCTTGTACTGATGCGGGTTGTGTACCAGAAAAGACTTGGTTAGAAGAGTTGGTTAATGAACAAAAGAGTAGTGGAGCACTAATTGTGGCGGGTTATTACCAAGGCTTAGCAGCGGATAATTTTCAAGTTGCCCAAGTTCCGTATCTACTAGTGATGCCAGATAAAGTAGATTCGTCGACCTTTTTACCTGCTACTCGCTCGATGTTGTTTAATCGTAAATGGTTTCTTGAAAATGGGGGATTTGATGAAAGTCTGAGTGATAATGAAGATTATGCATTGGCTAGGAAAATACGTGATATTCAAGCTAAGTCTGGAAAAAAAATCTTGAGTTTCACGAAGAATGCGGTAGTGGCGTGGCGTCCACGCAGGACACTCCGCGAATTTTCCTGGATGATTTTTCGGTTTGCACGGGGAGATGCGAGGGCGCGCCTTTGGCGACCAAAAGTAATGTTGATATTTCTGAGATATTTTTTGCTTCTTTGCTTGGTAATTGCAACATTGTTTGGACGCTCAACAACTCTATTAATTGTTAGTTTATTGGCAGCCAGCGCGTACATGTTATGGTCGATTGCCAAAAATTACCGATACGCGCAGTCTGCTTGGTACTGGCTGCCAACTCTCCAAATTACCAGTGACATTGCTGTCATGTCTGGTACAATCGCAGGACTTGTCCAAAAGCGGTAAAAAATCTACTATTTATGTCAATATTTCGAAAAGAAAGGGGTGAATCACAAACACCAAGCCCAGAATTACCTTTTGAGATCGACCTAGCGTATTCCACAATTCTAAGAAATGTATTGACATCGCTTCTTGCAGAAATTCAACATGGGTTAAAAGACACTTCAAAAAAAAGTGGTGTGTGGATTCTGAAAGAAATTGAAAGACATCCAAGAATAATCAGCGAAGTCACTTCATTTCTAATTGAATTAACCCCCTCAGATATAAAAGAAGAATATATTGCCACTATTGCCCAAGCAATTATTGATAATAAGAAAGTAGTATTGCTTGGTCCACATTGGAGTGTTGCGGACTCAGCTTCTTTTCTGAAAGTTGTTCAGCTTTTAAACAAGTATTTTAAAGATCAAGGGATAGATAGAACTGTAACTTTAATGGGTCCTGCTTCATCGAAGTTTTTTGATTATCGTATGTTTGCTTCAGCTGTGATTAAAGCACTCAAGCGTAATGGTATTGAATTGTTGCAGATTGCTCAGCTTCAGGACAAAGAATTAAGGGAGTCAATTGGTGATGAAGCGATAAATAAATTAAATCGAACTACTTGGAGAAAAATACTGGTTGGAATGCGTCGTGAAGGAAAAATACTAGGAATATTTCAAGAAGGAACAAGAGCAAAAAAGGGGCGTGGGACTGCTGAGGCGCCATTGCAAATATTAGATGCCATCGAAACAATTCTTGATCCAGATTCTTTAATTGTTCCCATAATGGCGGTGGGAAGTGATTTATTCCTAGGTTTAGGAGACAAGTATCCTGATATAACTCATTGGCCGAAAATTGTGATGGCAGAACCACTGACCTTGGAACAAGCTCGAGCAGTATCTCAAGAAATCAACACACATCCAATTGATGTTGCCAGAGTAGCTGTTTTAGCAAACCAAGACGAGAAATATTGGGGTGTCTTGGCGGAATCAATAACAAAGTACCGAAGTATCCACCATGAAGCCACTTGAATTTAGCAAACAAATTGTTTCAAAAACAGTAAGGAAAAGCTGGGATGTTGCGACCGCTCCCACGAGAATAAGCCTACATACCATGAATGCTTTTGTCGGTTTAATAGTTGATAATTCCGAGTATTCAAATCAGCGGAAGCAGATCGCTGAAAGACTAGGAAATTTGCATCAATCTCTAAAACAATCGACTGAAAAAGTTCAATATCGTATGGCAGGAGAAACTGAGGTTTACTCAGTCAAAATGAATGAAAGCAATACAATCATTTTATATTACAGAAAACAGAAGGCTGGATATAAAGTAAGTGTGGAACAGCGACTGATGGGTGATTATCGCAAAGTGCAATCTACACTGTATGGACCATTGTTTTTAGCAGAGCGTCTAGGGACTATTCGACCATTTCAACATGCTGATGGAGTCAGTCCAAGTCATGAGCTTTCTCAGGGACAAATGGAAAAGCTAGTTGAATTGTTGCAGAATGTCTTTA
>DAOQVB010000029.1:0-10778 GCA_035341315.1 Candidatus Woesebacteria bacterium | reverse complement strand
CCTTTTTTGGGCAACAATCGTTGCGAAACAACCGCACGAATCACCCCCGCCAACTGCTGGCGAATCTGTGGTTGCTGTGCTGCGGGGAATACATCAATAATTCTGTCCATCGACTCGCTGGCCGTATTGGTATGCAACGTAGCAAACACTAAGTGACCGGTTTCTGCTATCGTAATTGCTGAGGCAATTGTTTCGTGGTCACGCATTTCTCCAATCAGTACCACATCGGGATCCTCGCGCAGAGCGGAGCGGAGCGCAATATCCCAACCATGTGTATCTTGATTGACTTCTCTTTGGGAAATAATACTCTTGTCTGGTTGATAAATAAACTCAATGGGATCTTCAATCGTCAAAATATGCTCTGCGCGCTTATGGTTAATTTCATCAATTAACGCCGCCAACGTAGTTGATTTTCCCTCGCCAGTTGGACCTGTCAACAACACCAGTCCTTGAGGATACAGTGTAAAGTCGTGCAAAATAGGTAATAAATCGAGTTCTTCAATTGTTTTAATTTTTTCTGGAATAAGACGCGCAGCTAGCGCCAAAGCTCCTGAGGCATGATAGACGTTGACTCTAAACCGAGCCTTCTCCTTATATTGATACCCGAAATCAAGTTCTTTATTGACCTTAACGTAATCCTGTTGTTCTTGAGTCAAGATTGAAAAAATCAGCTCCTTGTTCTGCGCAGGCGTAATCAGTGGCATCTCAACCCGTCGTAACTCACCATCAACTCTGAGAATTGCTGGATTCCCACAGACTAAGTGGAGATCTGATCCCTGCAAATCTACAACTTTCTGCATGAGGTCATGAATGGTAATAGTGGTGCTCATAAAGGCTCCTTAATTCGATTAAATTTCGGCTACTCTCAAAACTTCTTCTATTGTAGTCACACCATCAAGAACTTTTAAATACCCATCTTGTTTCATAAACAGCATACCATCTTTGAGACTAACTTTTTCCATTTCACTGGCTGCCTTGCGCGCCATAATTAATTTAGCTATTTCTTCAGAGATCTTCATAACTTCAAAAATAGCCACTCTACCTTTGTAATCTGGCTCGGCTTCTGGTCGATCTTTTTTGGGGCGCATGAGGACAACTTCTGCCTCAGTTTTTTGGTTCTGTTGGAGCCAGCGTGCAAAATTATCGCCTAACACCGTTTTGATATTTTCAATCACCGCTGGCTCTGGCTTGTACGCTTCTTTATAGTCTGGATTGATAATACGCACAATACGTTGAGCCAACACACAAGTCATTGAAGAAGCAAGCAAAAACGGCTCAGCACCCATATCCATCAAACGAGGAAGTGCGCCAGCGGCAGAGGAGGTGTGAAGCGTGGCAAAAACTAAGTGTCCGGTTAACGAAGCTTGAACAGCTAATCCCGCAGTCTCACTATCACGAATTTCTCCTACCATAATAATGTTGGGATCTTGACGGAGGAATGACCTCAAACCAGAAGCAAAGGTGAGCCCAGCTTGAGGATTTATCTGCACTTGGTTAATTCCTGGCATTTGGTACTCAACTGGATCTTCCAACGTCATAATATTTACTCTAGGAGTGTTAATGGTGTGCAACACTGAATACAACGTAGTCGTTTTACCCGATCCAGTTGGTCCAGTTACTAATACGATTCCATGAGGCACTTTTATGGCATCCTGAACATTCCGCAGAGCTAAGCCACTGAGCCCAATTTCCTCCAAAGTAGGTACGTTGGCGTTTTTATTGAGCAACCGCATCACTACTTTTTCTCCATGAATGGTTGGTAGTGTAGAGATACGCAAATCAACCTGCTGATTGTTTTCGCTAAAATCAAACCGACCATCTTGTGGCAACCGACGCTCATCTATTTTTAAACCTGAGAGAATTTTAATTCTTGAAACAACCGCCTGATGCACAGATTTCGGCAAAATTAACTTTTCTTGCAAAATACCATCAATTCTGTAGCGTACCCTAGTACGATTTTCTTGAGGTTCAATATGGATATCAGAAGCTCGAGCCTTGAGCGAAAAAGATAAAATAGTTTGCACTATTTTGGTAATCGGGGCTTGACGAATCAAGCCGCCAGAAAGCTCTCCAAAGTCTTGTTGAGATTCTTTTTGCTGTTGCACCTGCTTGGTTTGTTCCAATGCTTGAGTCACTTCTGTGGAGAGACTTTGCGAATATTGTTCCGCAATGAGCCGTTCAATTTCTGAGGCAGAAGCAAAATGTGCGATGACCTTATGACCGGTCTTGTGTTCCACAAAATCGACTGCCTGCACGTCAAGTGGGTTTCTCATTGCCACAGAAAGTGTGTTTTTATCTTTATTTAAAGCGAAAGGAAGCATCCAATAATTGCGAGCAACTGTTTCTGGCACTTGCGCGAGCGCTTCTGGATATACTCCGACTTCATTGAGGTCTACATACGGAATGTTATAAAATTCCGACCTTGCCTTGACCAAGTCTTCTTCACTAACTAAATTATTTTTTTCAATCAAATGCTCAATGTTCAGTCCCGTTTGGATATTTTGAGTGAGAACTTCGTTTGCTTGTTCGGTAGTGAGTAGCTGTTGATTAACTAAGATGTCTAAGAGTGAGAGTGGGGCAGTGGATTTAGTTTTTTTTGCTTGATTATCTACACTTTCTGAGGCTTTGACTGGTGGTTCAACCACAGATTGGGTTTCTTGTACATCTGGTTTGCTGGAGGTAACAACCGGCTCTGAAATTGGGTTGGGTACCACCTCTGGGGCAACTAGGATCGGTTCAGACGGTGAAGTTGCGTTTTGGACTACAGAAGTAGGTGGGCCACTATCTATAGGAATTACGGGTACTTCACTCGGCAAAATTGAAGGGGTAATTGAAGCCTGAGCCGTATCAATTTCTGCTTCCGTTGGAGCATCACCAATAAACTGGATTGGAATATCCTCAGTGCCAGAATCAATTCCACTACTCGTTGCTAGTTGAGGAGAATTGTTACTTGGCATCTGCTGAGTTGGGGTGTTGTTTGAAGAAATTACCGTTGGCTCTTGTGATGGAATTTGGATAACGCTTAACTCATCAATTGATTTAGGTTTAGCAGCACTAGATGAAGCAATTGCTGGTGGGATCACACTACCCATACCACTTCCTACCAAGGTGGTTGTATTTTGGGGTACTTGCCCAGCATTAACTTGAGGAAGCATTAATCCCGGAGGAGTAATTGAGGATCGGTAAGCATTGGCAGGCTCTGTCATAACACCCTTCTACTATACTGGAAACCTAGGGCGCGATACAATCCCAAAACAATGACTGATACCACCATGGCAACTATTTTTTCTGCCTATAAACAACCGTTGTTGTTAGTTTTGCCGGTGGAAGCTGATCAACAAAATTCAATTGCTGGCATACTCGCTCAATACAGCCCGTATACAAATGCCTTGCTTCATCCAGCCGTCCAGTGGATAAATCCAGATCTCGAATCACTTGGGATTGATACAGCCAGACAAATTACAACTGAATTAAGTTTTTCCCCCCTCGATAATCAAATTAGAGTGTTTGTTTTACTTGGGTTTGAAAATGCAACTACCGAAGCTCAAAATGCCTTACTCAAACTACTTGAATCCCAAACAACACAAACTCAATTTTGGCTGGTCACCCAGATTTTAAGCCGAGTGTTACCGACAATTCAATCCAGATGCTCTATTGTAAAAGTCCCCCTTGAACACCTTGTTTTAAAAGAGCAGAGTAGCGCTGAGGTTGCCAATCTCTTTAGTGAAATTAGCCAGGCTTCAATTGCTGAGTGTATTTCGTTGGCAAGTAAATATCCCGATCGGACTGACGCTCTCAATCTCATTACTTCGTTACTTAGATGGTTAACGCAACAAACCAATTTTATTCCCTCATCGACGCAATTGAGGTGTTTGCAGTTGGCTTTCTCCAGACTAGAGCAAAATGCCAATGTAAAACTAGCCCTTGAAAGTGCCTTTTTTGGGCTTTCTGGTGCAAAAGACCATTACTAAATTGGTGTAGAATGTGTTATAACAGTGATTCTTGTTTTCCAATCAAACAATGACAAATACCGACAACCACTATAACGCTCGTGAGATTAAAGTTCTGGAAGGTCTTGAACCAGTCAGAAAACGACCTGGTATGTATATCGGTTCGACTGACACCAAGGGACTTCATCATTTAGCCAAAGAAATTCTTGATAACTCAGTTGATGAGGCAATTGCAGGTTTTGGCGGTACTATTCAACTTTTCCGCTCGCCAACTACAGCAGAAGAAATCAAATTGGCAGGTATTCCCGAGGTTGGCAGCGAATCAATTACTGTTATCGATAACGGTCGGGGTATTCCAGTGGACATGCATGAGAGTGGCGTATCTGCCCTAGAAGTAGTACTGACAAAATTACATGCCGGAGGGAAATTTGAAGAAACTGCCTATAGTGCATCTGGAGGCTTGCATGGAATTGGTTCGTCAGCTGTCAACGCTCTGTCTTCATTACTACAAGTCGTAATTAAAAGAGATAAAAAGTATCATTACCAAGCGTATGTGAGAGGCGTACCTCAAAAATCAGTTGCGGTCATTGATGAAAAAAAAGTCCAGGAACTCTTTCCTGAGCAATCAGCTCGATTGATTCAGAAGGAGACTGGTACCTTATTGCAATTTATTCCAGATCCAACTATTTTTTCTACCACTCAGTTTAGCCCAAAAACGTTAGTACAAATTATTACCGACCGAGCCTATTTGATGGCAGGGATTTATTTTGAACTACATGACCAGGTAGAAAAACAAACTCAACACTACTATTTTGAGGGTGGTATTCGCTCTTTAGTTGAACATATCAACATGAACCGTAAACCACTCCATCCGGTTTTTCACAGTGAAAAAACCTGGACTGATCCTGAAACGGGCAAGAAGATCGTGGTAGAAACTGCCTTGCAATACAACGATTCATTTAATGAAAAGCTCGAATCTTACGTCAATGTGATTCACACTCCAGACGGTGGTACTCACGTCAATGGCTTTCGTATGGCGCTTGGGAAAGTAGTCCGAGACTACGCCAGTGATAACAAACTAATGAAGGAAAAAGAAATCTTTAGTGCCGAAGATCTGCGCGAGGGCTTGGCGGCAGTGATTTTTGTGAAAATGCCGTCAAATGACCTGCAGTTTGAATCACAAACCAAAGCAAAATTAAATAATTCTGAGGCTCAACCAGCAGTGTACCAAGTATTTAAAGACGATTTTGCCACCTTTCTTGAAGAGAATCCAGCTGCCGCCAGAGCGATTGTGGGTAAAGTCATGCTTTCTACCAGAGCCCGACTGGCTGCTCGAGCAGCCAAAGACGCTGTCGTCCGTAAAGGATTACTTGAGGGAAGTACCCTGCCGGGCAAACTCGCTGATTGTCAAAGCAAAGATGCGGCCGAATCAGAAATTTATATCGTTGAGGGAGACAGTGCGGGCGGTTCAGCCAAGCAGGGAAGAGATCGCCGATTCCAGGCTATTTTCCCGCTCAGAGGTAAGATCCTCAATACTGAGCGAGCACGACTCGATAAAATTGTCGCTTTTGAAGAATTAAAAAATTTAGTTATAGCTTTGGGTTCGGGTATTGGCGATACCTTCTCAGTAAAAAAACTGCGCTATCACAGAATTATCCTTATGAATGATGCTGATGTAGACGGTGAACATATTACTACACTTGGATTGACTTTCTTTTTCCGACATCTGAGAGAAATAGTTCAGCAAGGTTATTTGTATATTGCCTTGCCACCGTTATACAAAATAACCACCGGCAAAGATGTGCACTATACGTATTCTGAAGAAGAACGCGAAACTTTAGTTGCAAAATTAAAATCAGAAAACGCCAATGTCAAGCTCGGCATCCAACGCTACAAAGGCTTGGGAGAAATGAACCCAGAGCAACTGTGGGATACCACTATGAATCCTGCCACTCGAATGCTCAAGCGAGTAACCATAGATGACGCGGATAAAGCCGATTCAATCTTCAGCACACTCATGGGAGATGATGTCC
This sequence comes from Candidatus Woesebacteria bacterium, assembly GCA_035341315.1. Taxonomy (GTDB): domain Bacteria; phylum Patescibacteriota; class Microgenomatia; order UBA1400; family PJMF01; genus DAOQVB01. The sequence continues at coordinate 4,795 of DAOQVB010000029.1, read as the reverse complement.
CTCCTCGTAAAAAGTTTATCCAAACGCACGCTCAATTAGCGGAGCTTGACGTTTAAAAGGAGAATACTATGTCTGATGTCTTAGTCAAAATCGAAATTCCAGAGGGTTCAAGAGTCAAATATGAACTAGACGAAGAAACTGGTGAAATGATGGTGGACCGCATTGTGCCCACCGCAATGGATTACCCTGTCAATTATGGTTTGATTGAAGGCACAAAAGGTCAGGATGGCGATGCGCTTGATGCCCTCGTATTCCTAAGTGCACCAGTCATTCCTGGCGCAGTAGTAAAATGCCGAGTGATTGGCATGCTGGAAATGGAAGACGAGGCAGGGATCGATCATAAATTAGTGTGCGTTCCCGCCAAAATGAAAATTGATCCCATCTGTGGAACCTGGGAAAGCCTAGACGATATTCCAGAAATGAAAAAGCGTCAAATCAAACACTTTTTTGAACATTACAAAGATTTAGAAGAAGGTAAGTGGGTCAAGCTCAAAGATTGGGCAGATGCCACAACCGCATTAGCAGTACTAGAAAAATCTAAATGAACGATCAAGACAACAACCTCGAGCTAGATAATCAAGCTGAAGTGGGTGAGAATAAAACAGACACTACTGCTGAGGTTGTGAGTGAAACCAATGGCTTGGAGCAGTTCATCGGCACGATTCAAGAAAGTCGTTTTGGTAAACTGAAATACATTGCCATTACCGATGAAATGAAGCAAAGCTACTTGGATTACGCCATGAGCGTAATTGTGGCGCGCGCGCTACCAGATGTCCGTGATGGGCTCAAACCAGTTCATCGCCGGATTTTGTACTCCATGTACAAATCCGGCATCCACCACTCCAGTTCCTACAAAAAAAGCGCGCGCATTGTTGGAGACGTTTTAGGTAAATACCATCCACACGGCGATTCATCGGTGTACATGGCTTTAGTTCGCCTGGCTCAAGACTTTAGCATGCGCTATATGTTAGTTGATGGCCAAGGTAACTTTGGTTCGGTTGATGGAGATAGTCCTGCAGCCATGCGGTATACCGAGGCTCGTCTAGCAAAAATTAGTTCAGAAATTCTCGTTGATCTTGATAAAAAAACCGTGCCGTTTACAGATAACTTTGATGGCTCACTCCAAGAACCACTTGTCTTACCAGCCAAATTGCCCAACCTACTACTGATGGGCTCGGAAGGTATTGCGGTGGGTATGGCCACCAAAATTCCACCGCATAATCTCAATGAGGTCTGTGATGCAATTATATCTGTGATAGAGCAGGGCAAAGCAGAATTGGCCGAACTGGAATCTGGAACTACCACTGAACCAATGATAACTAAAGTTCCAAAAGAGATTGCTGAAAAGCATATCCTAATTGACAAAACATTGGCCATGGAAGCAGCGACTTTAGCTGGTGTATTCCGTTCTGAAGCCACAGTAGATGACATCATGAACTACATCAAGGGACCAGATTTTCCCACAGGTGGTATTATGTATGATTTTGCTGCAATTAAAGAAGGCTACAAGACGGGAAAAGGGAGAGTGGTCGTTCGAGCTAAAGCCAGCATTGAAGAAGGTCCCAAGGGCTTTCAAATTATCATTACCGAATTACCCTATCAAGTTAACAAAGCTCGATTGTTGATGAAAATTGCCGACCTAGTAAGAGACAAAAAGATTTTGGGTATTAGGGATCTTAATGATGACTCAGATCGAGTTGGTATGCAGATCACTATCGATCTCAAACGGGATGCGCGACCCAAAGTTGTCCTCAATAAGCTGTTCAAATATTCTGAGTTGCAATCGAGCTTCCCCATGAACATGGTCGCGCTCAACTCCGAAGGCATTCCTCAATTAATGAATATCAAACAAATTATTACTGAGTTTATTGCCCACCGACAATTGGTTGTCACCAAACGTTGCCAATATGAATTAGCCGAAGCCCGCGACCGCGCTCACATTTTGGAAGGCTTGCTCATTGCACTCAACAACTTAGATGAAGTGATTGATACCATCAGAAAGTCAGCCGATACCGATGCTGCCAAAATCGCATTGATGACGAAGTTTGGCCTAAGTGAAATTCAGGCTCAGGCCATTTTGGAAATGCAACTCAAGCGTCTGGCGGCCCTCGAAAGGCAAAAAATAGAAGACGAGTACAAACAGCTCCAAGAAGTAATCGATCGCTTACTTTTACTCTTACAGAATCCAGTTGAAATTTTAGCCGTTGTCAAACAAGAGACTCACGATTTGAAGGCTCTCTATGGTGATGAACGTAAAACCCAATTAATTAAAGGCAAGATTGGGGAATTCAGCGAAGAGGACCTAGTCCCCAATGAACCGACAGTTATAACTCTAACTGAGAGCGGCTATATTAAACGCCTTGAGCCCGGGGCTTTCCGTTCTCAATCAAGAGGAGGGAAGGGGAGCGTGGGTCTAAAAATGCGCGATGAAGATATAGTTAAAACCCTGCTAGTCGCAAAAACTCATGATACCTTGTTGCTTTTTACAAACCAAGGTAAAGTTTTCAAAATGAGAGCCTTCGATATTCCTCAAGCGAATCGTCAGGCTAAGGGTACTGCGATTGTCAATCTACTAAGTTTGCAACCAGACGAAACGGTTCAATCTTTGCTGATTATTGATGAAGAAGCAGATAAAGAAAAATTCATCACCTTGACTACTAAAAAAGGCTTAGTCAAAAAGAGCGCAGTTGCCCTCTACCAAAATATTAGACAAACCGGCATTATCGCAATTATTCTCAATGATGATGACAAATTGGTTCGCAGTACTCTGACTGGCGGTAGTGATGACATCTTGATGATTTCTCATCAGGGGAAAGTCATTCGTTTTAGCGAAGATGAAGTCAAAACTTCCAACCGAGACACCAAGGGTGTTAAGGGAATCACGCTTAAATCAAATGATTACGTAGTGGGAGTTGAAACTGTTACTCCAGAAATGGCGAAGTTGGCCGGTAGTTCAGACGAGCCAGCTTTGTTAGTGATTACCGAAAGGGGCCTCGGCAAACGGACCGTGCTCAGCCAATATCCCAGTCAAAAACGCACCGGCATGGGAGTAAAAGTCTCAGATATCACTACCAAAACCGGTCCTGTTGCTTCTGCTAGATTGGTAGAAGCTGATCACAAAGACGTGGTAATTACCACCAGAGAGGGCATTACCATCAAGCTACCCATGACAAAGAAATCCATTCCAATCCTTACTCGACCAACGCAGGGAGTAATCTTAATGCGACTCAAGGGTGATGACTACGTGGCTGCTGTAGCCTTGACGTTCAAACAGATGGATGATGAGGATTAGGTCTGACTGATCTTTGTATCGTCAATTTCTGCTGATTGCTGGTCCTTCTCAACTTGTAAGTCACCCGTGTAGCTAATAACTGGATATCTAGAATCAAAAACCGCACCATCTTTAAAAATCCTCTCAAGCGCTTTGCCTAGTTCTGGAAGTTTTGAGACAAGTTCTTTTACACGCATAGTGTATTTTCCTAATTAAGTAAATTGTGGACCGAAGGGGGCTCGAACCCCTGACCTCCTGCATGCCATGCAGGCGCTCTAGCCAACTGAGCTACCGGCCCAAGATTTCAAGATGGATAGTATATATCATTTATCTAGATACTTGAACTAGTGGAGTCAATAATTGATTTAAAGATAAAACAACTTTGTCACTATAGCCGCAACTACAAAAAAAGTAAATTATTTAGGATTTTTTTATATGATCTATCAATCTTTTTTTATTTACAGAGGAATTAGCAGAGTAGGGAATAGAGTGCTAATTTGGCACTAGATCATTTTAGATCAGAATGAAACTTGTGATGGGCTTGTTTGAGCTGCGGCCTCGTGATGTGGGTATAAATTTGAGTGGTTCCAATATCTTTATGGCCCAACATTTCTTGAACGTCTCGGAGTGAGGCGCCATTACTTAAAAGATCAGTCGCAAAAGAATGACGAATGCCGTGAGGGGAGACACGAATTGGCAACCGAGCTTTACGACAGTACGCATCAACCATCCGTTGCACACTTCTTGCAGTTAGTCGCATCTCCTCACCATCTGAGAGAATATCAGGTTGCTTACCTGAAAAACGAATGAATACCGGATCCCAATTATCTCTTCGCGTGTTGAGCCAACGCTCTAACCATTGCTTAGCACGATCACTCAGGAAAACGACGCGCGGCCTCCTGCCTTTGCCAATCACACCAAACTCTTGCGAAGCCAAGCTAACTTGATCTCGATTTAAGTTAACCAGTTCACTCACACGCAAACCAGTAGAAAATAAAACTTCCAGTAAGGCTTTATCTCTAAGGCCAGATTGTGATGATAGGTCTGGTTGTCCGAGCAAGCGTTCAATACTTTCTATGGGTAAAAATTTCATTAAGCGTGCTTCTGCTTTGGGTAGATCAATTTTTTCTGGCTGAAGTACTGGTACGTCATTTTTTACCAACCACTTTAACCAAGATCGCAAGCCAATCACGTAATAACTTTGAGTCCGTTTAGAGAGAAGGTTTCCCTGATCGTCTTCGTATCTTGCTAGATATATACGATATTTTCTAACTACTTCCTTGTCTATCTGTCTCACATCAGTTATCTCTAGATCTTTTAGCCAAGTGCAAAAACGTCTCAAATATAATGAATAGTTCCGAATAGTCAGTCGGCTCACATTGCGTTCGATTTCCAAGTGCTCCAGATACTGCGTTAGTAACAAAAATGGTTCTGTAGGTAGTGACATATGTTTTTGTATCTAGATTCTTGAGTTACTACAGGTCATTAGCAGATGACAATATTTCTTGCTAATTCATTGACGAG
>DAOQVB010000028.1:0-11281 GCA_035341315.1 Candidatus Woesebacteria bacterium | reverse complement strand
AGCTATCCAAATTAATCTATTAGAATCAATGATAAAGTTTGTGCCGGATGCAAGACTATTAGTTATTGGTTCTGCAGAGGAATATGGGATGTCACTTCCAGGTGAGCTACCAATTAGAGAGGATCATCCATTTCGTCCCTTGAGCCCCTATGCTGTTTCAAAAGTTACTCAGGATTTGTTGGCATATAGTTACTTTATCAGCAGGAAACTAAATATTCTCAGAGTGAGACCATTTAATCACACTGGCGAAGGACAAACTGTCGATTTTGCGATTCCTTCATTTGCATCGCAAATAGTTGAAATTGAACTTGGTAAACTGACCCATCTCTCAGTGGGCAATCTTGATGCCAAAAGAGATATTAGCGATGTCAAGGATGTGGTGGCAGCGTACCAATTAGTAATGCAGGCAGGTGTTGTCGGGGAAGTATATAACATCGGCAGCGGCCATTCAGTGAGCATGAAGGATATTCTTAATGAATTAATACAATATTCCTCAGTTCCCATAGCCATTGAGACAGATACAAATAAATTGCGACCAACTGATATTACAGAAATGGTTGCCGACATTACTAAAATTACTGCCTTAGGCTGGCAACCAAAGATCGGTCGTGACCAAACTCTTCTACGAGTGTTACACTGGTGGAGAACACAACATAGTATTTAGAAAGGGTATTGATTGATATGCAAAAAAAAGCATTTATAACTGGCATAACAGGTCAGGACGGCTCTTATTTGGCTGAACTGCTTTTGGAAAAGGATTATCTGGTCTATGGTCTCACTCGGAGAACCAGTACGCAAAACTTTGCGCGCATAGAACAGATAATGCATCATCCCAATCTGCGTTTAATTTCTGGAGATTTGATAGACCAGGGATCTTTGAATACTTCCTTGCAGTCGATTCAGCCAGATGAAGTGTACAACTTGGCCGCCCAATCTTTTGTTCAAGCAAGTTGGGAGCAACCCGTACTAACAGGTGAATTTACTGCCTTGGGAGTTACCAGAGTTCTCGAAGCAATCAGACTGGTCTGCCCAAAAGCGCGCTTCTATCAAGCCAGTTCATCGGAAATGTTCGGTAAGGTTCGTGAAGTTCCTCAAAACGAAAATACACCATTTTATCCTCGTTCTCCCTATGGAGTGGCAAAAGTCTATGGTCACTGGATTACTGTCAATTATCGGGAGTCGTATGATTTGTACGCAGTTTCTGGCATTTTGTTCAATCATGAATCGCCAAGGAGGGGTTTGGAGTTTGTAACCAGAAAAATTGCTAATGGAGTTGCTCGGGTCAAGTTGGGTAAACAATCACATGTTGAACTGGGTAATCTAGAGGCAAAACGCGATTGGGGTTATGCAAAAGACTATGTGGTTGCCATGTGGCTAATGTTGCAGCAAGAAAACCCGGATGATTATGTAATTGCAACTGGCGAAACACATTCTGTCAAAGAATTTTTTCAGCTTGCTTGTAAAGTAGCTGGCATAGAAAACTGGGAGTCAATCATAAAACATAATCCTATATATGATCGCCCTGCGGAAGTGGATCTCTTAATTGGAGATGCAAGTAAAGCAAAAAAACAGCTCAATTGGGAACCAAGTCTGACATTTAGTCAGTTGGTTGAACTAATGGTTCAAGCAGAATTAGAATTAGAGCCAAACTATGAAAAAAGCCATTATTATTATTCCGACATATAATGAAAAGGAAAACATAGCGGTGACAGTTGCCGCTGTCTTCGCAGCCACAGCTACTGTTAGATCCTGGAAAATTGAAATACTAGTTGTCGATGACACTTCGCCAGATAAAACCGCTGATGAAGTTAAAAAAATACAAAAAAATAATCAAGCCGTTCATTTATTACTCAATCCCAAAAAGATGGGGCTGGGAGGAGCCTACTTAGCTGGGATGAGCCATGCTTTCTCAAAATTGGACGCAGATGTGGTATTTGAGTTTGATGCTGATTTGTCTCATCCACCAGAGAAAATACCCTTGTTTCTAAAAATGCTAGATGATGGTAAAGACATGGTGTTAGGCACTCGATATAGTAATGGAGGAGCAATTCCGGCTGATTGGGGTTTACATCGAAAACTTATGAGCATGGTGGGTAACTTAATCATTATGTTGGTTTTTACCAACTTTTCTATTCGAGATTGGACTTCTGGGTATCGAGCAATTACAAAACAAACCTATAAAAAAGTTGTTCCTTTTTTACAATCTGAAAGATTTTTTGGCTATACATTCCAGATCGGATTTCTATACAATGCGGTTAAACAGGGTCTTTCACTCGGATTTATTCCCTATACTTTTAGGGATAGAACGAAAGGAAAGTCAAAAATTGGTCCGGAATATATGAAAAACACTCTGTTGTATATTTTTCGAGTGAGGATTCAAGAAATGCTTGAAAATCGTATTTTTAAATTTGTGATAGTTGGTGGGATAGGGGCGGTTGTGCAATTTATTTCGCTAGCTTTATTTCGCAGGGTAATGCAATACAGCTTCGCTTACTTTTTTTCTGCTGAATTGGCAGTAGCTTCTAATTTTGTGTTATCAAACCTTTGGACATTTAACGACAGAACGCTTTCTCTGGCAGAAATCCCTAAAAAATTTCTTACGTTCAATGTTGCCAGCTTTGGCTCGGTGGGAATCCAAACAGTGCTCGCCACGTTGGGCAAACTTCTTATTGGCGATACAATCCCCTTATTTGCAATTCCTCTAACGCAGATGATTTTGGGCAATGCATTTATTTTTGATACGGGCTTCTTATTCATGATTATTGGTATCCTCATCGGTATGGTTTGGAATTTTACTGCATATAACAAATTTGTTTGGAAACAAAAATAACTCTGTATGGTTTTATTACAGCGTAAACTATTCTGGTTTCTTATTTTATTAACACTTATCGGTTCGTGGTTGAGGGTATATCGATTACCAGAAACTTTACAGTTTTTGGGAGATCAGGGGAGAGATGCAATAAGAGTAGCCAGAATGTTTAAGCAAGGTGATTTAGTTTTTATTGGTCCGGTTACTAGCATCGGGAATATGTATCTTGGTCCATTGTATTACTATTTTATGGTTCCTTGGCTTTGGTTGACCTATCCAAGTCCACTTGGCCCTGCGTATGCCGTAGCCGTTTTATCTATCATGACGATTCCACTTCTGTATATTCTTGGCAAAGAATTGGTTGGAAAACAAGCTGCTCTCATCGCTACTATCTGTATTACTTTCAGTTCCGTAGTCATCACACACAGTCGTTTTAGTTGGAATCCCAACCCAGCTCCGCTAATTGGATTATTGTTTATGTGGGCACTGTATCGCGCATGGAAAAACCATCCTCGCTATTGGTTGCTCGTAGCAGTTTTCTTTTCAATTCTGATTCAACTCCATTACATCGCTTTATTGAGTATATTCCCCGCTTTGTTAGTACTGATTTTGCAAATTAAAGAAAACATCCGCAACAAAAAAAACATGGTGCAATTAAGTTTAAATATTTGTCTAGCCATTGGTATAGGTTTCGTGTTTTTGAGTCCTCTGATGGTTTTTGATATGAGGCACGGTGGCACTAATTACTTAGCTCTACGACAACTCCTAGGTGGAGAAAACTCCATCACTACTTTTGAATCAACAAATCTTTTGAGCAAGTTGTGGACCATTGCGGAGGAAACTCATGGTAGATCAATGCAGTTGCTCTTTGATATGTATATTGGTCAGCAAAGAACCAGAAATACAATCTTCTTAGCACTAACTTTACTTGGTGTATTATGGTTACTTGTTAAGAAAAAGCACTTTTCAAAGGGAGAATTAATTGTAATATTGTCTGTATTCACCGCAATTCTTGGTACCAGCGCGTATTCTCATAACCTATACGACCATTATGTTTTATATGTTGTGCCGGGTGTATTGCTCTTGTTTGGATTGTTGGGTAGTTTTATATGGCAGCATGGATATATTGGAAGAGTATTAGTAATGCTTCTTCTGAGTGGATTCATATATCAAAATCTACCACAACTTTCATTTAAACCCACCGGTACACCCCTGCCACTCTTGGCTGCATCTGCTCAAGTAATTGCAGAAAATATTCAGCCAAATGAAAAATACAACATCGTTTTACTTTCAGAAACAAAAGATTATTATGGTCAGAATTACCGTTACTTTTTAGATACAATTCCAAATAAAACTCCGCTTAATCCAGACCATGATGATCTCAATGATGTAAGCGCTCTGGTAGTAATTAACGAAGAAGCGGTGCCAATTGAGGCAATTGATGAATTGCCAATTTTTGAAATAGCCACCTTCAAAGATGTTAACCAAAAGCAGATCTTCAAACTCCCATCTGGCTCAGAAGCATACATATGGAGAAAATAAGAATATTTGGTGTCATTTAGTGTACAATCTTCGTCTATGACATATTTATCAGTGATAATTCCAGCCTACAATGAAAAAGAGAATATCTCCAAAGGGCTACTGGACCAAGTTGTTGAATATCTAAACCAACAATCATATACATGGGAAATAATCATTTCTGATGATGGATCAACCGATGGTAGTGTTGCGGCTTTAGAACAATTTGCTGAAAAGAATAAAAGTGTGAGAGTATTGCGCAATAAGCACGCTGGCAAGGCCCAAACAGTCACTTCGGGAATGTTAAACGCTAGGGGTAGTTGGAGATTATTTACTGATTTTGATCAATCCACGCCAATCTCCGAAGTAAAAAAATTATTAGAAAGAGCCGAGCAAGGATTTGATATTGTCATTGGTTCTCGTGAAATGGTGGGAGCAAAACGGGATAAGGAACCCTGGTATCGCCATTTGATGGGACGTGGGTTTAATCTTTGGGTACAAATGGTGGCAGTTCCAGGAGTACTTGATACTCAGTGTGGGTTTAAACTATTTTCAGAAAAGGCCACTACTAGTTTATTTCCCAATTTAGTTGTTTATGGTAAGCAAGCTAGATTTAAAGACGCTTTTACCGGTGCCTTTGATGTTGAATTATTGTTTTTAGCGATTAAAAACAATTTTTCAATTCGCGAAGTTCCAATTAAGTGGCATCATATGAGGACCAACCGCGTGAGTCCAATCAAAGATAGCCTCCGTATGTTTAGAGATCTGTTAAAAATAAAATTAGCCTCCCTGACGGGCAAATATGGTAGGCAACCATGAGAAATGGTATTGCAGTAACCCCCTTACTCTATCTCAGTCTGATACTATTTGCATTTATTTTGATCGGGTACTCAATTTGGTCATATGGATTGACAGATCCAAACTTGGTTTTGATTAACTGGGAACAGTATTGGCAGTTTCAACAGTGGGCTTGGCAAACGCTCTTTCACAATCGGCCACTGCAGACAATTACGTACGTTGTTCTGATTAGTTTATTGTTTGTTAACTATGGGGTAACCACGTGGTTACTCCAAAAATTAAAGCTCAAAATGGAAACATTCAAGCAGTTTCTAATCGCCATGGGCATCTATTTATTCGTTATTTCTCCACTATTATTTTCCTACAACGCTCTTTCACATGATGTTTTTAACTATATTTTTAATGCTCGTATGGTAATCGAGTATCAAGCAAATCCACATAGTGAAGTAGCGCTTGGATATTCTTTCGATCCGTGGACGAGATTCATGCATAATACACATACGACCGCTCCGTATTGGTATGGTTGGACTGCAATCTCTCTAATTCCATACCTGTTGGGTTTTGGTTCATTTTTAATCACTTGGCTTAACTTTAAACTATTTGCTTTAGTAAGCCTGCTCTTGTACGGCATGATTATGTGGTTCTGGAAAAATCATCAAAAACAAACCTTAGAGCATTGGCAGTTGGGGCTTGTTATGCTGAATCCATTGGTACTAGTAGAAATTGTGGGTAATTCTCACAATGACTTTTGGATGATGGTACCAGCCTTATTCGCTTTCTTACTATTGCTTAATAGACCGAAACAGATGCATTGGCTGGGACTCTCTTTATTGAGTTTAATATTCTCTGCTAGTACAAAATATGCAACGTTGGTATTGTTACCAGTATGGCTGATTGTTGGCAAATTATTTACAATCAACTGGGGAATTCCGAAGGCAACTAATGCAATAGCATCAATATTGGTTAAATTTCAAAATAGCCTTAAAACAACTTTCTTTAACTCCTTTCTAAATTATGTAGTACAGCTTGTACCGTGGATGCTGAGCATACTGTTGTTTCTCCCGCTTCTCACAAGTCGGTCACGCTGGTTCTTACCGTGGTATTTACTATGGAGTCTGAGCTTGGTACCATTATTGGTGAAAAGCACGGTTTTAAATCGAGAATTACCTAAAATATCATTGCTGCCGCTAGCTTCAATCAAAAAGCAGATAAATAATTGGAGAAAACGTTGGGTATATTTATTAGTAGCATTATCAATCAGTTCGCTCATTCGGTACGTACCTTGGTTATGGTACGGAGAATATTCCGATCTCATCACATGGCAAGAAATTGTGATAACTTGGTTGGGAGGTTTCGTATTTTTTTGTGTATTTTGTGTTACAGATTATTTCACAGCGAAACGCTCAGATAGTTGATACAATAGAGAGGTGAGAAAAAATACCAGGCTGTTCCAATATTTACTTTTTGGTTTTGTAGCTATTGTTGGATATTTGGCTATTCATCTGGTAAAACTTGATGCGCTTCCAGTATTTGCAGATGAGTCTATTTACATTCGTTGGGCGCAACTGATTCTGGATGATGCAAGACAATATTGGATATTTCCAATGAACGATGGCAAAACTCCACTTTTCATTTGGACCATGGTGCCCATGTTGAGACTCGTAGAGAATCAACTACTTGCTGGGAGATCTGTATCAATTTTTGTTGGCTTGTTTCAAGCAATTGTACTCGGCATAATCACTTGGAGGATGACGAAGGATAAATTCAGTGCTGTTTGGGTGATGCTGCTTACGTCGACTCTACCATTTTGGTTCTTCTATCAACGAATGGCTCTAATGGATTCGCTTCTGACATTTTGGTTAAGCGTATCGGTTTTACTTGTGTTGGTAATGTCAGAGAAAGTCTCGCTGTTTCAAAAAAAAATTCAGACTAGTTTGCCATATATTGGAAGTTTGGGGTTAGTACTGTTTCTAGCTATATGGACAAAACTACCTGCAGTATTATTTTTATTGGCGCTCATTCCAACCAGCTTGATAATCAAGCAAAAACAGTCTCGTCACTATTTAACTATTCTTGGATTAACGTTAACAGGCATTTCGCTCTCGTTGGTATTCTTTGTGATAACCTCAATCTTACCTGCATTTTCACAATTATTTAGTCGTGGAAGCGATTTTTTATATTCAGTACCTGATTTTCTAGCCGGCGGATGGAAAGTAGTATTTTTTAACTCAGGCTTAACTACGCAATCTCTAGTATATTACTTAAGTCCTTTGGTAGTTCTTTCACCAATCATTGGACTTTTCTTTACTAAGCATCGTCGTACGCAGTCGCTGTTATTACTTGCCGCAACTGCATTTATGTTGCCAATGATCTTATTGGCCAAAGTCTATTATCCAAGATACTTGTTACCAGTTAGTATTTTTTTCACCTTGAGTTCTGGTTTAATAGTTGACGCAGCATTGAACAAAATTACTATTGTTAATTTGAAAAAGCGAGCCGTCATTGCATTGGGATTAGCTTTATATTGTGCCAACATACTGGCTTTTGCTGGTCAATGGAATGTACAGGCAATGATCGACAGCAATGCTGTACCAATGGTGGCAGTTGATAGGATGCAGTATTTGGAAGAGTGGTCATCGGGGCATGGTATCGTAGAAACTGTCGATTTGCTTCAATCGGTGGACAAATCGCAAAGAATCGCCGTTGCAACAGAGGGTTATTTTGGAACACTACCCGATGCATTGCTTTTATATTTGCATAATCAAGATGTATCAAACTTATCAATCGATGGCATCGGTCAGCCTGTTTGGGACATTCCACAGTGGTTTATTGAGAAAACAACAGCTGCAGACGAGCGTTGGTTAGTAGTCAATAGTCATAGAATGAGAATGACATTGCCAGAAGATCAGCTTATAGCTGAATATTGTCGACCAAACTCAGCTCCCTGTTTACAAATTTGGAATATTACCGAGTACAGCAAGACACTCGAAAACAAATAGCTATTCAGCCAGATAGTAGCCATATCCTCTTGCGGTTTTAATTAAATGATGAGAGTGACCCATGTGTGTACGTAATCGACGAATATAGACATCAATTGTTGAATAAGTTGGCATGTTGTTGCTTTCACCCCAAACATAGTCAATAATCATTGATTTAGTCACAATTTTGGGTCTATGTCTCAGCAAACAAGTTAAAATTGCTGATTCTTTTTTTCGAAGGTGGGTTTGCATTTCATCCCCCAAATAGAGCGTTCCAGTAGTCGGGTTCAATTTAATTGCTGCATATTGCAATATTTTGTTTGGCATAACCTTTTGCAGTTGGAGTAAAGCAGAAATCTTATATTTAAATTCAAGTAACTCGATTGGCTTAGATAAAAAATCACTAGCTCCAGCTTGATAAGCTAGGATCTTTTCTTGAAGAGATATTTTCTGTTTAGATACGACTAAGATCTTTGTACTCAGCGCGGTTTCGTTTAGGTATTCCGCGACCTCTATGCCATCGCCGTCTGACATTTCTCTTGAAACAATGACTAGATCATATTTTGTTAAATCAATTACCCGAAAAGCCTCCGCGATGGTAAAACACTGAGTGATTACTGTACTCATTTCGTGAAGAATTGCCATAAGTTGTTGAGAGAGAATCTTGTCAGATTCCACAAGTAGAATTGAGGCAAGCGACGACATGCGCTGAATTATAAAACAACCATAAAATAACAAAATGCATAGTAAGTGTGCAAATTAATCCTCGTCAATTATTCCAGTAGTGTCATCAGAGAAAAGATTGTTATCTTTCATAAAAATCCGTTGGTACTGTGAAATTTCTTTTGATTCAAATTCAGTAGTCCTTTCCTTAGACTCAAGTAAGAAATTATCCCACCAGTTTTTGATTGATTCCGACTCAGTTTCTGAAGCGGTAAACTGATTGAGAGAAATGGTAATTGGTACTTCGTCATCATCGGAGTGTTTTAATTCTAGGGTTGTAGGAAAGTCAAATAACCAGGCCATTTCTCTGTCAAACTGCTTGACAAACTTTTTTGCTTTCCATTGAGTAAGATCTGCTTTCGTTTTAATTTCTCTATCAAAATCAAAAAACGGGTAATCTTTATGGGCTCGATTCAAAACGTCGATAATTGAGTATTCTCCGCTCCGTACCTGGTCCATTTGTTGTAACAAGACAAAAAGTTTTTGAAGTAGTTCTGGGAAGTTTGATCTTTTTGACCACTTCTTTGCTAGAAAAAGCACATAAATACCAATATCAAAATTTGCATTAATCGGTTTGTAGTCAAAGGAAAGTGCTTTTCCCTCTACCAAATTCTTTACTAACCGCATTAATCCCCTGGGTTTTATCAGACTGATTCCTTCGGCATACATTGAGTCAATTCCATATATGGCTTTATTAGCAATGTACTTACCAACAATATTAATGTGACCGGTTTGAGCTGCCTGAAGAGCTGCAGTTGAGTAGTGTAATCCATCTGAACCCAAACAACATTGATTTTGATCGGTGTCACGGCCATAAGCAAAACGAGAGAAATTGAGCGCATTTTCTCCCATGTACTCAACTCCATCGGGATCTACTCCAATACTAATCGCCGTGTCGTAAACGTCATCTCCGGCCGTGATAACATCAAAGTCATTCCAGGGGAATTCGGCAATTTGCATCGATAGGGGTGCATCAGCGATCAAATTTAACAGAGCTCTGGCTGGTCCACCCTTGTGCCAAATCATTTTTTGATTTGGAATAGGAATCGAGTACCATTGCTCAATCTCTGGATCGGGATGACGAATTTCAAGTTCAATAATTGGTGTGTCATTCAGCATTGATTCATTTTTTCGTAATCTATGGGGATACGTATGAACTAAGTCATCCAAGGAAATAATATGCTCAGTAATGGGCTCCCGCTCCTCTTCGAAAATGAGAGCCATTTCCATGGAAAGTGACATAATGACTTTTTCCGTATATTCAACTATGTCGAGCGGCGATTTCATTGGTAAATATTGAGAATTTCTCAATATCGTTTTAAGCTCAGCGATTTTTTCTTGTATGTGGTTTCGAATAGGTGCGGATTGAATCTCACTAAGATGTCGTTCAAAATAAATAAGTTTTTTAGCGATTGAACGCCACCAAGAAACTGGAGGGTTAGTATCCAGAGCCTCAGATAATCCGGCAGTATACAATCTGGAGACCTCGCGATCGGATTGGAGTATTTCAGTTTGTAACATTGTGTTGCTATCCTAACATAAAGATAAACTACTGATGTTTTATGTCTGGATGATATTTGTTACAATACAGTCGCTCACCGATATTTGCCTTGTCGTCTAAGGGCAGGACATGTGGCTCTGAACCACAGAATCTAGGTTCGAATCCTAGCGAGGCATCATAAAACAAATCAGCAACCGCTGATTTGTTTTATGACTTCGTTGGTAGATTTGGAGCTTCTGGTTCGCGACGGCGAGTGCGGAGCGGTAGCGAAACACCCGCCTAGTGCAGGTAAGCGAATAAAGTGAGCGAGTCGTAAATCTTAGCGAGGCATCAAGAAGCGTTAGTATTCTCTTTGGGTTTCTAAAAAAGCAAAGTATTCTTGGACAATTTCTGCTGGATATCCACATTCAACCAATTTGGACCTTATTATCGGTAAAGATTCACTAGATGCTAAGATTGCAATTAAGCATGGGTTAGTCTGACCATCCTTAAAAAGAGAAAAACTTTGAATTGCAGATACATTTTTTGTGGAAGATTCATTTTTAATTACAAATAAGCATCCCATTGGAATAAACAGATCTTTAATACCGGTGTAGTCAACTAAGCTAACTTGAACAGCATCAGCTGGACTTACAGAGGTGGAGCCATCAACATCATAGCTAACTTGACCCAAGCCCCTCTCTGCCGTTGATGAAATTGATTTCGATTTTATTATCTCTAGAGTAGTAATTAAGTTTGCTCCATGAAACAAAAGTGGAGTTTCGCCAAATCGGTGTGATAGTTTAGCAGAAAACTCTCTGCGTAAGAGTAGTCTATACTCAATATCAGCCTGATTTTTAGCTCTAATAAATACCAACTCTTGCTGTAAATATAAAATCCGATATTCAAGAAGTGCAACTACGCTTTTTGCTCCCTGTCTTTCAAGAGAAGTATGTATTTTGTTTAAGCCTGATG
>DAOQVB010000027.1:0-11637 GCA_035341315.1 Candidatus Woesebacteria bacterium | reverse complement strand
CATTGCAAAAAAAGCTCGCTCGAGACTAAAAAAACAGTTCTCCAAGCCTCATTTTTCGGCAAGACAAATAAAGCTGTTTAGAAGTGGTTTACCAAGATTTTTTCCTTCAACAACTGGTTTTTTAGAACTTCTCAACACCTTCTACTTACAACGAAAACCATATCTATTCTTTCTATTGCTGGGACTACTCTTCATTTGCAGTATTGGGTTGGTATTTACCAGCGTTGCCCCACAAAACGTGGCTAATTTTCCCCTCTATAAATCATATGGAATAGTGATTCTGCTGATATTTTTTACTGTTAGTTGTCTATCGATATTTTTTCTTGCTCATTTTAGAAGAGGTGTATTAGTTGGTCTATTTAGTAGCGTGATTTTGTTGCTCCATTTCCAAAACTTCACCGTACAACCCATAGAATTAATTGCAGTTACTACTTTTTTTCTTGTAATTGAATTATTTCTGACCTTAGCAGAAAAACTTGGTGGACAAATAAAACCCCGCCCACACCATCACCGACGCAGGGTATAATAAATCCGTGAACAACGAATCCTTTTATATCACTACTACCTTGCCCTATGTTAATGCCGAACCGCACATTGGCTTTGCCTTAGAAATTGTTACAGCAGACGTCATCGCCCGCTTCCACAGAGCTTTAGGACATCAAGTAGTGTTTAATACAGGAACTGATGAACATGGCCAAAAGATTTATGATCGTAGTCAAGCAGAAAATAAAGATCCACAAACCTTCGTAGATTTTCATGCTCAGCAATTTTCGTTACTCAAAAACCAACTCAACCTTTCTTTCGATCATTTCATTCGCACAACTGATCCCCATCACAAACTTGCAGCGCAACAATTTTGGCAACTCTGTATGGAAAATGGTTACATTTATAAAAATCAGTACAAAATCGCGTATTGCGTTGGGTGTGAACTAGAAAAACAAGCTTCTGAGTTAGTAGATGAACACTGCCCCCTACATCCCAATCAACAGATTGAGTTTAGGGAAGAAGAAAATTATTTCTTCAAATTTTCAGCCTTTCAACAATCCCTTTTGGATTTATACACAGCCAAACCTGATTTTGTGAAACCTGAGGGAAAGATGCGCGAAATCGAATCATTTGTAAGAAATGGATTAAACGATTTTTCGATTTCGCGCCTCAAAACCAAAATGCCTTGGGGCATAGAGGTTCCTGGTGATCCCAATCACGTCATGTACGTCTGGTTTGATGCATTGGTTAATTATATTTCGACTCTGGGCTGGCCAGAAGATCGATCTGTTTTTAATGAATTCTGGCCAGTCACACAAATTGCGGGCAAAGACAATTTGCGTCAACAAGCTGCTATGTGGCAAGCAATGCTACTCGCAGCTAAATTGCCACCTTCCCAACAAATTCTAATCAACGGATTCATAAGTATTGATGGCCAAAAAATGAGCAAATCGCTCGGTAACGTCATCTCTCCAAACGACATGGTACAACGCTATGGCACCGATGCCGCTCGCTTTCTATTACTTTTGCTCAACCCCATTTCCCAAGACATGGATGTAACCTGGGAGCGGTTTGACCATCTCTACACGTCCACACTTTCCAATGGTATTGGTAATCTTTGCTCTCGAGTGGCCAAACTTGCTTCACAAATTTCTCCCCCAACCAATTCACCTGCTCAAAACCAGGAATCAGCTCTTGGATTTAATGTAGTGTATTCCAATGCCCTACAAGCGTATGATTTTCAAAAAGTTACAGACTGGCTGCTCGCTGAAATTCAAGCTGCCGATGCGTTTTTAAGCGAACAAAAACCCTGGTTAGCTGACGAATCGACAAAGACGACACTCGTGACACAGTCTGTCAAAATGATCCAAAAGATTGCTTACCACCTAATTATTTTTATGCCGAGCATAGGCGAACAACTATTAAATCATTTTTCCCAACCAACCATATTGCCGCTTACCCCATTATTTCCAAGATTAGCCACACCAAAAAATCATGTCTAATTCCATCAAACGCTATTTTCGACGGCACCCCCTTCGCACCCAACGAGGTTTGGAAATGTTACCTGGGATATTTTCTTGGACGCTCATTCTCTTTCCAATTTGGGGTTCGTTCCTAGTACCCAACTTAGTCGCGTACTATGTCATCACTTTTGCAGTCTACTGGGTATTTCGATCATTTTCACTTGCCACACTGGCTCTATCTGCTCATTTCACTATTAAAGCATCTAGCAAATATGATTGGATTAAAGACCTGAACCAACACTATGGTTCAACCTGGCGCAAGGTACACCACCTAATAATAATTCCCACTTACCAAGAACCACTTGAAACTTTGGAAAGAACTCTCCAATCACTTTCTCAACAAACTATACCGCTTGCTAATATTCACATCATGCTTTCGTTTGAAGAGCGTGAGGGCGATGCCGCGAAACAAAAAGCCAGATATCTAACAAAAAAATTCTCAAATACATTTGGCAACGTGTGGACCACGCTTCATCCAGACATAAAGGATGAAGTGAAGGGCAAATCAGCCAACACTAATTGGGGCGCTCAACGAGCGAATGAATTTATAGTAAATAACCCATCGATTAATTCAGATTTGGTTACTGTTACGAGCGAAGATGCCGACGCCTGTTTTCATCCATCCTACTTTGCTAATGTTACCTTTGATTTTCTCAGTGCTGAAAAACCCCACAATCTTATTTGGCAGGGAGCCATTGTTTTTTACAATAATATTTGGAAAGTACCAGCGCCAATTCGCGTCATTGCTGCTGTTTTCTCTGTCACCCAAATGTATATTCTTAAACGTTCTGACCGTTTAATTAATTTCTCGACCTACACCACCACACTACGTCATATTCGCGAAATTAATTTTTGGGATACCGACGTTATTCCTGAGGATTATCGTTTATTTTTTAAGTCATACTTTGCTAAAAAGGGTCAATTTTGGGCCCGACCAATCTTTTTACCAATCTATGCAGATGCAGCTGAAGCAAAAGGCATGAAACAAACATTTATCAATCAATATGAACAACTCAAGCGCTGGGCGTGGGGCGTCAGTGATGATGCATATATCATTCGTCAGTTTGTCTTGTCTGATGAAATTCCATTTTGGGATAAAACAATTAGAGTCTTAAAAACCATAGAGGATCATTTTCTTTGGCCAGTCAATTGGTTTGCGATTACTATTGCAGCGTTTTTCCCCCCACTGTTGAATCCAGAATTTGGTCGTACCATTTTAGGAAAAACCCTACCCCAGGTTACGTCTACTCTTTTGACGCTCTCGCTCGTGTCCATGGTTGTAATTTTTCTAATTGATGCACTCAATCGTCCTCCCAAACCAGGGGGCAGAAATGCTTTTTCTTGGATTTTGCAACCACTTGAATTTTTACTGCTACCAGTCTTGGGTTTTTTCTTTTCAGCGTTGCCTGGATTGGATGCTCACACAAGGTTATTGCTTGGAAAATATATCGAGTATCGAGTAACAGAGAAAGTCTAATCGGTATTTACATTCGCACCATAGATCATTTACACTGAATATAGCGTGAAAAAAAGACTAATCGATTTGTGGTGGAAGGTAGATCATTCCTTTGAACGACGTTTGCCGTTGGTATTGTTATTTGCTCTGGTTGTATTCCTCCGAATACCGTCCTATTTTGAGCCATATTGGTATGGTGATGAATCTATTTATCTCACCGTGGGAACCGCACTCAATCAAGGCAAAACTCTGTACCGAGATATTGTTGATCATAAAACGCCAATTATTTACTACCTCGCTCGAGTGCCCAATCAGCTTAGTTTTAGAATTCTGCTGACCCTTTGGATGTTTCCGGTAGTTGCCGCTTTTTTCTTCATAACTACAAAGGTCTTGAAAAAAAAGCGGCTAGCTTTGATTGCAACTGCCACGCTCATAGTCGCGACCACCCTACCAACTTTTGAGGGCATGATACCCAACGGAGAATTATTTGTACTTGGATTCTTTTTGCCAGGATTAGCTCTCCTGTACTCAGTGTTACATTCTGCCAAACTTCAACAGTACCCCTCTCTAAAAGCTTCCTCTTTTTTTCATCTTCACCAACTAATCGCATTGGCTCGTTGCACTCTCAACCTAAAAAAACAACTTCTGCTTATCGTTGCTGGATTTCTTTTTGGCTGCGCAGTATTGACAAAAGTACCCGCTATCTTTGACGTAATTGCCGCCTATTTACTTGTCGCTTTTTTTATTCTCGGTATAAAGCGCAACCTCACATCCAAAAAACTGAATTTATCCAGAGTAATTCAACTTCTAGTAATCTACTTTTGGTTAACTTTGGGATTTGCGACTCCAATAGTAATCTCAGTGGCATATTTTACTCTCCTCGGAGCATTCAGTGATTATCTCGCCTTTGGTTTACTCTACAACTTTCACTATACATCCACTTGGGTACCCACAAGCACTCTACCCATTGCCACTCTCTTTTTCTCGCTGAAAGGAAAACTGTTAATTTTAAGTGGAATTACGTTCATAGTGGTGTATTTAAGAAAAAAATTACCACCAATATTCCTCTTTGCCATTGCTTGGACTTGGTGGTCAGCGATTGCCGCGTCATTGTCCAATCGACCATACCCACACTATTTCATTCAAGTGATACCCTCCGTACTACTGCTCTTATTTGTCTTTATTGATACTATTCCTACAATATTTCAGAAAAAACTCTCACAATTAAAAACCTATGGTATTCAAAGTTTTCTCTTCACAGTGACTATTGGTATGTTGATTTTCATCAATATCACCCTTGGTTTATGGAGTAATCGCTATTCAACTACCAAATATTATCAGCGGTTTCTTTCCCTACTAAATGGTTCTGTCACACTCGCATCATACCAAGATAGTTTTGACTCCTTAGTGGCAGATAATCGCCAAGCAGCTAAGTTGATCAAGTCTGAAAATCCAAATGAAATATTTATCTGGGGAACAAACCCCAGTCTCTATGCTCAAACACATACCTCTCCAGCAAATAAATTTACCGTACTGTTTCATGTAGCAGATTTGGGCCTGTACCAAGAAACCGTTGAAGCGGTGGTGGCAAATTCTCCTGAATTTTTTATTGTCATGAAAAATGCTGAAGATCTACCCGCTCCCTTACAAAGATATTTGGTCAATAATTATTCCCCTGCTCAAAATCTAGAATATATGGCCGTTTGGCAACGTCGATCCACTCGGTATTAAGATAGGCTACAATACTGATATGAATTTCTTTAGCTTGGGCGCTTTATTGTATGCCAATCAGCAATCAAGAATACCATTGCTAATAAGTTTAAGTTTAACAGCGGCAACGACCGCAATTACGATTATATTTCTTGCTAGTTCCCAACCCGTTTTACCAATTTTATACACACTAACCAGACCTGAACAAACATTAGTTGCAAAATGGTGGCTCTTGCTTATACCAATGTTCTCGCTTTTGTTCAGCCTCATTGGTCACGTGGTATATCTTACGCTACAATCTATTGACCAATTTATCTTGCAACTTTTTACTTGGTTTTCTGTCTTTACACAGGTAGTCTTACTATTAGCCCTCTTAAGAATAATTTTTATTACAGCATAAGTTTTACATGCTAAGCGCCATTACATCATTTATTTTAGCCCTAGGTATAACACCACTCGTTTCTTGGTTCTACCAAAAAAAACGCTGGGTTGATGATCCAAAAATAAAAAAGCATGCAAAAAAACTACACTCTCAACCAATCCCCCGCGGTGGAGGAATTGCTTTGTATCTTGCAATTGCAGCCCCAGCTCTCTTTTTCCTTGAGATAGACAAGTACCTTATTGCTATTCTCATCGGTGGACTAATTCTAACGATTATTGGTTTTATAGACGATATTTATGATATTCATCCAATGTTTCGTTTACTTACCAACCTATTAGTAGCACTCGTTGTAGTTGGCTCTGGAATTGGCATTGCGTATGTCTCCAATCCATTCGGTCAGGGAGTCATTCATCTTGATCAGCCTCAAATTTCTTTTTGGTTATTTCAAAGCCAACATACAATATGGCTGCTCGCAGATCTGTTTGCCGTACTATTTATTATTTGGAACATGAATAGCATTAATTGGTCAACCGGTCTTGATGGCCAAATGCCTGGATTCACTGCTATTTCTGCAATTTTTATTGGGTTACTCTCAACTCGCTTTACCGATGATCCCTCACAGTTCAATACCTTACATCTCTGTTTTATCGTTGCAGGTGCTTTTTTGGGCTATTTGTTATGGAATTGGTATCCACAAAAAAGCATGCCGGGATATGGTGGTAGTACCTTGGCAGGTTTTTTACTTTCTGTCTTAGCCATACTTTCTGGAGCAAAAGTCGCAACTACGCTAATGGTATTAGCAGTACCTACGGCTGATGCGGTCTTTACCATTCTTAGAAGAATAGTTGCCGGTAAGTCACCTTTTTGGGGCGATCGAGGCCACCTACATCATAAATTCATTGATGTCCTTGGCTGGAGTAAACCGGCTGTAGCTGTATTCTATTGGATCAGTAGTCTAAGTTTGGGAATTCTCTCATTGTATTTGAATACTAACCAAAAATTGTTTACAATGATGCTAGTTTTTAGCCTCGTTTTCGGATTTTTAATTTGGGCAAAAATTTCGACCAAACAAAAAAATGAAATACGCTAACATCTTCTCACTGCCTTACTACCTAGTTAAATCTGCTCGTCCAAGGCAATGGGTAAAAAATTTGGCTGTGTATGCCGCATTACTTTTCTCTGGTTTTTTATTTTATATTCCCAATAGTGGCATCCCTTACTTTCTCACAGTTACTTGGGCATTCCTTCTTTTTTGTGTTTTAACGGCCAGTATTTATTTAATCAATGATGTGGTAGATATTGGCGCGGATCGCAATCATCCTTTCAAATCCAAGCGACCTATTGCTTCAGGCAAATTACCGGTGTGGCTAGCACTTGGTGCTGCTGGCATTGGTATTGCGATTGTCTTATTCTTTTCATTCTTTTTGAATCCATACTTTCGCATTCTTGCTATTGCCTATCTTTTGCTTCAATTTGCCTACTTTACTTTCTTTAAGCATATTCCCATTCTAGATGTAGTTTCCATCGCCAGTGGTTTTATTATTCGGATTTATGCTGGTGCAGTGGTAGTCGATTTGCACCCAAGCGTCTGGTTTTTACTCACTGTACTCTCCGCGGCTCTTTTCTTAGCCGTGGCCAAACGACAGAGCGAACGAACTTTACTAGAAAATAATAAAGAAGATCTGGGAAGTACGAGAAAGATTCTCACTCGTTACAGCCAACGCTTGCTGGATCAATATACCAGTATGTTTGCCACAGCGACTTGGCTCACCTACGCATTATTTACTTTTCAACAACAAGCCAATGAACCAGTTAATTTATATGGAAGTGTGTATTCATTTTTACCAAAAGCCTGGAGATCAGAAAAACTACTCATGCTGACTATTCCTTTGGTAATTTTTGCCGTAATGCGCTACTTACAATTAGTCTATGAAAATAACCGCGGAGAGTCTCCAGATAAAGTTTTGTTTTCAGATAAGCCGATGTTAATCGCAGCTATTAGTTTTGGCGCATTAGTTTTCATTATTTTATATATGTTGCAGTAAGTTTATAATCTATCCCATGTTGCACGATGCTTTTCTATTAGTTCTTACTTGGTTGCTTTTTTCACTCACATCGCTCATTAGCGCACCTTTTGTTATTACGGCATTTGGGAAACACCTTCCCGACAAGGGTTGGGGATTTACGCGCGTGATTGGCTGGTTACTGATTGCAGTGCCAATTTGGTTTTTAGCACACTTGGGTTTAGCGATTAATACCTCCATTGGCATTTGGACGGCTACCCTCATATTACTTTCAGTCAGCGCAGTCTTTTTTCAAAAGAATCGCGATCAAATAATCGAAAAAATAACCGAAGCAAAAAAATATATCATTACGGAAGAAATATTATTTGCTTTTGGACTTATTTTTTTAAGCTTAATCAGAGGCTTTCAACCAGACATCAATGGTTTAGAAAAATTCATGGATGTTGGTTTAATGAACAGCTACTTACATTCGCCAACGCTACCAATAGTTGATATGTGGTTGGCTGGCTACACATTCAACTATTACACCTTCGGTCATTATCTTGGGGCGATAGCTACCCAATTGATCCGCCAACCACTAGACATTAGCTATAATCTTTTACTCGCGGTAATCATGGGATTACTCTTGATGCAATCATTTAGTGTTGTAGCGCTGTTGCTTGGAAAATCAGTGAAACAAATGAGAGCTATCGCATCTGGAATTATTGGATCGCTACTTGTAACATTTGGTGGCAATAGTCAACATCTCTGGTATTGGCTTAAAAATCGCAGTTTCATGTCATATTGGTATCCAGACGCCACGAGATTTATTCCCTTCACCATCCATGAATTTCCCGCATACAGTTTTATTGTGTCTGATTTGCACGCTCATGTTTGGAGTATGGTTCTGGTTTTATTGATGCTTCCACTACTATACATCTGGTCAAAATTACTTTTACGAATGGAAAAACTAAAGTTGACTGTAGACTCGGAAAACCCCCTTATTTGGTCAGTAGCAATTGGTGCTTTACTTGGAATACTCGCATCAACCAGCACTTGGGACACACTTATTTATGGTCTACTGCTTATTATTCTTGGAATAACCTTGTGTATCATATCCAAGTTTAAGCTATTTAAAACACTGCTTGTCTCAGCAATTATTATTGGATTGAGCGCGCTGATTTTGGCTAGCCCATGGTTCCTAACATTTACTTCAATTTCTGAAGGGGCAAGAATAGTAACTGAAAGATCTGAGTTGTGGAGATTTCTAACTCTTTGGCTCAGTCACATAGTCGTTACTGCAATTGCAGCTGGCTTACTTATCAAACAATTACTGCATAAGCAGGCAAAAAATACACATGTCACTCTTTTCATACTTGTAATCATCGCGACAGCCTGGATTCTCCTACTCCTACCAGAACTTTTTTATATGAAAGATATATATCCAGGTCATCCGAGAGCCAATACCATGTTTAAATTAACCTTCCAATCATTCATTTTAATGAATCTTATTTTTGCTTGGCTCATTGGATCTCTTCCCGTGTTGATAAAAAAACCTCTCGTGCAAAAAATTACGGGAGCGTTGTTTGTTGTACTCACTTTTGTACTTCTAATCTATCCCTATTTTGGGTACAGAGATTACTATAATTTGAAATTTCATCAATACAGGGGTTTAAACGGTTTGCAGTGGCTAAAATTAGAAAATCCAAGTGATTACGCTGGAATTATCTGGTTACGACAAAACATCAGTGGTAGACCGGTGGTACTAGAAGCAGTTGGAGAAAGTTACACCACATTTGCTCGAGTGTCGACTTTTACTAGTTTTCCAACCGTGCTGGGATGGCGCGTACATGAATGGCTCTGGCGAGGAAGCTTTGATATTCCCGGCCAACGGAGCACTGAGGTTCAAGCCATCTACGAACAACCTTTTGATGAAACAGCGCAAACAAAATTGCGCGAATACAATGTGGAATATATTTTTGTTGGCGATAAAGAGCGAGAAGCATACCCCGCTATCAACGAGCAAGGGCTCAAACAACTTGGTCAAATAATATTTTCTCAGGGAACTACCTACATCATTCGCGTGCAAGATTCCGTTCCGCTGCAATCAAGAGTACAATAGCGCTACATGCAGTTGCAGATAGGCTATTTATCCAAGGTTTCCAAAAAATATTTTGCAACATTTGTGTTCTTACTACTAGGATTCTTTTTTATACTGAGGGTAACTCAAATTACTCAACATAATCGCTACCTCTTTGATGAAGATTTTTTTGCCTATACTGCTCAACTAATGAAGCAAAACGATAGTCGTATTTTTGAATGGTGGCATGGTCCGCTTGAACAAGAAGTAAATCAATTTTCGTATCGTCCACCAGCAATCGAGTGGCTACATCCACCGCTGAGTAAATCAATTCAAGCAGTGAGCATTGCGCTGTTTGGCAATTCTCCTTTCGGTTGGAGATTACCATCAGTCTTGGCAGGCATTGGTATTATTTGGTTGAGCATTGAATTCACTCAGTTACTTTTTGGCAAAAATTACTTGAGTTTATTAGTTGGTTTCCTGATCAGCACGGAACAGTTGATAACAACTCAATCAAAAATTGCCTCGCCAGACATTTTTCTAGCTTTTTTTGTGTTACTGACTGTGTGGCGCTTTTGGCACTATCACCAAAAGCGCACTGTTTTCCGGCTTATCAACGTTGGGATTTCACTTGGATTAGCCGTTTCGTGCAAATGGTCTGGTGCATTTATTTTGCCAGCGCTATTAGTGTTTGAATTCGTATTTTTGAGTCAAAGCGCTACGCTGAAGACTAGTATTCGACCGCTTTTTTTACTCCTGCAAACCACCATTATTTTAATGTTTGTTGCAGGCAGTATCTACATTCTCAGTTATTGGCAATTATTTCATCAAGG
The DNA here is from genome assembly GCA_035341315.1 of Candidatus Woesebacteria bacterium. GTDB lineage: Bacteria > Patescibacteriota > Microgenomatia > UBA1400 > PJMF01 > DAOQVB01. Next base: position 1,164 of record DAOQVB010000027.1, on the reverse strand, counting down.
CCATTCAGTTCAATATTTTTTTGATTTACATAAACAAATAGTTACGTATCAAACAAGCACGAGCTTTGATCGACCATATGCGAGCAAACCATTGGAGTGGCTGCTAGGAGAAAAACCAATCTGGTATCACTATGATCAATTGGAAACTGGGGAAGTATCTGAAATAATTGCCAAACCAACTCTGTGGTTACTCTTCGCAAGCGAGCTCGCCTTTCTTATCTCTGTTGGGGAACTAATCAGCCAGCATTACCGCAAAAAAATATCAAAGGAATGTTGGCCAAAACTACTCTTACTTCTTTCAATCACTTCACTGTTCATTCCTTGGTTGTTTATCTCTCGTCCGGTTTTTATATACCACTTCACGCCAATCGTTCCTCTAGCAATTATGCTGAGTATCTCTACTTTTCTAAATCTCTTACCAAAACTATCCACCAATAATTCCAAATGATCTTTCACCCAATTTCTGTTCTTCTGACCAATTGCTCATAATATGAGCTAAATCATCATGTTGATTATAAGGTCGAGGCATTTGGTAGTTGCTAAAGAAAAATTGTTCTATTCTACCCAAAGTTGTTCTAGTAGTAGAGCCTTTCAGTATTTCACTTACTTGGTCACGATACTTTGTTACCATTTTCACTTCATTCTTTGCCCATTCTTCTGGTACGAAGGTGTGATTATTAATACGAATCTCATCAAATCCTAAAGCATTTATTAGCCACCTAGGGAGACATTCGTCTGCACTCATATGCCCATCTTCATCTATACCGAGCGTTACTCCAAGCAGCTTCACTTTTCCAACCAATGTTAATTCTGACTGCACAGCATCCCGAAGTTTAATTCTAGAACTAAGTGCAAAGTAATCTTTTTCTTGCATTACTAAACCAGCCAGTGAATCTGGACCCATAGTTATACCTCCTGGTATTTCTACGTAGAGGTCTGGCCTAATTCTCAATACATTATTTTTGGTTCTATCTTTTGATAGTTGACCATCGTTCACTTCTAACTCTTGCCTCAATGCTTTCTCCCTTTGCAAGTAGTTTTCATCATAATAGTAAAAACTTCTCAAAATACTGGAGATTTCTCGATCGATTGGATGTTCTTTTGAAAACTTGATTAAATCAAGAATTAACTCAAACGGTCTATCGTGAGAAATTCGTTGCGCAA
>DAOQVB010000026.1:0-12167 GCA_035341315.1 Candidatus Woesebacteria bacterium | reverse complement strand
GTTGTGCCAGGTGTAGGATTCGAACCTACGAAGACGTAAGTCAGCAGATTTACAGTCTGCCCCCGTTGACCGCTTGGGTAACCTGGCTCTGAGCCGAAGATGGGAATTGAACCCATGACCCCCATCTTACCAAGATGGTGCTCTACCCCTGAGCTACTTCGGCGCATATCACGACTAGCAAGTTATGACAGGGCATTATACCAACAAAAGATAGAGAAAAAAACGAGACAAGTGAGCACCCGCGTGTGAGAGACATTCGTTCCCGCATAAAGCGAGGTGGGCAGGAAGCTATAAGCCATTACGACTCACAGACAGTCCATAAGCCCGAACATAATCTATCCAGGAAAATGCCATGTCTCTCACACGCGATTTGTTAAAGTGCCCACAGTTACTCTGATCGTAGCACATCTTAACAAACAGCTGCAAGCTTTAACCAAGAGTTTTTAGCCATTTTTTGAGCTCTGGACCGAAAGATTCATGAGCCAGCATATACTTGATGTGAGCTTTCATGTATCGAATAGGATCGCCAGTGGTCATCCACTCACCATCTACCACTTTTACCCGCACATCACCATGCTTGGACATTTGATCATTCGCGTCTTGTAACCAAAGCTCATCATCTAAACCAGTAGCATCAACTTTGAGATATTCAAAAATTTTCGGGGTAAGCACATATCTCCCATACGAAGCTAAGTTTGAAGGAGCCTGCGACTTTTTCGGTTTTTCAATCACAGTCTCAATTTGAACATCACTGCCAGGCTTCAGTTTCACAATGCCATATCGATCCACCTCGCTATCCTCGACTTCTTGAACTGCAAGCACCCCATCGCAGGGGTTAGCGTTGTAATAATCAACAATTTGTTTCACAGCACTAACTTCACCCAAAACCATATCATCACCCCACATCACCACAAAAGCTTCATCGTGTTCTACCAAATCTCTTGCAGTCAAAACCGGCCTACCATTGCCATAGGGCATCCGTTCGTCTTGAGGCATAATCGTAATCTTGGGCAACTTAAACACCTGCTCTACTTTATGCCACCTATCCAGTTTTCCTTGTCGAATCATTAGTGTGCGAATGTTTGTCGCGCTCCCATAAAAATAGTCTTCAAATTTTGTTACCTCACCAGGAGAAGCAATAATAATAACTTCTTCAATTTCTGCTTCGGCGCATTCTTCCACTAAATATTGAATAATCGGTTTATCAATAATTGGTAACATTTCTTTGGGAAATGTCTTAGTAATTGGCAAAAAACGGGAACCAAATCCCGCTGCTGTAATAATAGCTTTCTTGACTTTTTTTTCTGTCATATGTGTAAGTATACAACATGAAAATAGTCTTTCCTTTGTGCGCCTGATTAGTGTACTATTAATAGGTGATGCATCAAAAGCACGCTTGGCGCGCTGTTTTGTCTGTAGCGGCTGATCGAGTGAAAAGCCAGGTTTCTGCCCTCTTGTTGGTTGGTGGTGTCTTTGCTTTGGTGATCGGTACCATTGGACTAATTGTTGGACTCGGATTACTTTCTCAACAACAGGATTTACGCCAACAAGCATCGAGTCCTACTGGTACAGTGGAAATATCACTTCGTCCTCCAACCAATCCAACCTCAGTAAATCAAACAGTACCCATTATCGTTGAACTCAACACTAAAAGCATGCAAGTGGATGGTGTTCAGCTTGCCGTTGTACTTCCCAAATCATTTACAAGTCCAACCGCCAGAATTAATTCAACATTACCTTTGCAAATCGTTTTCCAACAGCTTGAAGAAAGCGCCACAACAAACATTCTCAAATTAATAGTAATCAATTCGCAAATCTCACAACCATTTGCCACCAATACTCTTCAACCAATTTTACAAATAGATTCCACACCAAACCAGGGAGGCGCTTTTCCTGTAGAGGCTGATAACTCTCGATCAATTGTCACTCAGCACGACTCAGATCCTCCAAGGGATGTTCTGAAACCCATTACTTCGGTATCAGTAACTATCACTGGTGGCAGCCAGATTACTGCAACCCCAAGTCCTACCATAGCTGCTGGAGGAACCCCGGCTCCCACTCCTCCCTGCACCACATTTACCCGACCAGAACAAACCAGCGTCAGTTGTTTGGCCAATCAAGGCCTTTCCATATCTTGGACTGATACCAATCCCAACCCACTCCATCCAGCTGAGGAAGCGGGATTCAAAATTTATAGAATTGACAATGATCCTGTTTATACCCAGACCGGAACTCCCGGAAATCCCCCCGTTGCCACATTGCCTTCGCATCCAGGTAGTGGACCAATGAACTATGTATTTCCAGATCCTGAGGTACGTTTTGGCTATATTCCAGGAAAATTCTACCGTTTCTTAATTTATACTTGGAAAGAACCGCTACCAGGAAGACCAGTTGGTTGCTGGAAACAATCTGCAATTGGTACTACTTGCTCCGTATCAACCATTCCAACCGCCACACCAACACTTGGACCAACCGCCACACTTACTCCAACACCAACGGTTCCAACCACAACACCGCAACCCTCGGTAGTTCCAGGTTGTAACGCTTTGTGCAGATCAGATTTAGAATGCCAAAGTAACTACATTTGTTACTTTGGCCCCAATAACAGCATGGATAGTGGTCGTTGCAGACTCAAAACAAACCCAGAAAGCCTAACCTGTCAGCCACCTGTACCTATTGAAACACCTCGGTTAGCATTTGCAGCTAAATTGCAGGGGTTGAGTAAACCAAGTACTTCAGTTAAAGCACAAGTTTGGTTGGAACCACTCAATCATCTGGATACTACTGCAGATATAGTTCAAACGGGCTATACATTCGATCTAGAAATGAAAACTGGTTCTGATGGATATCTATACCCTGCAAATCAATTGATCTTAACGAATGTACCAAGCAATCAAAAATATGTTGTATATCTAAAAACAACCTGGGCACTTAGAAGAAAGTTGGGAGAAATTTTCATCGCTTCGGGTGAAAATAAAGCTCCGCTTGATTGGGTGAAAACACCACTACTTGTTGGAGATTTTATTACCACACCACCAATACAATCAAATAAAATCAATTTACTAGATCTGAGTGCGATGCTGAGAATTTATACTCGACTAACTTCACCTGTAACCGCTACCAATCAGCAATTTGATGTGAACTATGATGGACGAATTGATATTCTCGACCTCTCACTTGTCTTGAGTAATTACACAAAACTTGAGGTAGTCGGAGATTAAACTATGAATCAACTAAAAAAAATTATCTCTATATGTGTAATCCTCGGTTCTTCGTTACTATTGACCAGCTGCACACTGCTCCAACCCAAACCTCCAAGCCAAAGCCCCACGGATACTACCGAAGGAAACCAACCTCTGTCTGCCACTATCGTGTTGGAATCGTCCAACGAAGCGAGTTTTAGTGCCGAGTTGCAATTCATTCCAACTGAGACTATGCCTTTGTCTGGCTTAGCACTAAGGTTGATTTTTCCAAAACAAACTATAGAAGATGGTGTTGATCCATTTATTATCCCTGAAACGACCCGAGGGAAATTCTGGCAACCGCTCATTAACCAAGTTGATTGTGTTTCTGATGCTGATAGTTGCTACGCTGATCTGGCTCTTCTCACGCTTAACCCGAGCGGAAGCGATTTTTCTGGACTGAACCAAATAGCGGGTCTCAATCCAACAGTTTTTTCCGCTACAATGATTGAGAGCTTGCAAATGGATGCCACAAATAGTAAGGCTACAACAAAAAAAGCCGACGTAATAGTTCTTGAATTAATCAACAACGTACAAAGTAACTGATTTATACCGTGCCAGACTCACTTACCACCAGCCTTCGCTCACCAAAAGCCATCATTATTACCCTTGGTGGCATCCTCATCATGAGTATTGGAGTCATTATTGCTTTGGTGGTTTCTAGTAGTTCAGTCGATCCAAGAAAAAGTGCATCTGTTCCAGGTGGAACAGTTGAGGTGTCACTCAGTCCTACAGCAAGAACTTTAAATCCTGGTGAATCAACCACTGTAACAGTGACGCTCGATACGAAAGGCACGCCAATTTCCGGAATTGCGGTACGTGTGCTCTACCCATTTTCAGGCACAGTACCAGCTATGACTGCCTCAAATCCCAATCCTCTCATCTCCCAACGAGATAGTAACTGGAGTTGCCAAGTTGTATCTACCACTGTAGATACCAATGTGGTCAAAATTGACTTGGGTTGTCTGTACGTTGCGCAGGCAGGCTTTATTAGCTCTACTCCTATTCCGCTAGAATCATTTACTCTGACAGCAGGCTCGGTCGGTGTTTCAACCCCCTATACGTTATCTTTTGAACCGGCGAGCACTGTGGTTACATCAAAAGCAACCGGCGAAGATATTGCAGCAATTCCGACTAATACGAGTATCATTACGGTTTCTGCCACCACCGCAGCCACACCAACACCCACTCCCACGCCCACAATTGGTGTTACCGCCACTCCCACACCAACGTCCATTCCAGGACTTGCGGTTTGTAATCAAACTTGTATTGCAACTCGAGATTGTGAATCCGGCCTTAGTTGTCTAAGCGGTCGTTGCCGAACCGAACGATGCGCCAATGATACAACTTGTCTCTGTACAGACTATAATGTGGCTAGTCAAAGTGGTACCACTGAGTTACCCGACTCCGGTGGTGTTACCTATACTATGTTATTAATTCTCATTGGGAGTTTGCTTACAATTTCGGGTGGCAGCTACTTCCTATATGCCTTCAATAAACCATATGAAAGTTAAATTTTCATCATCAACATCACTGAAACATCGCGTGCTTAGACCAGCAAACTTCTTGACAATCATCATTACCAGTCTGGCGATGGTACTCGGTTTTACCTTCCTTTTAATTATCGTTTTTATTAAACCTTATGAAGAAACTCAAGATCTCAGACAACAAGCTATGGAAATGCAAGGTTGTCTAACAATTATCGATTTACCCAGAGGGGAATGTGAGGCGTTGGGAACCTTATACGAGTCTACAAATGGTGCAGGCTGGACTCTTAATTCTGGAGAAGTGGCTTGGTTTACTACACCAAGAGCTTGTGAGTGGGTTGGGATTGCCTGTTCCGGCAATCCATATCTAGAACGACCGGAGCCTCTAGAAAAAAACGTCGTTGGTATTAACCTCCCTAGTCGTCGAATGAATGGTCCGCTGCCTCCAGTTTGGGAAATTTTTGACCAACTTACTCAAATCGATCTCAGTAATAATAATCTCACTGGGTCGATTGAAAATTCTGGATTACTAACTTTAAAAAACCTAGTTTCAATTAATCTGAGCAACAATAAGTTGGATGGCTATCTCGCCGATGTTTTTTCTGGCGATCACCTACTAGTCTCACTAGACATTAGCCGAAATGCTGGAGTAGCCACCGACCCAATGCCACTCAAGCCACTACCCACCTCACTTGCCAAGGTACGTACTTTGAAGCAACTGATACTTAACAACACTTTGCTCGGAGAACCAATCCCCACCGCATTCTCAGAATTATCGCTCAATATTTTTCTAACTGCCAACACCAATCTATGTTTACCAGATGGTCTAAAAGCTTGGTACGAAGCTATCTCAAAAACTGATAATCTGCGTTTTTGCTCAGCAACAGTTCCTACACTTTCACCAACACCCACTAAAACTCCCACACCATCGCCAACTGGGAGACCATCTGCCACACCAACACCAACTGCAACGAGTGGCACCGGAGGTACCACCATTGTTGGTTGCAACCAAAGTTGTGAGAGCAACGCTAACTGCAGCACAAATTTGCGTTGTTACGATGTCGGCGGAAATAAACGTTGTAGATTAGCAACTAATCCTGCAAATGAAAGCTGTCAAGGCATACCAGATCAAGGGTTGAATTTTGCTTGCAATGAATACTGTAGTGATAGTAGTGAGTGTGCAGGAGATTTAACCTGTTGGTATAACCGCTGCCGTGAAGCAGCTAATGTGTCCAGCGTGAGTTGTACCCCACCCGATGCAGATTTAAACCAACTGATGCAAGATAACTGTGGTGATAGTTGCTCGAGCAATCGAGACTGTGTCATTAATATGCGCTGTTATAGCGGTAGCTGTCGCCTCGCAACTAACCCAACTAGCCAATCATGTTCCGTTGCCCCACCTGTTAAGCGTACAACCCCTACAGTTTCTCAACCGAAAGGAGGCTTAGGCAACCCATCAATCACACCTGCGCTCTCCTCCTCACCCAAGGTAAGTCCCACTGCCACTGAAGCATCAGAATCTGCAGTATTAGAACCATCTCCTACCGCAATCATTCCCATCACCCAAACACCACCAGAGCCAGAAAATAAATCTGGGCTATTCGATCAAATTCGCAACTGGTTCTCACAGCTAAAATTTCCAGAATTTGATGCGTCGGGTGTTTCCAATGTCATCCAATCAAAAGGTTTATTAATCGGCTTAGTGATCGCTGGAATTGTATTTTTGTTGCTCGGTATTTTCACTGGCAAGAAGAAAAATACGCCAAAAGCCTCAAGCTTACAAGCACCCCCAACAATCCGTTCCAGCCAAGAAAGCTCGAGTGGAATGATTGATCGCATCAAACAAAAAGGCATCACTCCGCTTAAATAAGAACCACAACTAAGAGTCCATTGCAGTTTTCGATGTTATAGCATACAATATGACGCCTGATTATGGTTAGCCCCACCCAATACTTCCGCGAGGTCATTCAAGAACTCAAAAAGGTGAGTTGGCCAAGCCGTATTCAGACCCAAGAAAAAACCTTAGTGGTATTGGCCACCAGTTTAGTGATTGGTTTATACTTGGGTTTAGCTGATTATATCTTTCAGCAAATCGTAGCATTGGCAATCAACAAATAGTAGTAAAGTCATCAACATGTCAAACAAAAAAGCAACACTACCAAAAGTCGATCAAGAAATTTCTACTCCAGAAGTGAAAGAAAGTGCTGCAGTAGCTGCTAATTTGGTAATTATTTCAACCCAAGAAAATAAAAGAGCGCGCTGGTACGTGGTCCACACCTACTCTGGCCATGAAAACAAAGTTGCTGAAATGATTAAGCAGCGCGCTGAAACCCTGAGCCTCACTGACAAAATCCTTGAAATACTCATTCCTAGTCAAGATAAAATTCAAATTAAGCGTGGTCAACGCAAAACTGTCAACGAAAAAATCTTCCCTGGCTATATGCTTGTTCACATGGAACTGAGCGACGATTCGTGGCTCGCTGTTCGCACTACCCAAGGTGTAACTGGCTTTGTGGGCATTGGTAGCAAACCCACTGCATTGCCAAAACACGAAGTAGAAGCGATTCGTAAATATATGGGTCAGGCTACTCCACAATATAAGGCAGATTACTCAGAGGGTGAAGCCGTCCAAATTGTAGATGGTCCCTTTACCGACTTTTTGGCCACAGTTAGCAATATTGATGAAGCAAAGGGTAAAGTTGAGGTGTTGGTGAATATCTTTGGCCGAGAGACTCCAGTGGCTCTCGACTTCTTACAAGTAAAAAAGGTTGGCACCTAATCCAACAAACTGAAATTACTTCATTGAAGGAATCATATGGCAAAAAAAATCTTACAAGTACTTAAGTTGAACCTCCCCGCTGGCAGTGCTACACCAGCTCCTCCAGTTGGACCAATTTTGGGTCAGGCTGGTATTAACATGATGGATTTCATCAAACAATATAATGAAAAGACCGCTGATAAGCGTGGTCAAATTATTCCAGCAGAAATTACCGTCTATCAAGACCGTTCGTTTAGCTTCGTACTCAAACTTCCCCCGGTTTCAGACATGATTAAACAATCACTCAAACTTGGGAAAGGTAGTGCGAAGACCGGTCTTGAGCCCGTTGGTAAAATGACCATGGCCCAAGTGCGCGACATTGCAGAGAAAAAGCTTGGCGATTTGAATACAACCGATGTTGAACAAGCAGCCAAAACCGTGGCTGGCACTGCTCGTAGTATGGGTGTGACAATCACTGAATAAGTTAAAGGAGAGTTATGGGATCAAAAAGAAATGTATCGATGAGTGCAACAACCGACACAGTAAAAAAGGTTGTGGTTGACGAACCAGTGGTAGAAGAAACAGACGGCGCGGCCAAAACTTCAGAAAAGAAATCAACAAAAGTGGCTAAGTCTCGCCGTGGCAAACGCTATGTGGCCGCGCGCTCCATCATTGATAAAACTAAGCCATACACCATCGCCGAAGCCGTTGAATTGGTCAAGAAAACCTCATACGGCAAGTTTGATTCCAGTATTACTGTTGATGCGACTGTTAAAGAAATCGGTGATCAAGGGAGTGTTTCTTTCCCTCACAGCACAGGTAAAACTTTACGCATAGCAATTGCCTCAGATGAAGTACTGTTTGAGCTAGAATCCGGCAATGCCAACTTTGATGTATTACTCACCACTCCGGCCTTTATGCCTAAATTGGCAAAGTACGCTCGGTTGCTAGGACCCAAGGGCTTGATGCCAAACCCAAAGAACAACACGATCGTACAGGATCCCGAAGCTCGCAAAAAAGAGCTGGAAAAAGGCAAAGTTTCCATCAAATCAGAGCGTAAAGCACCATTGGTGCACATGATCGTGGGCAAAACATCATTTGACAGCAAACAGCTCGTCGAAAACATTGAAGCCCTCGTAACCGCACTTGATTATCGATTGAAAAAACTCTCTATTTCTGCCGCAATGGGGCCTGGAGTTAAGGTCAAGCTCACAAAATAAGGTTTCAAAGCATTTCTTAGGTAGATAGTGTTCCAAATCACCGTAGTTCATGCCGTACTCATCTTTCTATGTTCTAGTAAGGTGTTTCGTTTATTATTCGGTATAATTCAGAGGTATGAGACCAGCTCAACAAGAACTAAGTAGAAGAGAATTTCTGAAATTAGCAGGTTTGGCGACAGCGGCTACTATGTTTCCTTTTCCACGCCTCTTAGTCGAGGCTGGTGTGCAAAACCCAGAAACAGAACAAGCTTGTCCCCTCACCGAATTCTCACCCCATTACTTAGTGCAACAAGGTGGTATCGACGGCGCCTGGGTGCCACTGCCTGTCAACGCGCAAGTAGAAGCCGCAACTCAAATCTTAGGCAAGGCATATATTCGCTTGAAGGATGACAACGATGTTGTCTATTTTCTCAATCCGTTGGCCATTGAACCAAAATATGTGGCACAATCACCTTTAGAGAGAATAGAGCGACTTGTTAGAGAATACTCATTACCACTTGAAAATATTCCCAATTTGAGCAATAAAGAACTGCTTCATGAAGTGAGATTCAAGCTCATGGCAAATGAAGAACATGAGTCACAAGGATATTTATTTGAAATAACCTCCGATAAGCAAGCGCTTGTCTGGCTTCCCCAACGATTAAGTGAGCGATATTTTGAAACAGAAGGTGTAACAATCTGTCCCCAGCTAATTTGCGTACCAGATTCTCTGATCGTTGGTTTCGACCCTGACACTGAACTGACAAACAACATCGAGCCAACGAAGAAAAGCGCTACTCGCAATACGCCAGAAAAGTCGCTCCCCGACTTAGCTCTTGAGCAACTTTGGCAACAAGACTACCCAAAAACGCATGAGGCAGCACAATCATTTGATTGGCAAAACAAAGTGGGCTATCAACACAACCCAGAAATGCTTCGCGGTGAATCCATCGCAGAAACGGCTGAGAATTTGCTGAAATACTGTACGAGTAGTGGTGGAGGCGGAACTTTTTTTATCCAAACTTTGAGATCGCTCTACCCACAATTTGAACCAAGCATCCAAACCATTAGTTTGAGAAATTCATTTACTGTCAATGGCGTGGCATATATTACTGGTATAAATCAAAGCAATCAAGATGGCATCTATAAAATTGCGAATAATACAGTCGAACGAATCATTTCTTTTACTGCTGAAAATGCCCAAGGAAGAAGAGTGGGTGGAGCGTTTCCATTACCAGAAAAAGCCGATCGGTTTTGGGTGGTGAGTTTTTATCAATCAAGTGGGATACAAGATTCTCTCGAACTGATCGATCTTCACAATCAACCAAATGGAAACAGAAAACTCCGATTCCCTTCTATTGGCAATAACCCCTACTATGATTTGTACTGTATTTATGTAAAGTTCAATCCCACCGGCACTCATGCAATGGTAACCCGGTATGGCTTCGGTTTTCAACCCCCACCGCCAACCGGCAGAGTCGACGAAGGAGGTGGAGAATGGATAGTCGATCTTGCAGAACTCACTCGGAGAGCGCTAATACCTGGAACTGGCGATATTGAGGTTCCCACTGTTCGAATTACCGGCACCAATCACTCATTCGGCCTCGGTTTTACCGATGGATATTTCGATAAATATGTCCAGACTGCCACAACTCCGAGTACCGTTCAAAATAGAGTCTACCTGCCACTCATTCTGAATAGATTCTTGGCAAATCTATCTATTAGGGGTTCAGAAGCGCTTTGTTGGCATAAAAATAATGACGTTGACACGTATAGACTACCATCCGCACAACCCACTGGATTAGTACCAAGAACCAACCTTGGTCTTACCACGGGATGGAATCCTCATGAAAGGATATCAGGTACAATTGGCAGTGAGGCTAGATCGCTGGCGTATACCTACCCTCGGCCAAATATGGGTGGTCCACACACAGCAATCTTTGGGGTCCTGCCTATGCGGAAAAATAGTGCTGGATCATTTGAATTTGTAGAGATTCCATAGTTCAGCTACTATAATTAAATACATCGCGCGGCACTGTCTTTATTTTGCTGTTTCCTGCAATAATTTATCAATACTTTCTGCAATGGTCTGTACTCCCAAGTCTCCAGCGTCACGACTGCGGACGGCCACGGATTGGGATTCGGCTTCTTTGCCACCAACAACAAACATGTAGGGCACTTTCTGGAGCTGCGCATCGCGAATTTTGGCATTGAGTCTTTCGGATCGCTCATCGATTTCAACACGCAAGCCAGCCTCCATTAATTGTTGCATAACTTGCTGAGCGTACTCAATTTGGCCATCGGTAATTGGCAAAATTTTCACTTGCACTGGAGCTAACCAGAAAGGAAACTTGCCCGCGTGGTGCTCGATGAGAATCGAAACAAACCGTTCGATGGAACCCATGATGGCTGCGTGAATCATCACCACGCGCTCCTTCTCCCCTGCTTCGTTAATACAGAACAAATCAAAACGCTCTGGCATGTTACGATCGGCTTGAATCGTGGCCACTTGCCATTCGCGGCCGAGTGAATCTTTGGTAATGAAATCAAGCTTAGGACCGTAAAAAGCCGCTTCGCCAACTGCTTCTACAAACTCCGCGCCTCGCTCTTTGGCAAAAGAGCGCAATTGTTCTTCGGCCATATCCCACTGTTCTCTCGATCCAAGATACTTTTCCATCTGATTGGGATCGGACAAACTCAATCTCAAATTGAGTTTGGGGAAACCACAAGCTAAGTAAAACTGCTCAATGATATCCCAAATAGCAAACATTTCTTCTTTGAGCTGATTTTCTCGGCAAAAAACGTGTGCATCATCCTGCGTAATACAGCGAACACGCGAGAGACCATTGAGTTCTCCCGTTTGTTCATCTCGGTAGACCATGGTGGTTTCCGCATAGCGCTGAGGAACGTCCCGATATGAACGAGGCAAGTGGTTGTAAATTTGCGTGTGATGCGGACAGTTCATCGGCTTCATGGCAAATTCATGATCTTCGCGGGTGACGATTCTGAACAAATCATTGGCAAATTTACTCCAATGGCCACTGGTTTCATAGAGTTCTTTTTTAGTGATGTGAGGAATCGTCACTTTTTGGTATCCCTTGGCTTGCCGCAACTGCCAGACGTAGTTATCTAATAAATTACGTAATAATGTACCCTTGGGTGTCCAGAGCGGCAGGCCCGCTCCAACCAAATCAGAGAAAGTAAACAGATCTAGCTCCTTACCAAGCTTGCGATGATCACGCAACTTAGCTTCTTCTCTAATGCGCAAATATTCATCTAATTCGGCCTGCGAAAAAAATGCCGTTCCATAAATTCTTGTCAGCATGGGATTTTTTTCGCTCCCACGCCAATAGGCACCAGCCACTGACAATAATTTGAAAAACTTTAGTTGCTCCTTTGGTTGATCAACATGACCGCCGCGGCAAAGATCAATAAATTCACCAGAGCTATAAAGCGTAATCACTTCACCCGCTTTTTCTAA
>DAOQVB010000025.1:0-12256 GCA_035341315.1 Candidatus Woesebacteria bacterium | reverse complement strand
TTAGCTAAAATTAGACATCCACAAAATCGAACCCCTTTGGAAGCAGATGTTGCCTCAATCGTAGCAGAATTATCTAATCGAGTTGATCCAAATAAACCCATCACTGCTGTTACAGATTTATTGGATGAAACTACCTTTATTGAACTCACCTCCGCCCGCAATCAGCTACTTATTTCCAAAGAACAGCAGCAACTACTCAGGGATACTGTAGTAGGATTTTTCGGTTTGAGTGTTGGCAGTCACGCAGCACTCACATGGATGATGGAGTCTCGGGCTACCACCTGTATTATTTCTGATCCCGACGTGATTGATGTTACCAATCTCAACAGATTACGTCTTGGAGTGGAGAGCGTTGGTAAAAAGAAAATCGATGTTGTTAGCCAAGCTTTGGTAGCAATCAATCCCTTTTCGCATGTTATTACTAGCGATCAAATTGATTATGAATCGGTCAGACAACAATTCACAGGTGAGACACCAGTACAGATAGTGGTAGATGCCATAGACAACTTACAAGGCAAGATTTGGTTACGCCAGTTAGCTAAAGAGTTTTCTCTCCCCCTAATATCTGCCACTGATGTCGGAGACAATGTGTTTTTAGACATTGAACGCTACGATCTTTCACCACAACCAGATTTTTTTCTTGGAAGAGTACCCGGAATTGAGAACCTGTCGTTAGACGCCCTGACTCCAATCGAAAGAATTCAGTTAAGCATGAAAATAGTTGGGCTCGAACATAATTCAGAGTCGATGCTGCAATCTTTGCTTAATATTGGCGTGGCAATTCCCACATGGCCTCAGTTGGGGGCAACTGCAACTATTGCAGGAGGCATTACTTGCACCGCAATAAAAAAGATTGTATTGGGAGAAAACGTAGTGAGTGGTAGATACATTTTTTCGTTGGATGAGATTCTAGACAAATCCTTCAATGATTCTGGAAGAATAGCAGATCGCGATCAACAAATTGCAAATATTCAAACTAGGTTTGGTGGGTAATGCACCCAATAATCATCGCGGATCATTGACTTCGCAGCTCGACAAGCACTCCATAACACACTATACTTTTTTTGTATGTTAAGTCTTGCTTGGATTGCAACCCTTCTCGCCCTGCTCGGCAACCTTTTACTAGGTTTGGTGGTATTTTTAAAAAACCCCAAAAGTGCAACAAATGTATTTTTTACCATCTTTAGTTTAGTGTTATCTCTTTATTTATTGTTTAATCAACTTTCGCTGGAGAACTTGGATCCAGAAATAAAACTTTCCTGGATGCGTAGCGTGATGGTTTTGGGCACCATGATGAATATTAGTTACTTTTTTTTCGTGATTACGTTTCCACTCAATCAGTTAGAATTTTCCTATAAAAAAACGTTCATCTCAATTATTTATACACTTTTTGTTGCAATTTTAGCTACTACACCATTACTTTTCAGTGGTATAGATGTAAATAATAATCAACCAATTCCCGGACCAGCAATGGCAATTTTCCTCATCCATACTGCAACGTTTCTTGGCGGCGGATTTTTCATATTAATCAAGAAATTCCGACGCAGTACTGGAGTAATAAAGTCTCAAATCAGATTAGTACTAGTCGGAACAATTACGATGTTTTTACTGATATTAATTACGAACGTTGCGTTTGTTTTTGTTTTAAATAACACAGCTTTTGTTGGCTTACTTCCACTTTATACTACAATTTTTATTGCCTTTACTGCCGTAGCGATTATTAGACACAAATTTCTGGATATTGGGTTGCTTGCAGTTCGAGCAGTTACCTACGCATTACTTATCCTTATCATCACCTCCTTTTATGCATTGTTCCTTTTTACCATCACATCGCATGTACCCAAATCTATTCAGTCGCAGATTTCCGTCGCAATCGCAATTTTAATTGCTTTTTCATTTAATCCACTCAAGCAATTAATTCAAAATCTTACTCAAAAACTCTTTTATAAAAAATCGTATTCTCCCCAAGTATTACTGGAAGAACTTGGTCAAATTTTACGATCAAATATTTCTTTATCTCATTTAACAAAAAAAGTGTTAAAGGAATTGACGGAATCAATGTCTATTGCGGATGCTGCATTTGTTATTACTAACGAAAACAGTATTTATGCTACTGAAAAAGTTGGTAACGAAGATTACTTTCATTTTGATGTCGAATCTGTCAACTTGCTAGCTCAAAAAGCAAAAACAAAACCTCTCATCTTTGAAGATTTAGAAGAGGGCGTTGTAAAAGACACCTTGCGAAAATTCCATGCAGCAGTTGTAGTTCCTATTACGGTCAAAAATGTACGTCATGGAATATTGGTCCTTGGTCAAAAATCGTCTGGAGATATCTTCAATAGTAGCGACATTCAGGTATTAGAAATCTTTACACACCAGCTTTCCATTGCCATTAATAATTCACTCGCTTACGAAGAAATTAGAGAATTTAACGTCACGCTCAAAAATGAAGTTGACCATGCAACAAAAAATTTAAAGGCTGCCAATGAGAGACTAAAAGAGCTCGATCAAGTCAAAGATGAGTTTGTTTCAATTGCTTCCCATGAGTTACGAACCCCACTCACGTCTATCCGCAATTACCAGTGGATGCTACTGAACGATAAGGGGGGCAAACTAACCGAAAAGCAACGCTATTACACTGAGCGCTCTTATCAATCAACAAACAGGCTAACAAAATTAGTTACTGACATGTTAAATGTTTCAAGAATAGACTCTGGGCGTATATTGCTGGATGTGAGAAAAATTCAACTTCCAGAAATGACAAATGATATTTTGATTGAATTACAGCTTAAGATAAAAGAGAAAAATATCAAAATTGTCCACCAATATTCCACTGAAAAAGCACTTCCAGCAGTTCTAGCCGATCCAGACAAAATTAAGGAAGTAATTATTAACCTTATTTATAATGCCCTTAAATTTACTCCAGAAAAAGGCACTATCGAAATTTCCTATAAACATCAAAAGGGCTTTGTTTCTATGATAATTAAGGATAGTGGAATTGGAATAGATAAATCGTATCTCTCAGCGTTGTTTACCAAATTTGGTTTTGTCAAAGATTCGCTTCAGTCTAATCATCCCTCCACAGAAAGTACTGGGCTGGGCTTATACATCTCTAAATCTATCATCGAGCTGCACGGAGGTAAAATCTGGGCAGAGTCCGAAGGTGAAAACCAAGGTTCAACCTTTATTTTTACTCTACCCACGTACAACGAAGAACAATATAAGCTTCTTCATAAACGGTATAAAAAAGAAAAAGACGCTGGACTGCTACACAATTCAATTAGTTAATTGGACTAGACTCCAAGCTCCTGCAATTCTTTAATGAGTTTTTGTTGCTCTCTATTTAGTTTTTCTGGTACGGAAATAATTAACCGGACGTATAAATCACCTTTGCCACCGCGTTGCAAGTGTGGCACCCCCTCTCCTCTCAATCGAACCATGGTGTGAGACGCTGTTCCTGGACGCACTTTTAATTTTAACGAATTATCTACCGTTTTAACCTCAGTTGTTCCACCCAGAGCTGCTAAAGAAAAAGGAATGGAGTGATCCATAAATAAATCATTGCCCTCGCGCTTGTAATGTGCGTGAGATCCCACGTCGATAGTGATATCAAAATCATCAAACCGAAGGCGCGTACCATCGTTAGCTCCCGCTGGAACTTTGATAGTGTGCTTTTTGCCTTCTATAGTGACTTCTTTGGTCACTCCACGAATGGCTTCAAAGAAATCGATATGCAGGGAATATCGCGGTCTTCGTTGGACTTGCTGGCCAAAACCACCGCCAAAAAACTGTTCAAAGATTTCAAATGGATCAGAAAAATCAAAGTCGCCAGTTGGGTTTTGGCCACTAGTGGTATATGACCAAGTAAATGGACCCTGACGAAATCCACCGGCAAACGGGTTGCCGCCCATGCCACTGGCAGCATCAAACGCCGCATGGCCAAACTGGTCATACGATTGCTTCTTCTTGGCATCCGACAGCACTTGGTATGCCTCATTTATTTCTTTGAATTTTTCTTCTGCATCTTTTTTATTATCTGGGTTTTTGTCTGGATGCCACTTTAAAGCCAGCTTACGATAGGCTGCTTTAATTTCAGCATCCGATGCAGTCTTGGTTAACCCAAGAATTTCGTAATAATCACGTTTGGTTCCCATAATAAGGGCTCATTGTAACAAGTGAGTTTGATGAAGTCTAGCAGACAATTACTTTGTCTGCCAAAGACTACTTCGGACAGCTATCCATAGCAACAAAGTAATGCCAGTCAAACCAGATACAAACAAACCAACATAAAATAGGGTTGGAGAATACCACAAACGAATCTGGTTCATTCCCAACTCCAGGGGAATTGAGCGCATGCCATCGACGTCAGAGACTTTTACCGATTTGCCATTCACAATCGCTTTCCAATCCTGATCATAGCGATCAGCTACAACCAAATCTTGCTCACGGTCTGACTCAATCGTCATAACTAATTCGTTGGAATTCTCATGAAAAGCGGAGATCTCTGCGCTCTCACCGCTCCCATAACGAATTCTGGATAATGTATTGGGTAGTTGATACAATTTCCAACCTTCCCCACTAGCAACTAAATTCTCGGGAAACAACTCGCCATAGTCGGGATACCAAGTATCAACTAAATAATAGCCAACTGCCCATTTTTTTAACTGTCCATTAGTAGTCGAAATTTCTGGCAATCGATTAATACCATGCTCACTAGAAGTATTACTAAAATCTATTGATATTGAAGCTGGCAATAATGTTGTATACCCATTAATAGTCGGTATATTAAATGGCGTATTCCATCCTGGAGTTAATAATTCCTTCATTTTGAGAGCCACAGAAAAATTCGATAATTCTTGCGCATCCACAAATGAATCAGAAAATGGCTGCCTCACAATCAATGCATCAGCATAGGCTCCAAAGTCTGCGTATGGCGCGTTGTAGTTTCTAGTAAGCAATCGAAAATTGTGACCTAGCTCCTCCTCGACTCGTACTAGTGCTTCGGTAACTTTTGGTGGCTCATAGAACGCAGCTGGACCAAATACATAATACTGCTTAGTAAAAAAAACAAGATCAAAACAAATAATCAGAATCACAATATACATCTTCCGCTTGTGTAACAAAAACCAGGAGGTCAGAAATAACAAAAGACTTTGAATACTGAGACTGAACAAAATTGAGTTGCTGAGTACCCTATCCTTCTCAATTGTGTGAAACATACTGTTATCAAAAGCTCCGCCCAAAACAGAGTTTGCGAAAGTCCATATTTGAGTAAAATTAAATTTTGAATATATATATTGCAGTCCAAATAGCAAAGTCATGAGTAGTACTACGATAAAATATTTTCTCTGAGTAACAGGAGAAAGCTTCATTAATAAAAGAGCTCGGGAAACGAGCAGTGAGCCCGCCAAGGTTGCTATAGAGAGTATTGGAGTCACTCCCCTTGATGAACCAATGATGGGCATACCCTGCAATAGTGAAAAAAATGGTAAGGACTCACTAAAAGAAAATAACAGACAAACAAGGATGCTCCCAAATAGAATCAAATCAAGTTTTTGTTTTTTCGCTTGCAACAGCAACCACAGGGTCGCAATTAAACCAACCCAACTAAAATACACCACAAGATTGGTTGGTTGGTTCCAGCCAGGACCCCATTTGTAACCAACACTTGGATTGTCAAAAAAAGTTGGAGTGACTATTTTAATTAGATCATCCAGTCGTAGAGAACCAGTTTGAGCTTGCTCAGCGGTTTGCAGTGTTCTAGTTGATTGGTTAAGATTTTGTAAAAACGGTAACCAGACGAAAGCAGACAGCAAAAGTGTGATTGCTCCAACCGCACTCCATCTACCAAAATACTGCATCTGAGCACTCAGTTTTTTTACTGAAAGTTTATCTTGGAGCAACCATGAGAGTGTTACACCAAACAGTACGCTAAAAAGCACATGTTGCGGATAGCCACCGAGTAGCTGTAAGGTTATCAAAAGTGGTAAATACCAGCAGCTGTTCCTTCGCCTCCGACTAAAATGTAAACAGCTCAAAACTATCCAGGGGACATAACTTAACGACTGCAAAGTTGCAAGATTATTCATCGCACCAACTAATTGTGGCGAAAATGACCAGAGTACTGCTGAAAGCAACCATCCAATGTAAGTAATTTTTGGACTGAGTTCTCTGGCTAAAAAATAGGCTCCAACAAATGAAAATAGTAAGTGGCCAACCAACGTAATTGATAGGGCAGTGCCAGCAGAAAACACAACAAATAGTATGGTTGACGGATACAACAAAGATTGGTTGATATCCCCCACCCAAGAAATCCCAGCAAATTGCGTTGGATTCCATAGTGGCACAATTCCCCTCGATAACCAATGAGCCGAAAAAAGTTTACCGGGGACCATTAAGGAATAGTTATCACCAAAGAGTAATGACTTACCCAACAAAAGCGGATAAAATCTTAGTGAAATTAAAAGTAATCCAATACTAATCGGAAACCAATATTTCGCCCATCGACTTAGTACTATTTTCCACATACTGCTAATCTAAAATATGCGTTCTCTCAATATCACCCAGACTGCGGCAAAACCATCCCTCCAAGTGATTTTTTTACCCTGAGAATGATCGCGACCAACATAGCTAATTGGAACTTCATAGATTCGTATTCCGCGCTTTAACAATCTGCAGGTTATTTCTGGTTCGATATCAAAATCATTAGCTTTGAGATTAATTGCCCTCAATTTCTCGGTAGGAATTAGTTTGTAGCACGTTTCCATATCAGACAACGTTGTATTAAACAGAATATTAATCAGAAAATTTAATAATCCATTGCCAACACGATGCCAATACAATAAATTTAAGTGTGGACCTAAAAATCTTGATCCGTAAACCACTTCAGCTTTGCCTTTTTTGACTGGTTCGGTCAAAATTGGAATATCCTCAGGATCATATTCCAAATCCGCATCTTGAATGAGCACGTGTGATCCGCTGACTTTAGTTAATCCGAAGCGAATTGCACTTCCTTTACCTCCATTTTTTTTAGAAAATAGTTGAATTTTTTTACTTGTAATCTTATTAATTTCTTTGGCCGAATTGTCTGATGAGCCATCGTCCACCACGATAACTTCATATACATCAGCGACTTTTATCAACTTAGACAACATTTTCCCCACTGTTTTTTCTTCGTTAAAGACGGGAACGATTACAGATAGTTTCATGCTTGCTATCATACAATACCTTAGACTTTCAACCAAGGCAATTCAGATTGCTCTTGCAACTGAACACGCGACTGTATGAATGATTGTATGTACCAAATTAACCACTTTGGATGTGTTGCACATACTAGAATTTCTTTCTTGCAGTCAGGCGCAACAGAGACTGAAGCAGAAAAATTGAGATCATAATCTGAAGTTGATATCATAGTTTCGCCCGGCTCGAGAGCAGAAAAATCATAAAACTGAACAGGTTGAGATAACATATCAGGCCTCACTTCATCAAGACTGAGAGTATTACTAGTTTGAAATTTGAGCGGATGATCGATTTCGACAGATATGCCACTTGTTGATCTTGGGATAAACACTATTCGAGCTAGTTGTTTTCCCTTCACCACGTATTGATTGTGTAAATATATAGTAGATTTGGCTGAATCTACAACATTAACCAGTTGTTCAGGAAACATGAATGCTGGAAATAGATTTCGAGAGTCAATCGCTGCTTGCGCAGAAATGCTAAAAGATAATTCGCAAGAATCATCTTCGCAGTTTCCAATTAATTTCCAAGCATCTTTTTCTAGGTTAGACCAAGTAAGATTAAACGAGTTTTCTTCACGAGTAAATGTTGTGGGTGGGGTAATTTCAGAAGGCGCTACATACTTAATTTCATCAATCGTCCAATTCTCTAGCAAGATAGAGTTCGAAGAAAAAATTATCTTTTTTTCTCCATCAAAGAATTGCACGTTGTTGTTGGTTTTTGACCAATACTCATTCCAAAGTTTAGATTCGATCTGATTTACTGAACCCAATTCTAGTCGCTGTGGGGATGAGGAAACATCGTTTGTGGGATCAAGCGGTGAAATAACGCCCTTTTCCCACGCTTGATAGTTTTCTTGATTCTCAGCTTGATTGAATCGTGATCCATCTAATAAAAATGGGGTGATCCAATATCCCCTTGAACGTGCTGGAGAATTCACGTATGGATCGGAGATGGATTCTGAGTACAACCTCAGATCATCAATATACAGTTGATTCTCATCTAGTCGCACTCGTGCTTGATAAACTGGAGTAGTAATCCAAGCAACTTTTGCATTCGTACCTCGAACTAAATCTGATCCGGTGTACATTTCAACACTGGTCCGTTTTGTTTTTGTCAACTGGTTGGGCGTGGTTACTTGAAGCTTATTTTGATCTCTCAACTCAGCGACAATTTTTAGCTGCTGTGAATACAACTGTTGGTAGTCATCTTCCATTGAATTTTCTAAACCAATTAATCCCCATCCCCGTTGACCAACTGGTTGATTAATTGTCTGCTCCAACAGAGAACGAAAATACTCAATCGACTTTCCGTCCTGAGTGAAATCATTTGGTTGACTCGTAAAACGAGAGAAACGATCACCATAATTCCAGAGGGGATCGGTGATGGTTTGACGAATTACTAAAATATTGGCATCAGATTGTGAAGGCGCCAGCAACCAGCTGTTGCTGGCGCGATACGGATAATGAACCGGACCGCCATACAAAGTGTAACTATCAGTCCCCCATTGTTCTCTAGTAATCTGCACCAGATTAACGCCATATGTATTTTTTAAGAGTTGTGCGGTTGTCGCATCCAACATCCACGCAGTAACCAACTCAGGTTTTTCCTGAAAAACCTCTAAATATTTGGCCATCACAGTATTCAACAACCGCAATCGCTCGTCTGGTGTATAACCCAATGGAAACGCATGCTGAGCTCTTGACCAAGTTGCTGGCGTACCGTCATACGGAACTTCGGCGTCTTCCGCAAGCATTGGAGTTACCTCAAAAAACAAACCCCAACGAATCAGATCGGAATCCTGCGTAGCTCTAATTATTGCAAGAAAATCTAGATCATTGAGAACGTCATATCGCAAAGAGAACGTTGTGGGTAGATTAAGACTTTGAGCAATAGTTAGTTGCTGTAACAATGTGGATGAGCTACCTGCCTGACAACACTCGGCACCCCTAACTTGGTTAACTAACAAGATATTGGCTGGAGGTGAGGTTAATTCTTGTGCAAATACTTGAGCTGGCAGAAATCGATAAAACGATCCCACTATCAGAGCAAACAGCCCTACCCTCTGTAGACTTTTCAAGACAGCAGCGACCAAATGTATCCTTATTACTCTTTTACGACTTCGCCTTCTTCGACTTCTCCATCGTCTTTAGCACTTTTCTTGCTTTTTTTGTCGTCTTTTTTGGCAGAATCTTCAGCATCGTCACCTTCAGTTTTTGTCTCTGCATCAGGAGTTTTCGCAGCTTCTGCTTGCGCCTTTTGCATCACTTCACCAATTTTCTGAGCAGATTTATAGGTTTCTTCAACCGCTTTTTCTAGCTGTTCCTTGGTAGTATCATCTTTGGCTGCCAAATCTTTGAGCGCTTGCACATCTTTTTCTATTTGCTCTTTATCTTTAGCTTCTAGCTTGTCTCCATATTCCTTGAGCTGCTTTTCCATTTCAAAAGCAACTGAATTGGCTTGATTTTTTGCCTCAACAAGTTCTTTTTTCTTCTTGTCTTCTTCTGCATGTTCCTCAGCTTCTTTCTTCATGCGCTCTACTTCTTCATCAGAAAGATTAGTTGAGTTTTGAATCGTTATCTTCTGCTCCTTACTGGTATTCTTATCTTTGGCAGTCACATGTAGAATTCCATTTGAATCAATATCAAATGTGACTTCAATTTGCGGCATACCTCTCATGGCGGGAGGAATACCATCAAGAATAAAGCGACCGAGCGATTTATTGTCTGCAGCCATCTCGCGCTCACCCTGGAGCACATTAATTTCCACCTGAGTCTGATTGTCAGCCGCAGTAGAAAACACTTGAGATTTACTGGTAGGAATTGTGGTATTACGATCAATTAATGCGGTTCTAACCCCACCAAGAGTTTCAAGTCCTAAAGTTAATGGTGTGACATCAAGCAGCACCACATCAGTGACATCGCCACCAATGACTCCAGCTTGGATAGCCGCACCAACTGCAACAACTTCGTCAGGATTCACACCTTTGTGGGGAGCTTTGCCAAAAAACTTCTCCACTTCGTCCTGAATTTTTGGCATACGAGTCTGTCCACCAACTAGCACCACATCTTCGATATCCTTTGGATCTAGCTTGGCATCTTTGAGCGCCTTTTTGACTGGTTCAAAAGATTTCTTAATTAAAGGATCCACTAATTCTTCAAGCTTTGAACGCGTCAGCGTCATAGTTAAATGCAATGGCTGACCACCGTCACCTTGAGTAATGAATGGCTGATTAATTTCGGTTTGTTGAGCACTTGAAAGTTCAATTTTAGCTTTTTCGGCTGAGTCTTTAATTCTTTGTAAAGCCTGGGGATCTTTGCTCAAATCTTTTCCTTGCTCTTTTTTGAATTCTTCAACGATCCATTCAATAATAATGTTATCAAAATCATCACCACCTAGGAACGTGTCTCCATTGGTAGATTTCACTTCAAAGACACCATCACCGATTTCCAAAATAGAAATATCAAACGTGCCACCACCTAGATCGTACACCGCAATAGTCTTTGAACCTTTTTTATCTAAACCATATGCTAATGCGGCGGCGGTGGGTTCATTTACAATTCGCTCTACTGTCAAGCCGGCGATTTCTCCAGCTTGTTTTGTAGCCTGACGCTGCGAATCATCAAAGTAGGCAGGTACTGTAATTACAGCACGATCTACTGTTCCTCCCAAATAACTTTCAGCATCATGCTTAGCTTTTGCTAAGATTTTGGCAGAAATTTCCTGTGGAGAATACTTTTTATCATCGATTTCCACCATTGCCATGCCATCTTTACCTTCGACAATCGAATAAGCTACGTGCTTGAGTGCAGCTTTGACTGCGCCATCATTTAGCTTACGTCCCATAAATCGCTTGACTGAGTTGACAGTCTTCTTTGGGTTGAGCACCATCTGTCGTTTGGCTATATCTCCAACAGATACGTCACTACCTTTAAAAGAAACAATTGAAGGAAATGTATTACGACCTTCTGCGCTGGGGATTACTTTAGGTGAACCACCTTCCATAACCGCCACTGCGGAATTAGTAGTACCCAAATCGATACCAATGATTTTGCCTGAACTTGCCATATAGTCCTTTCTACAAACTAAGTATGTTGTTACGCGGTGAAGTATGCACCAAATTAGCACTCTTGTCAATAGACTGCTAATTAGTTCAAACCAAACCTACTTTGGCATGCTGAATGACGTGATCGTTCAGCTTCCATCCAATTTTAACTACATTTTCAACTATTTTACCTTCTCCCTTAGAATCAACTGCTTCCATTGTGGTCACATCAAAAGGCAATCCGATGGGATTAATTGGTTCTAAACCCTGAGCTTTTAATCTCTCAACTAATTGCGCAACGATCATCTGTAATCCCTTATCATTTAGTTGAGCTGAGGCAAGCTGCAAATGTTCTAAGGGTTCTAGTAGAGAAGTAATAAAATCTAAATTCGCCAACTGAGCGAATTTTTGCCGATCATCTTGATGGCGACGTACTAAATTTTGGTAGTCTGCTAATGCTCGAGTGGCTACCGCCTGAGACTGTTCTAGCTTGGCTTGCCGGTCACGGTATTCAAGATATTTTTTCATATCTGCATGAATATCTGGCACCGTTGACAATTTCAACATTTCCTCAGCAGTTACCCAAGCATATTCCGAGTGCTCTGTGGAGAGCTTAATTTCTTCTTGATTAGTCCGACAAGAAAATGATATTCCAATTACTTCGGTCTCTGCGGTTTTTTTGCCTCGATAAAAATGCCATTGTGAGTAATGATCGAGCACTTCAAGTTGTGAAATCCCGGTTTCTTCTCGTACTTCTCGCTTCAAACCTGTTACCAAATCTTCATGCTGATCCAATCTGCCATATACGATTTCCCAGGCTCCATGATGAAATTCATCTTGTCGTTTCATTACCAAAAAAGTACCAGATGTACCTAATTCGATAACTGCGCCCACCCCAACCATAAATTTGCCAATACCAGCGACTGCCTGACCATCGTGAGTGACATGACTAACTGTAGTTTTGGGTTTATG
>DAOQVB010000024.1:0-13211 GCA_035341315.1 Candidatus Woesebacteria bacterium | reverse complement strand
ACTGGTTATTTGATAAACCAGAGGAGCTGATGACTTTATTTTGATTTTCCTTACTTTACAAATATTTCCTTACTTGTTAAGATGCTACAGAAAATGTCAGGCTTAGCCACTATAACCAGTAAAAGACAGCTAACAATTCCGGTAAAGTTATTTGATGAATTAGGTTTGTCGACAGGAGATAAAATGATCGTTGATAGTAATGGGGGAGAATTACGACTAAGAAAAGCCACCAAAATGGTATCCGAGCTGGCTGGATCAGTCAAAGTAAATAAGAATTTAAGAAATGTTGATCAAGCGATTGCTCAGGCAAAAAGAGCTAGATTTGGCAAGTAAATCAAATTTTATTGTATGGTTTTTATAGACACCAATTACTTTTTGCGTTTTTTACTTACTGATGATTCTAATCAACATCGGTTGGCGAAAATGATCTTTAAACAAGCCGCTGAAGAGAAAATAAATGTCTGCACAAGCGTAGTTGTGATACTCGAATTATTTTGGGTCCTCTCAAGTTTCTATAAAAAATCAAAAGGTGAAGTGACTAAAATCATGCTGGCCATACTAGATCTTCAATTTATTGATCTGGCCGAGAGGAGATATCTGCAGGATGCCCTATTAATATATAAGCGCTCAAAGATAGAATTCGAGGATTGTTATAACTTAGTTTATGCAAGAGTTAGAGGAGTAACCGAATTCAAAACGTTTGACCAGAAACTGTTAAAGATTATAGAAAAAGAATAACTTCAGATGTCACCCTCATATTTTGATTGTATAATACTACCATCAAATATATCAAAGTATGAAAGAAGGTATCTCAACCTACTACCCAACTGCATTGGAAGCTGCGGCAGAGGAAAGACGTCTTCAGCTCGAGGCAGCAATAATTTTTGATTCTCAAGAATATCAGGTAGGGGATCGGGTAACATGGAGAGTGCCACATGATGGGGTTGAGGGAATGGGGGAACTTACTAGTATTAGTGAACCAATGGAAATAATCGGTGAAGCTGACAAAAGTAAAATAAAGTGGGGCGGGAGTTGGTATGTGCAGTTATGCATTACCGAGAGTCATCCTTGGCATCCGAAACAGAGAAAAGTTAGTACAAACAGCAATACTCAATCAGTGCCAGATCATTATTTGCCAGGTCGTTGTATAGAACTGAAGAAGAATCAGATAACCAGTAGGACTCGAAAGAGATTTGCTGAATAGAATAGAATCACCCTCTATATCTCAAGCTGAAGCACAACAAGAGCGTGAGTGGCAAGAGTTTATTGCTGATCCTGATTACGATCGAGACCAAGTGTTTCTTGAGATGAGGATGGATCGATACAGAGATTCAGTCGATTTTTATGCAAGTCAGTTTGAAAGCAAGTATGAAGCTTGGAGTAAGAATCCAACGGCCTTTTTTTCTCAGGGATTATCTATAGAGCAATTTATGGAATTGCGTCAAGTTGCTATCTTGGGCAATTTGTCTGTTAGAAATAAATATTGGGGGGTTTGGTTTAATACTGTTGGTGATCCAATTCAAGCAAAACCATTTTTAGCAGATTTGCGATCCAAAGGTATTGTTGTACAGGCTGATATCTCTGAGGCAGTGAGGCGGTTTGGTGGGGCTGGCACGCATTATGGTACTGAGAGTGTGGGATTGTTGGATGAAGCTGCTTTGGATGTAGAGATTTTTGATAAACCTGCTAGGAAAGGAAAAATAATTTCGATGACTGATGCATTGGGCAGGATGCGTGCAATCCGTGCGCGTGGGAAACGCGTGGCAGTTACTTTGGGAAATTTCGATGTTGGGACTAAAGGTCACATGCGAGTGATTCGTGAGTTTGTGTGGGCTACTCATAATCATGGAGAAGTCTTTGTGTTGGTTGGCGGCGACAAAGAAGTCGCCGCCAGAAAAGGCCCTGAGAGGCCATATGTTAAGCACCAGCAAAGAATGGAATTTGTTGCCCAACAACCTGGGGTTGATTGGGTAGTGCCAGTTTCGTTTCCAGAATTTCAAAACTTCGCTGAACTACAGCAAAACTATGAGAGATTGCATAGCGATTTAAGCGGACTGGCCCATTGCAGATTAATCGGCGACGTGGAAGCAACATTTCCCAGCTATTTGGCACAGTGTAATCGAGCGGGGATTTTGTTAGTTCACTCAACTTCGCCACGAATTTCTCGGGCAACTGAGGAAGGGAGCAAAACGCTCTAACAATGATTGTTTCACCTTTTCTTTTGTCTCGCTTCCCACCTTTATTCGTATTTTCTGTTCCAGCTTGCGCGTGCTTTAAGCAGTTCTTCTATTTGCTTGGGATTTTTGGGATCCAATGATTCAGCCAGGGATTGCACTCTATCGGCGTTTTTCATTCCTATTTCAATTAGGGCTTGTTTGGTGGGGTTGTCAAAGCCACCACCAGAAACCAAACTTTTTTTCAAGCCATCAACTTCCTGCAAAATTTTTAAAACTGCTAAACGAAGAAAATCAAGGGGATCTAACTCGGATAGTAATTTCAAGTCTAGAATTGCTTTCAATTCGTCTTCACTAAATTCTTTTTGTTTCATATCAAACGAATTATACCCGAAACAATTAGAAAGACAATTTTTACTTTCAAGTACTATTCACTTGCTGGATTTTAGAATTACGTTTGATTTTCCATTTGGTGCAATGAATAATTTTGAAGTAATACTGCATACATTAAATATTTTTCTGCGGTTTCCATATCGACAAGTGTTTCTTTGTAATCAGAGACATTTTTTACGATTGACTGAATATACGGAGGGAGTGTGTGGTCTTGGATTGAATTTGACCAGCGTTTTGCCTCTAGTAAAAAACGAGACGCAGCTTTGGTTGATCCGCGTTGAGTGAGAGAGGCTACTCGAAAAAGATCGTTGGAAAGTGAGCCGATTAGTAACAGGGTATCCGTCATAGTACGTTTTGAAAGAAATACTCGGTTAGTTTTTTGTATTCAGCTTTAATCACTTCGCTCTGGATTTCATTTTTAGGATTATTGTCTCTAGGTCTTATGTTTATGAAGGAATTGAAGTCAATCTCTGAAGTTTCTAGATCAATGCCACCTCCCCAGATGTTTTTTTGCTTTGAATCTTGTTGGAGTAAGAGTTGTTCACCTTCAAAATGTCTGTTCATTCCAGCTGAACAAACTTTATTTTCTATGTCGATCACTGTTTTTACATAGATTTCAAATTCTTCTTTAAGCAACTCAATTTCTTCAATAGTGAATGGTTTATTTTTTGTGATGATCATCGTGCTGATAATAGCAAATTGTGTTGTCTTGCGCTGAATCAATTTTTCTCAGGTATACTACAGAGTATGTCTTTATCAGTCGGAATTGTTGGTTTACCAAATGTGGGGAAGTCGACGCTGTTTAATGCACTGTTGAAACGCCAGGTGGCGTTGGCAGCTAACTATCCGTTTGCCACGATTGAACCAAATGTTGGAGTAGTGGCGGTGCCGGATGAGCGGTTAGCAGTGTTGGCTAAAGTGGTGGGAACGACGGTGCTCAAGCCGGCCACCATTGAATTTGTGGATATCGCCGGCTTAGTGAAGGGCGCGTACAAGGGTGAGGGCTTGGGGAACCAATTCTTGAGTCACATCAGAGAAACCGACTTGATTTGCCACGTGGTGCGCGCTTTCCGAGATGAGCAAATCCTGCGGGAGGATTCCACGACACCGGTTGATGACTTGCAGACGATTCGCACAGAATTGCAACTTGCCGATTTGAGTACGATGGAAAGACAATCACAACCCAAGGGTGTCAAAGTCGCTGGAGCTCAGGAGCGTTGGCAAGCAATTGAGTTTTTCCGCGAAAAATTAGGACAGGGAATTATGCTTAACACACTTAAATTGACCGAAGTTCAGCATGAGACGGCTAAAGAACTCTGCTTGTTGACAGTGAAGCCTGAGCTGTTTGTGTACAACGAAGACGAAGATCAAGTGGTCAGCTCGATGGAGCAGCTACCTAAAATTGCGAAAGATTTGGGAGTTGAGCTGGAACAAATTGTAGTGATGAGCGCCAAGATGGAGAGCGACCTAGCTGCTCTTGAGGAAACTGATCAGCACGCTTACTTGTTGGAACTGGGATTATCCTTGGCTGGGCTGGAGCGACTCGCCAAAGTGGCCTACGATACATTAGGCTACCAAAGTTTCTTAACCGCTGGCGTAATGGAGGTGCGAGCCTGGACGATTACCAAGGGCACAACTGCTCAGCAGGCGGCGGGCGTGATTCATACGGATTTTGCTAAAAAGTTTATTTCGGCTCGCATAGTTTCATACCAAGACTTTGTTAAACTTGGCGGCTGGAAAGCCGCCAAAGACATCGGCAAAATCCGCCAAGAAGGTCGTGATTACCGTATGCAAGAAGGCGACGTGGTGGAGTTTATGATTGGGAGCTAGCCATCCAAGCTCTAGTACCTCTTGATTTATGCTACGATGGTATCGTGACCGAATCAAGATTTGATCCAACGAATATTTCTCCAGATTTTCAACAATTGACTACCGTACAAGATGCTTTGGTGGGCACTGGAAATAATGTTCAGCTTGGTCCGGATTTTTACGACCATCAACGTACGCAAGAAGCAATGACAATGCAGCCAAGTCCAGACTTTGGAGAACGGCACAGACCTTTGGGCAGAACGAAAGAACTTTGGGCTGGTCAATCTAGAGAGCCCTTACGACCATTTGTGGAACTTATTGCCAATGCTTGTGATTCAGTTGTTAGAGTAAAACAAAAAGAGTATGGATATCAACTTCCAAGAGTGGAAGTGCGTGTGACTGCTCGAAAAGATGGGGGATACACCATACTGATTTCTGATAAGGGCAAAGTTACAGGGCAGCATGGTGAGGGCATGGCGGTGGAATATTTTTCAAAAATTATGAAGCCGTTTGCTACCGGCAACGAAGGTAATAGTGAAACAGTGGGTATGATGGGCGTTGGGGCTCAGCAGCGACTAAACTTGCTCCGTAATTCAGCGGACAAGATATTTGTTTCGAGCTCGACTAGTCAAGGAATATTGGTTTCCAAAGAACAACTGGCAAGCGATGGGGAAAATATTGATCTGAGATATGGGGGAGTAGAAAATGAACATACCAAACAACTTGGTACTTCATTCGTGATTCAACTCTCTGCGGAGACTGCGGGAGAAATTGGGCTGACTATTCCAGCGCTCTCAAACTACCTAAAAGCTAAGTTTGGTGGGTCATTTGACAAGGACATCGCTCTGTCCTCAATTGACCAAACGACTAAATTGGCGCAGAAAACGGTCGAAACTGTTACTCCCATAGAAAGTCAATTTAGGCGATTAAATCTCAATAATGATCAGACAATTCAGCTGGCGTTTTCCAAAGAGAAAACCACGATTGAAGCACCAATTTGTCAAGTCTATTTAGATGTATTGGGTGTTTCATATGGAGAGCCGCTAGAAATTAGTAGGCCAGGATTTCCCAAAATTATTCGCCTAAACATGAATCAAAAAATAGCTACGATTACTGAAAGCAGGGGTAAATTTGGTCTCACTCGTTTGGTAGTCGAGTCTGTGATCAACGCGGTCAGACGATTTTCTCAACAATTTCAAACAGACACAAAAACTAAGGTACAGCTATTTGATGCACTCTGCCCACTGTTTAGTCGTTTTGCAGACTTGCGATCATTACCGGTGGCGTTACGCACTGATCCTACTCTCAACGTAAGTCAAACAATCAAGCAATCATATCTAACTGTTTTAGCTCAGGCATCGGAAAACCTCATTGTTCCAAGTGAGTTAGCTGATGTATATGGTGATGCAGAAGGTGTAATTATAGTTACAGACGAAAGGGTCCCAAGCGAATATTCGTATAAGCTCGAAAACTGGCCCAATACAAGCCTGGTTGAAGAGATGCGAGTCAATGGTAAACCAGTAGTAGTGGTTGATTTACCAGCGGGAGAGCAGTTTAGACTGGTTGCTGATCGATTATTTGTATCACGCGAATCTTTTCATGGCTTGCTCAGCCGGGATAAAGCGGAAAGACGGGGTTGCGCTATTAAGTTGGTAGCGGTTTTGGAGAATCACATCGATGCAAATCCGGAAAGAAAGCTAACGATCAGTTATCTACTAAAAACTGTCGAAGAAAAAAAAGTCGACAGGCAAACTGCGACCACAACGCCCAGTGATGAGGAACTAAATGATCGACACTATTATGCAAACTTGGCTCTGAAAGAAGAACTACGGCAAAGAGATATTTCTTTGTGCTCTCGGGTTGAGTTGTTGGATCTCATTCAGAGAGCATTTGAAATCTATAATGACAACGGAAAGTGTTATTTTTTGCCTGGAAAGAATATGATGGGTGAACCTCTTAAAGCAGGCAGAATTAATGCATATGATGCTCCAGATTACACACTCCGATTGATCGTTTCATTGCTTGCCAGAGAGGGTTCTAGCTATTTTTTTGGGATTGTAATTACGAACCTTCATCCTTTCTATCTTGATTCAACCAACTGTGCCATATTAATGCAAGTGGCGCAGCAAGTGCCATTTTTGTTTAAGTTGAGTTGGTTAAATCATCCACCCAATATGTCGTGGGTACAATCTGTCTTAGAGGGCAGGCACCAAAGCTTTGAGAATTACATGTCAAGCAATTTGGGTTCTGAATGGAGATCAGAATTTCCTCAAATAGTAACACTTGCAGATATGACTAATAGTTATGGTCATTATTCATATGCTCTTGAAGTATTTCTCAATGACAAAACCTTACTTAGTCAATGGCAAGTGTATTCTCGTAATATCTTTTATTCGATCTGCGAACTTGGTTTGGACTCCGAAAAACAAGCAAAAAAAGTGTTATATAACCTTCCTATATTAATGCAAGTGCAGGGTGTTCAGGTAAATCACGAAAAACTAGTGTTGTTTGGTTACTACTTGAATGGTCAACGTCAACATCAAACAGCTAAACTAACTCAAGAAGAAGTTAAAGCGTTTGACAAAATTATTGCCTGGATGAACGATGACACAGAGGTAGAAGTCCGTCAGCCCACAGAAGATGTTGCTGACCAGGGAGAGCCAATCAACCCCGCATCGCTCTGGATTTTGCATCAAACACAACAGCTGGATATGAGTAGGAGCATTGCAGAACAGACGGATTTTGAGCCAGATAGGGAAGCGTTGCGAGCTTTGTTGCATCCAATTAATCGACTCCAATCTGATCCCGGTACCAGTTTTGCAGAGGTAGTAAAAAATGCACTAGATGCGCTATCTAGAGATTCAACTGCAAAACGACAAGTGCGAGTGACTGACTATCAGGTATTGGACCAGCAGACGAAGGGATGGAAGTACTGTGTAGAGGTTCAAGATTGGGTGGGAATAGATCCTCAGGAAGCACTAGTTAAATTAACACTGCCACAAGTGGGCGAGGGTATTCATGGTCTTGGGTTTCTGAAGTTGCTCGCCGAATTTGATGAAATCCGAGTAACTACTTCCAATGGTGTCAATACTGGGGAAATTGTGTATACACCCATTCGTTCTGACGATGGTCAGGATACCGTAGTTGACTTTACGGTGCGGTATAGGGAACTTGAGACAACACGAAGAGGTACGAAGGTGAAGTTGACCAAAAAGTCAACATCTCCAAGTGTTGATGCTGCGATTTTTAGGGGGAGTTTACATGATTTTGCTCGCCAAATTCCGGAAAGCGCTGGTCAGATGTACCTAAACGACCAAGGTGAACCACTCAATACTGCATTAAAAACAGTGGCTCGTTTTAATCATAGTGAGTTGGGCCAAGTTGAATTGACTATTAGAAAAGAAGGTGCGGTAGAAGCTCGTTCCAGTCCGCAAGTGACGGTACAGCGAGTGGAAGTGAGGGATTTTAATCTCAGCTCTCTGATTAGATCCAGACTGCGATCATTGCCCCCCGTGCAAATTGAACTTCTTGCAACGAGTGATTTTTCATTAACATTTGATGGTGTTAAAACAACCACCATTAGAGATGGTAGCGGTTTTGCTAATGACCATTTGGTCACCCCCAGAATCGCTCAATTAATTCACAACGAAGCTGATGTGATCATTGCAGGCCTGGCAGCAGAGGGTGCATTGAGTTGCCAAAATTACTTGACGACTAATTTTAGTCCCCGGTTGTACGATTCTCCCAAGGAGTTTGTGGATAAAGAACGGGAACTACGTACACTTGCGGGTGGTGATGAAAATATGCAAAAAATGATAGATGTTGTATACACACTTCCCTGGAAGGGTGATGATGGAAGGTCATACCCGAGTTTATTAGCTTGGTTGTTAACTCAAGAAAAGCAACGAGAGTCCTCTTCGACAACGAGTGCTGACGAAGTAAAGAAAGTAAATTATTGGGAAGATATTCCACATATAGTGCGACGGCCGTTATTATATTTTCATGGTGTTTTTGCCCCAGACCGCTTCTTCTCTTTTGATGGGGCTGAAGGATCAATTCCAATCTACCTCACAAACAAACCTGGCTCACGCGCATTTTATCGGCCACGATATGGTACTTTACATTATTCAACAGAAGTATTGGAAGAGCTCACATCTTCAGATCCAAGAACCCAAGCGAGAGGAATTAAGACAATTGCACATGAACTACAACACGTACAAGAACACACGGAAGAAGGCTTGATTCACCCTCCAGAATTTTATACAAAAGTAGAAAGCAAACTACTAGCCATAGAGGATCGGATGTATGCTCGCTGAAGACCAAAGTTTGACTAATAATGCTGAGTTAGAAGCGGCGTATTCACCTTTGGAATTGCTGAGTCAAAAAACTGACCAACGTCTTCAACCGCTTTGGGATTTAGTTAATAGAAATTTTTCTCAAAGTTTTGAAGAAGAAGGTGTTTATCAACTAGCGGATGCTGTGGATCAACAGTCTAGATTGCTGTACGTGCAAAAAGCAACAATTTTAATTGAAAAATCTAGCGAATTATTAGACCGGTTGGAAGGAGATTTAGATGAACTAGAAGAACAATTTAGAGCGGCATACCATATCGAATGGTGGGATGCGAGAGGAAGGCTTGATAAACTTAATGCAGAAAGTGGTTTACGACGTATTTTATCCATTATAAAAACAAAAAAAGTCCAAAAACAATTCGACTCAGTTGATGCAAGGGTTGAAACTTTGCAGTCAAGCATTGATAGTAAAAAAACTCAAATCAGGGAACTCCAGAATCAAGTATCTCGATTGAAAGTAAAAAGGGCAGAGTATTTTTCACAAGAAGTGAATGATGCTGTCAGCCAAACAGTATCTGGATATTCTGAATTCCTTAATTCATTACTTTCTTCAACAGAGCTTGCTGAATCACTTCAAGAAGATTTGATTCAGGAAAAAATCGTACCATGGCTTGATTCTCTATCAGATACAATGCAACTATCGGTTGAAAAAAGAACGACTATTCTTGAATCAATTCGTTTTTATCTACGCAATCTGTATCTTCCCAATGGTGACCCGCAGACATATTTGCTTCTAGTTGAACGAGAATTACGGGAACTCTCTGCTGAACTTCCAGCTCAGTTTCGAGGTATAGTTGAATTGATCAGAAGAAAAAGTACTTTCGAGCATGTGCTCTGCGAGGTCATTTCACGCACGGCAACAAGAAGTCTTTCTCCATTAGTAAAGGCTGCTCGAAAAGATATGTACCAGGGAATTGCTACTCCTCCAGACATTGCTGGTGAAATTGAAAGGGCCATCAACCGTGGTTTGGCAGATTCTACGTTTTCCGCTTCTAGACTACTAAAAGATCATTTTGCAGAGAAAATGCGCTTGAGCTATGAATATAAACCAATGAGTGTTACCGATGTGCAGCTTTGGTCAAGACTCAAGGAGATGGATTCAGCAAAATCAATTTTTGGAGCTGAAATGGTTAGGCAAGATGAGGAGCAATATTCCTATGTGCTTGAGAATGCGATTTCTGATTCTAACGGGCACATCGTTGATTTGTTGGTGTATTACCCCACCGCAGAGTCAATTAGAAACTTATTACTTTTAGCTGCGGCTGGTGGTAGTTCCTACCGAACCGCACATGCAAATAGGGCTTTGCAGAATCTAGCAAAACAACCAGATTGGTCAACTCAGGTCGATGAGCTGATTTTGGTGTATCCAGAATTTAGTCAAGAGGTACATCTATTAAAAGATTGGAATCTAGGTGGCGATACAAGATATGAAGTAGCTCGGTTGATTTGTGGTTCGTATACACGCTCAGTTATAGAATCAGTAAATCCGGACGAAAAACTACTACAATTATCATACGATGCCATTCCAAACTCAGAAGCAATTGAAGTATTGATTCAAAGAAATGTTTTATCAATTGAAGAATCAGATAAGCTGCGGAAGGCTAGAAGCATATTGGTTGACGTGGAAAGAGAACTTTTTGAGGCAAGACAGCGACTTCCCGAGACCAAACATGTGCAGTCTGTGTTTTTTAAGAGAATGTTGGATCATCTACTTGTTAGTTTGTTGAAAAGTTCGCCAGATGAAATTGATGAAGAACTATTAGCCTTAAAATTAAGCTATTTGAATTATGCAGAAAAAATCATTGAAAATGCTCAGGACTATGATGCGCTTTCGTATTTGTCCGATTCTATCGTAAGCACGCATTCCAAACTGATTCTCAGTAGCCCCGATATTCTTAGTCATTTTACAAAAATTCGAGAAATTTGCCTTTTTGAAATTGATTTGGCAACAGATCAGAGAGTTGGACGGGAAGTTGGGATTGCTGCTAGAAATCGAGAAGTTTCAGTGTCTGAGTATGTGAAAGACATATCAAATTATGAGTTAAAGAGAATAGATGAGGTTTTATCATCCGAAGATGCGGAGCAAATTGGTTCTCTTTCAAATATTCAACTACTGATTGCATATATAAGATTGAACTCAGAGAACATGATGCTCAGATCTTTATCTGAAGGTGCGGTCATCAAGATAAAAACAATGGTAGAAGAAAGCCGTATTGCAGACGATGTATATCTTGAATTAATTAAAATCTGGAACAACTATTTGAATGGCGATCATGCTAGTCCGCCTTTTTCCCTTATATTCTTTTGTGAATTTATTGAAGCCTGTGACGGTGCTGGGCCGTTGACTCAGATTCAAGCTTTATCTAAAGCCATAGTTACCCATATTCGCTCGATGAATTCTGATATACCTGAAGATTCTAAGGTAGCAACAAGCAAAGGTCTGTTTGCTATCGAAGGTCGATTTCAATCTGAAAGATGGTCAAACGATGCTCGAACTGATTTCTACTCCATATCTCAAGAAATCCAAGCAATTGATCCAATTCTGTATTCTGAATTTTTTGAAGTAATCAACCATTTAAGTTCTGCAGAACTTAAGTTTTTTGTTCAAAATGTATTTCCTCTTTTTAGGACTTGGCTTGTGATGATTGAACAGAGGATTGAGCCCTCTTCTAGACCAACATACGATGGTCTGATAATCGAGCAAATAATCAAGGAAATAAGAAATTGTGCCAATCAGGTAAAACAGGGCACTTTTAACGCAAGTGAAAAAAGAACTGAAATTTTACATTATATTCGAGCATTATTTAAACAAAGATTTGGAATCTTATCAGTGCCAGAAGATTTTAGCATTGAAGGGGCTCGATCACTGAGTAATGTTGCAACATACCTAACCAATCTTAATGACCGGACGCCAAAGCGAGAGGCTATACTTGCTTACTATTTGGCACTTATGTTGAATAATCATTGGCAAGAATTTCGTTCCGGAAAACCATTTCCTCCAGAAGATTTATTAACATCAGAAATGGTCTCTCAACTACAGGAGTATAAGGATGCATTGAGTGAACCAAAACAATTATTTGATATCGAACAATTGGGAATTGAAGCCGGTGAACTAGACGATTTCGTTATAACTCTCCAAGCTGAAGCTTCTACTATTACAATTGGTAATATAGAGACGGTAGATGCGAAGCTCTCAAATATTGTTTTAAATATTAAAGAGTTAGAAGACCTAGATTTTTATACGGATACATTAGATAAGGAAAGGATGAGGTTGCTTTTGAGCTGGGGAAAGAAAAGAATTGGTTCTGTAGTAGCTCGGTTGTACCAGTCTTTGCCACCAATATCTAAATCAATATCATTTTCTGATGAAGATGCTGAAATAATCGGAGAAATAAAAAAACTTCTTATTGATTCTGGAAGGGATGTAAGTCAAGCAACCGTGAAAGAAGTTTTTCAAGATGGGATGAAGCCTCTCAGCTCAGTTTTGTCGATAATTGAAATCGTTAGCGATTTTGAGGTCGAGAGGGAACTTGAAAAAATGCAGTCATTAATGAAACCCCCATCAGTTGTGGTTGCTGTATTTCAAAGATTGGGAGAAAGCTTTACGCTACAATCTGGTGCTAGTGCTTATTATCCTGACTTGCAGTATTTAGAAAATTTAATCGTAAAAAATGAAGATCAGATAGCAAATGATGAAAAATCTGTAGTTCTTGATTATATTGATGCTGTTAGAGAGCAATTGCAAAAACTTGATCAAATTCATCAAACTATGAAGAAGCGCCTGAGTGGAGTCATCCTTAGTGAAAGTAGTCTTGAGAATCAGCAGCTGGTTGAAAAAATGCAAGAAATATTTACTACTCTTGAAACAAAAACTGAAGCCCAGCCTATTATCAGCACTGTTACAAATAACTTAAATTTAGTCATTGAAAATATGAGAGCATGTTTGTCTGCAACAAAAAATGGGAGCAATAACGATACAAATCTAACTTTTGGAGATCCTACGAAATTCTACGTTTTTAGTCAGGCAGAGATGAAAAAAACTGGTAGTATCGCAGATGAAGTTGTTTTTTTTGCTCCAATTACTTATGAAGGGGGAAATGGTGGTGGACAACACTCGGAGTATGCTTTTGTATTGGATCAAATTTATGGAACACATACTACAGCAGTGCTTAATGGTCATTTAAGATCGTTAAGTAATAAAGTGACTGCGATCAAGAGCAAGTTTCCGTTGGCAAAAATCTCCATTTTTGTTCCAGCAAGCACTCTGAAATCTTCGGGTACCTCAGAAGATTCGTTTGAAACTCTTTTGATTGAGAATAACTTATCAGGTTTTCAGGTGGAAGCAAATGTAGACATTGCAGAATCGGCTGCCGGAGACCATTATATAGAATTTGGAGGAGAATCAGCGCGCAGGGCTGGTAAAAGACAGGCGAATGGTTACATTATTATGGTATAACCATATTGTAGAAAGTAGCGACGCTGT
>DAOQVB010000023.1:0-13280 GCA_035341315.1 Candidatus Woesebacteria bacterium | reverse complement strand
TGAATAAGTCGCGATACATATTGGACTCCGAAGGGAGTTCGTATGGGTTCAGATGTTCCTCGTTTACGGTACCTTTTACCTAGGTTTCAGGGTAGTTACACTGCCCTCATGAAAACACTTGAAAGCAGTTGTGCCTTTGATGCTTCTGATGTTGCTCGGTTTCGACTGAAAGTAATTGAGTTTGGTCAAATCCATGGGTGGCGAGCAGTCAGAGATGCCTTTGGAGTTAGCCGTAGCACCTACTTTCTCTGGAAACAAGGGTTGGCTGTGTCAAAAGGTAGACTCTCTAGCTTGATTCCCCATTCCACTCGTCCTCACCATGTACGTCAGATGCAGTTTGATCCTCGTCTAGCTCTCTTTATCCGCAGCACCAGAGAGCAGTATGGGAGGATTGGTAAAAACAAACTAGCAGTCCTGCTGGCAGCCTACGCTGCAGAAATTGAGGTGACTCCTTTGAAAGCTACTACTATTGGAAAAATCATTAAACGAAATCACTATTACTTTGAAGGGAGAAGACGGTACAAAAAGAAAAAGAAGTCAGGCATACTGAGGGTCAAGAAAGCTCCCCGAGAAACGAGTCTAGGTTACATTGAGATGGATTCTGTCATTGTGTATATATCAGGGAGCCAACACATCTTCATTACCGCGATCGATGTGGTGACCAAGTATGCTGCTTGTATCCATGCCCAATCAGCAAGTTCTAGTATCGCAGTTAGGCTACTTATGACACTGCAACAAACCTATGGTGATCAACTGCGAGCTATTCAGACTGACAATGGCAGTGAATTTCTGGGTGTGTTTGATCAGTACTGTCAAACACATGGCATTCCTCACCATTTCACCTATCCTCGATCACCTAGGATCAATGGTGGCATTGAACGATTCAACAGGACTATTCAAGAGGAATTTATCGATAGAACTGATAGTTTGCTTTTAGGTTCCCCAGAGATTTCTGCAAAACTGCAAAGCTACTTAGCTTGGTACAATGACACAAGACCACATCAGTCGCTTGGTTACCAATCACCAAGCCAGTATCAGAACATATTGCAGTCCAATATGTAGGCGACCCATACAATACCTTGATTTTGGCTTGTTTCTAGTTTAGGATGCCTAACTATGCAACGCGGTATAGTTACTATCCAACCAAAACTCGTTCAAATAATTCAATCACATACTGCAGAAATTGCTGAACATCACCCACATACATGGGAAAAATTGTCCGATGCGGCCACTCAATTCAGCGAACTAACCTCAATTGAACTTGATAAAGAAGAAGTCGAAATGATTCTTGATCTCCTTCCCACACCTTCCAAAGACGAAACGACTGAACTCAAGCTAGCTCGATCAACGATTATGTCGTTGTTACAATCAATGGCGTAAAAACTATTCCATTACAAACAGATTTCTACCCGTCATACCATCTGGTTTTTGTTCTTTCAAAATATGAAGTATTGTCGGAACAATATCAGCCAAGATTCCAGATGGCAACATTCTTGCCTTGCCTCGATAATCATTGTTCACAATAATAAAGGGCACGGGAAAAGTTGAGTGCTCGGTATCTGGCTCACCAGTTTCCAGATTAATCATTTCTTCCACGTTGCCATGGTCAGCGGTAATTAATACTGTGCCATTTTTTGTTAGCACTGCATCAACAATTCGTTTGACCATCTGATCTACAACCTCACAAGCTTTAATACCAGCCTCCAAATTCCCCGTGTGTCCCACCATATCACCATTACAAATATTACTGATAATTACGTCATATTCATTTTTGCCGATTGATTCAACTAAATACTCAGTAATTTCTAATGCGGACATCTCAGGTACCTCTGCATATGACCGAGCACCCTTTGATGGGAAAATGACCCAATCTTCTCCTGGATTACCATCTTGCGACTGACCATTCATGTAATAGGTTACCATACGCTCTTTTTCTGTCTCAGTGATTCTGAGTTGGCGTAAACCATGCATAGCCAAAACTCTGCCCACATTTTCTTTTATTTGCAACTTAGGGAAACCTACATCAACTGGTAAATTTCGCTCGTATGAAGTCATTGTAGTGAAATACAAATTCTTGATTACTTTTTTACGCGTAAATGTGTTGACAAATTGTTGTTCCTGAATACTAGTCTTGTGATATTTTTCGTAATGAGGATCATAGTCTTCATCTGCGAAACCTTGTTCAAAGTCTTGCATTACAAACGCACGAGTGAGTTCTCGAGGGCGATCTACCCGATAGTTAAAGAAGATAACTGCATCATTGTCTTGCACTACTCTTGGTGTACCATCTTCTTCACAGACGTTGACTGGCTCGATGTATTCATCTGTAATACCTTCTTGGTACTGCTGTTGGAGTGCTCCAACCGGATCCTTTGTGCAACGACCGCTGCCAAGAGTGAGTGAATCGTATGCTTTTTCTATGCGATCCCACTTTTTATCTCGATCCATTGCGTAAAATCTACCCATTATTGATGCCAATATACCCACACCAATGCTCTGACATTCATCTAGTAAACGACGAATATAATTGGTTCCCGCAGTGGGCGGTGAATCTCGCCCATCGGTGAAGGCATGAATCATGACTTTTTGCAGTTCAGCGGCTTTTGCCACCCGCAACAAGGCATATAAGTGCTCAACGTTTGAGTGAACAAAACCACCACCAACCAAACCGAATAAATGCAATGTAGAATTATTAGTCTTAGCGTGATTGATAGCATTCTGAATTGCCTGATTGTGTGCAAAAGTTCCATCTGCAATCGCAGCATTTATGCGGGGCAAATCTTGAAAAATGATACTACCAGCGCCAATATTCATATGACCGGTTTCCGAGTTGCCATCAACACCCTCTGGCAAACCCACCGCCTGCCCACTGGCTACCAATTGTGTGTGAGGATACGAGATCCACAATTGATCCATCGTATTCGTATTTGCAAGTTTGATAGCATTGCCCGGATACTCAGGACCAATTCCCCACCCATCAAGAATTAACAACACAACTGGCCCACCAGCTTTTGATGGCTGGCGCTGAATTGAATCATTAAAAGCATGGCGAGTAATTTTTGCTTGCATAGATAGCACTTACTATACCGCAACGAGCGGTTACTGCAACCACCTGCGCGAAGCCTCTTCCAACAACGAAGGTGATGTAATGTCGTACCAAAGGCCCTGAAAGATGAAGGCGCTCAATTGGCCTTGCTTGGCTAATGCTGGAAACACATCGCTTTCTAAAAATACTGGTTTTCGTTTTGGTATCATGTCTATTACGCTGGGATCTAATACATACAAACCAGTATTAACGATGCTAATTCCTTGGTCCGTCCCTCTTTCGAGGAACTTGATAATACTGTTTCCTTGCAGAAACACTTGGCCAAATGAGCGCTCACCCAAACGAGGTTTTACCCCAATGGTGGCGAGCTTTTGTTCGTTTAAATGAAATTGAATAAATTCAGAAATATTTATGGAAGTCAAAACGTCCCCATGCAGAACCAAAAATGGAGCTTGGTTGAGTAGGTGGGCACAATTTCGCAACGCCCCAGCTGTACCCAAAGATTCAACTTCCGGCATATAGGTAATCTGACAACCAAGTTCTTTACCATCTCCAAACCGTTTTTGAAGCTCGGCAATAAAATCATGATCAGTACAAATAATACATTCGAGAATGCCATGAGTTTTGAGCTGACCTAAAACTATTTGTAACAAATGTTGACCATTAATTAAACTCAAAAGTGATTGTCGTTTTGCCGATTTACCTCCTGCAAGAATTACCGCTTGAGAAACAGCTGGTGATAAACCTTCGCTCAGAATTTTTTCCACTGCATGGGAGCGATTACGAATAATGGATCCGTCCACTAGGGTATCGACACGCTTTAACAATTCATTGGGAAGCGTGATAGTAAGTCTAGTTCTTTTGCGCATATGTTTCACTCACTCCTAATTATGTATGAAATTATCATACAGCGTCATACCGATTCATACAAATTGAAAAAACATTAGCGAGTCTTACTGATTGGAAACTAATTTTGCGTAGCCCTTTTCAACCACAAGATATTGATTGTCATTCAATAATACTGCGGGATATTTTGATTGGTACAGTTTTTCCAAAGATTTTGCATATCCGGCTTGAAAAACCGGGTTGCCCCAATGGGGCAACACAAGATAGTTAACTAAGTTTGCGCCAACTGTGGACCTAAGATTGGGGGCTTGCGCTGGATCATCAATGAATTGAATCATATCTATATCTGGACACACTAGAATTGATCCAGCGCTGGATCCCACATAGGTTTTTTGATTATCGGGATTTGAAATCAGTTGCAAAAAACCCGATTGCTGAGCTTGGTAAAGCAAATAAAACGTATTGCCTCCGGCCACAAAAAAAACATCAAATGGCGCGAGATCTTTCTCTAATTGGTTCTGAGTTTTGCCGGTCAATGTGTAATCTAAGACTGTAAAACCAACATCGATAAGTGCTTGTCGATCCTCATCAAGCCAGTGCTTATCTCCCTTTTCTAGCTCTTGCGCTGTGTCGATAAAAACCAATGATAAATCTGTTGGAGATTTGTCGAGCTGTGTCACCCATGAATGTATAGTTTGACTTGAACTCGATGTAAGTATTAATTTTTGCATGATGCTCTTGTATTTTAACAGAATCTTTCGTAGGCTGAGTATATGTCTCTCAACGTCACACTTCGTAAGTTACTTCAAAGTTTTGTCTATGCTGGCCAAGGAATTCCCGTCGCATTTAGGGGCCGCAACATGCGAGTGCATGGAGCGGCAACCATTGCGGTAGTGGGGACAGGATTGTGGCTGGGAATTACTCGATTTGAGTGGCTGATACTATTAATGTTTATCGCCGCCGTTTGGTCGCTCGAGATGGTAAATACAGCTTTGGAAGAGCTGGCCAATACGATGCGTGATACCAATCATCTCAACTATAAAGCAACGAAGACCGCTCGGGATGTGGCCGCAGGAGCTGTACTCGTCATGGCAATAATCGCTGCAATTAGTGCTGGAATTATTTTTATTCCCTATCTATTTCCACCCATGATGTATGGCCCTCCAGCCTATTGAGCTGGAGCAAGTGTGGCGGCGGCGGAAGCCGCCGCACTGCTAGATGCAATATAGCTTTCAATTGGCTGGCTCAATATATTTAATAGCGAACCTTTAATCAAATACACCTCTGATTTATCTGCATCTTTGGCATAAAAAGTATTAAGAGTTGATCCTGGTTTGCCTACCGCAATAGTCTTGTCTATTGCCCCACTGGTAATAACTACAAGTTGGGCTGAGCCTGAACTAACTCCAAGCTGTTCATAATTCGCCTCACTGGTTGCGGCAACAGAGTTAATCCGCGCATCCGTGAGTGAATTTAGAAGTTTTTGTACCATATTTACATCCGCATCCACACCATTTATTTGCCAATTTTCACCATTTTTAGATAAATTTTGAATCTCGTTTGAAGGACTGATGAGTGAAACTGCTGTGATTTCTTCTGGAGCGATAGAAACTAGTTGGTTTGTTTGGGGTGATAATCCGGGTAATTGAACTTCGGCAATAAATTGCGGTAAGAAAATCACTGCCAATAACAGAAG
Organism: Candidatus Woesebacteria bacterium; assembly: GCA_035341315.1. GTDB lineage: Bacteria > Patescibacteriota > Microgenomatia > UBA1400 > PJMF01 > DAOQVB01. The sequence goes on along the minus strand of DAOQVB010000023.1, from coordinate 7,692 downwards.
TGAAATTATTGAGAGTAAACGAATAAAGTGGATGGTCTTCATAGTTTAAATAGTGTTGATGCTTGATACTGAAGTTTTTTTTGTGATCTACGACGCCAAAAGATCACCAGACTTACAATAAGTGGAACGCCTATGGCTATGCCATACACTAAAACAGATAAAACTAGTGGCTGGCTTTGTGAAGAAAAAACCAAAGAGCGGTCAATCGCTTGTTTACTCCGTAAGGTATTCAGCATCGTATCACCAGCCAACCAAGACACTGCTGCCAAACCCACGGAACTATTGCCGGGTGAGGCTTGGATCAACTCATTAATTAATAAATCACCAGATCCAATTACCACAATTTTTCCGTATTCACTACCCTCTGGTGGGGTAAGCGCCACCCCAAGTGTTTGTGTTGCCAAATTCGTCTCTGAAAACTCTTGGTTTGGCGCTAACGACTGAGGATTCGATACCACTCCACCATATTGGCTTGTAAGAATAAGGGGATCTAGTATCCAACCTTTTTCTTTGAGCGTCTCCTGCTGAGCAGTCACTGAGCTTCCCCAAGTGACCATCACCGCTTGAGGATTGATGATGAGAGGATTGACTTCTGTTGTGCGCGCTCGAACCCAAAGTGGATACGGTAATAAATACTGCATTGTTCCCTGAGAAACCCGTATTGTTTCGTTCGAGCGCAAATCGTACACAAAATCTGCTGCGATTTTCACACCAAACGCTTCAAGCAACGTGTTGAGGTTATGTTCAACTGGAAAAGCAGTTTGGGTTTCTGGATCAGCTAAAACCCCCGAGGCTAACACCAGTAGAGAGCCACCGTTCGTAACAAACTGACGCAAAGAATCAACTAGTGCGGGTTCATAGTTACTCGCCGGTGCCGCTACTACTAATACTTTTGCGGAAGCATCAATTTCTTCTGCGACACTTGCCTCATCAACTGTTAAGTTGACTTCAGATAAGGAAAACTGCCTCTGTAATAATTGCGCCCATGCAGCTAATTCGCCCTGTATATTTTTCTCACCATGACCAGCTGCAAAAACTACCGATGGCTTATCTTGTCTCGTCATTTGGTATATTAAGCTTGTGAGTTGGTACTCTAAGTCTTCCGAGCTTTGAATAAAGGGAATCGTTTGCTGCTGGTCTGCATAGGTAATTACTAAACCAAAATAACCACTCTTAACGTTAAACTCTTCCTGACTAATCATATTAAACTGTACTTCTTGAACTCCTAACTCAACCGCCTCTTGTTTAACTTCAGCATCTAGACTTGGGTCTTTTTGCAGTACCTGAATTCGCGCACCACCCAATCGTTGATAATCTGCAAGAATATCCTTGGTATCCCTAAGAATTGGCTGCAATTGAACTGGCACTGAATTTGAAGCGTAGAGCGTGAGCGTCACTATATCAGGAACCTGTTTGAGTACTTGCTTTGTTGAGGTGGTCAAACTGTAAAGCCGTGATTGTGTCACGTCAATTCTTCCCGGAATTTTTTGGCCAACAATATTGCTAAGTACAGCTACTATAATCAACAAAATAACCACTTGCTGTGACATGGCGTACCCTGATTTTCTTGCCCCATGTTTTTGACGCTGCAGATATAAGACGGCTACAGCAAGAAATACAACCATACTTGAGATAAAGAACCATATATCACGAACATCAATCACCCCACGATACAGTGAGTTTAAGTGAGTTAAAAAAGCCAAATTACTAACAATGTTGCTTAATTGGATTGGTAAACGACTGGTAATTAACTCGAACCCAAGTAATAGCCACATAAAACTAGATACAATTGTTGATAGTAGGGTTGCCACTTGGTCTCTCAGTAGTGCGGAAAAAACCATCGCAAAAGAAATTAGAAAACCAGAAAAAAGCCAAGTGGCTAATAATTGCACTAAATAGATTCCCCAATCAAGCTGCCCAACAATGCTAACCCCAATTGCAAGTGGAATAGTGGTTAAACTGAGTGCAACAGGGATAGTAAGCAAACTTAGAAATTTGGCCACGATCACTTCAATTTCTCTCAAAGGATGTGTAAGAAGTAATTCCAATGTTTGCTCAGTTTTTTCCTTGGCCAAGCTACCCATGGTTACTGCGGGTAAAAAAACTATGGCAAACCAAGGATACAAATCAAATAATGGCCTGAGCGATGCTTGGCCAATTAAGAAAAATTGACGAAAAAAGAGAAAATACCAAATTCCCGCAGCAATCACAAGCAACAAATATGTCGCTGGATTGACACGTTGTCTGAGCCATTCATGACGAATAATTGAAAACAATTGCTTCATGATTTTTCCTCCGTCACGGTTTTAAACAAGTGTTCCAAATCAGCTCCTACTGAGCTGAGAGACCAAAGCACAAGTTGGTGCTTTCGCTGAATTTCAGACAGAACCACTTGAGCTGGAACTTTTGTTTTTGGTTGTAACTCAACAAACAAACGTTTACCCACTGTTTTATGAGTCAGCACTGCAAGTTTTGACTCTTTTTTTAATATCGATAACGCATTCTCACCTTCTAGTTCGGCACGAATCGTACCGGTATTATTTTTCTGTAATAAGGTTTTCTCTGTTCCATCCGCAACAATCGAACCATGATTAATTATTACAATTCGATCACAGATGGCGCTCACTTCTTGCATCACATGAGTACTAATAATCACTGTTTTATCTTTAGCTAATCTTCGTAAGAGCGCTCGAATTTCTGCGCGTTGGTTGGGATCCAAACCTTCAGTTGGCTCATCAAGAATCAATACCTCCGGCTCATGCAATAAAGCGAGTGCAATACCAACGCGCTGTTTGTAACCCTTGCTGAGCTCTCTGATTGGCTGTTGGTATACCTCTTCCAAACCAACAGCGGGCACAACAAAATCAAGTGATTTTGCCAGCGATGCTGAACTCATTTGCTTGAGCTGAGCACTGCTTGCTAACATTTCAGATACAAGTAGTTCTGAATAGAGTGGGTTGTTTTCTGGCAGATAACCGATTTGACTTCTGACTTGATTTGGATTTTCAATTACAGAAACACCGTTGAAAGTAATTAATCCCGAATCTGGACTCAGGTAGCCAACGAGCAACCGCATAGTGGTTGTTTTACCGGCGCCATTGGGACCAAGAAGACCAAGAACTTGACCAGTTTTTATCTCGAGAGACAGCTGGTTTACCGCCACCTTTGAACCGAATCGCTTGGTAACTCCATCGAGCACTAACATGATGGTGCAATGTGTACCAAAAATAACTCTAGTTGACAAGCACTAATATTAATTGCACATTAAATACTCATCTGAACTTGCTATGTTTACTTGTTACAATTAATCTCTTGATGAAATCTATCGCAATCTTCTGCCTACTATTTTTCATTGGTTTTTCCACAAGCTTTTTTATAATCACATTTCAATCATACCGAAGCTATACTAATCAAATCGAGTCAGATATTGTGGTGCTGCAGGAACAAGTAGCAAGTAACTTTATAAGTAGCTCGCAGGATGTAAAAAAAGCGACTGAATTACCAGAACTCGCGCAAGTTATCCAATCTAACACTGCCTCTAATAGACAAAACCTAGCAAAAGCCTTTGAAATTTTAATGAAAAAAAATCGCTCATATGCTCAATTGAGATTTCTTAATAGTAGAGGAGATGAAATTGTCAGAGTTAATCAAAACCAAAAAGGCATTACCGTTGTTCCACAAAATGAATTACAAAACAAAGCTGAACGATACTATTTCACGGATACTATGAAGCTGAACCAGGGTGAGTATTATATCTCCCCACTTGACCTTAACATCGAAGGCTCCCAAGTCGTTGAACCATATGAACCAACTCTTCGCCTAGCTACTCCCGTCTTTGATGCTTCAGACAAAAAAGTAGGCATGGTAATTCTCAACTTTGATACAACCAATGTACTGTACGAACTTGAAAGAAAAGATGATCAAAATCCTGACTATAAAATTTATTTTGCTAACTCTGATGGCGAATGGTTCCGAGGTCCAACTCCTGAGGATGATTGGTCATTTATGTTCTCGGACGGAGACAATCGTCGTGTAAAAAACCAATATCCTCAACTCTGGTCAAATATATTAACTGCGGAGTCAGGCTCGGTGTTCGCACCAGAAGGATATTTCTATTTTGGGAAAATCAAACCAATTGAATTGGTGCAACAAAATGAAAGTATAAAAAAAACTTTTTCCTATTTTTCCCGGTATTTAGAAGTTAGAGACTATTATATGATTGTGATCGTTCATATGCCAAAAACTTTATATGGCCAACTGCTACTCAAAAAAGTTGTTGGAATAAATGTTTTCTATTTCTTGCTGGCCGGTGGAGGGTTGGGACTGGCGGGGGTCATGCTGGCAAAAAGATCGTCAAAATAAACTAGTCATTTCAATGAGATAATGCGTTTGATGAAAACACAGCAAAAAATACTGGTGGTTGGTGTTTGCCTTGGACTGTTGGTCAGTGGCATACTGATAACGTGGTTGAGTATTTCTAAAATTACTTTTCCGGCTGTTGGTATACAAAATACTCCAACACCTTCTCCCCAACCTTCCCCAACTCCCTCTCCTACACCCGATCCATTACGACCAAGAACAGCTCTACTGTTAGGATATGTGGGGGGAAATCACGAAGGTGGTTTGCTTACGGATACGATGTTACTAGCACAAGCAAATTTTAAAACGAAAGAGTTATCGCTAATTTCAATACCAAGAGATCTTTGGGTCACGATACCTCTTCAAACCTCACAGGCAGCCACATCAGCGGGGAAAGTTAATCAATTGTATGCTCTAGGCGCTGAAGGTGGATTAGTCATAACCCAAGACGTTGTTGGCACCGTACTCCAACAACAAATTGAGTATGTATTGGCAATTAATCAAGCTGGATTAATTGCCACTCTTACCCAACTTGGTCCAATTCCTGTTAAGGTACCCTACAGTTTTGTTGATGAGTACTTTCCCATCGCCGGCGAAGAAAATAATCCTTGTGATAAAACTCCTGAAGATATTGCTACGCTGTCAGCCACACTGCGTGGATTTGAACTAGAAAAACAATTTACTTGCAGATATGAGCGTTTGGAATTTACTGCGGGCTTACAACTTCTCGATGCATCTACTGCCGCCAAATTCGTGCGCTCCCGTCACGCGGCTATTGGCGGCAGTGACTTTGGCCGCTCCCAACGTCAACAAGCCTTAGTTTTAGGAATTAAAAATCTTTTGAGTCAACCTTCAAATTGGTTAAAAATTCCTACAGTGCTGAACAAAGTATATCGAAACGTGGATAGCAATTTGGAGCTGACTGATTTCTTAGAACTCCTAGGCTTAATCTCCAATCCCGAAAGTTGGAAGGTACAAAGCTATCAGCTGGATAAAACTAACGCGCTATGGGAAACTAGAAGTCCAGACGGTCAATATATACTGGTAGATCGAGCTGCTTCTGGCAGCGCACAACTCAACAACGAATCCTGGCCTACATTGAGAGAATTCGTGAAAGGGTGGTTAACACAAACCCCCGCTGAGGTTGCCTCACGCGGGGGTTCTCTTGATGATCAGGCGCCTTGACTTTCCTGTTTCCACCCATCTAACTGTTATACGCATCGATTATTCAGTTTCTTTCAACCAAATTTGGAAACGTCTCACTTCAAAAATTCCATCTTTCCATTCTCCTAAAATTATTATGTTGTCACCAATCATAGGTATATAAGCCGTGGGTGTATTCTGTTGTAACTGAGCAAATCTAATTGGTATAACCTGATTGCTAGTATGCAGCAATTGATATAAATCTTGATTTTTTCTTAATAACCTACCCGCTAATACCTGCTCCTCTTCTACCGCTGGAGGGCGACCAACTCTTTCCCAGGTACTATCTCTTAAGATTCGATCCCAAAGATTAGTCCTGTGCAACAATAAACTACTCACGATGATAGCGGTAAAGATGGCAGACCCAACCACTCTCTTACGATAATGAAAACCATATTCCGAATGCTGGACCAACCACCAGCCAATCAGCGCCACTAAAAAACTGGCTCCGACAGCAAACCAGGGCAAGCGAGTCATAAAAATGAGCCAACCATCCGAACCAAACCGAATCAATTGTGAAAATCCCATTAGTAATGATTGATACCAAATCAGACTAAAAAGAATGCTGGCTAAAATCATAAAAGTACTAATACCAAAAATTACTGTGGCAGAACCAATGTAGAAAAGCCAACTTGGCTTCATATGAATGTGCTCTGTGTGGATTTTTTCCATCACATTCTGACTACAATCAAAAGTGTTGGGTTTAAGATTTTTTTTCATGTCGTTTTTTTTGTTTTGGCTCATATTCTTGTAGGGCTTTAGCTAGAATAATTTTTGAACGCCTCAACCAGGTTGCCACGGTGCCCTCAGGTACTTTCATAACCTCACCAATTTCTGCATATTTCTTTCCCTCAAGATAGTAGAGGGCAACTACACTCCTATACTGTACCGGTAATTGATCAATCACATGATCAATTTTTTCTCGAAGCAATGTTTCATCTAAAGTCACCTCAACGTCAGATTTACTGACCAAAGAACTAACCAATTCAGGCAACAATTCAAATGAAACAAGTTTCCGTTGACTTCGAAAGTGGTCCATTGCCTGGTTATGAGTAATACGATAAATCCAGCTAGAAAATTTCTTTTTGGTGTTGAAACTGCGTAAATTAGTATATGCCTTAATCAAAGCCTCTTGCACAATATCTTGAGCAATGTCTGAATCATGCACTAAAGTAAAGGCGTAACGGAACAGGGGTTGCTGATAGCGTCGTACAACTTCAACGTAGAGCTCTTGGTTGTTTTTTCGAACTTTCTCTACCAGCTCCTCATCTGAGAGCACTTTTACTGATAATCCACGCATGATTTTGCTATACTATACTGAAGGGTTTTGAAATGCTACTGAAAAAACCAGAAAAATTCATTCTTACAATGTTAATTTTGTACATAGGCTCAATGTCAATGTTACTAGTACTCCACATACTTTTTCGATATTATTAGCATAGATATGCTAATTTCTGACATCTACCACCGAAGCGCAGTCACTATTGAACACACAAAAACTATTCGCGAAGCTTTGAGCTTATGCATCAAAGAAAAAGTTAATGGTTTGGTCATCCTCAATGATGATCGGCGGGTAGTTGGTGTACTCTCAGTTCAAGATATCGCGGCCGCCACTATTCCTAATCAATTCCGACAAAATATTGGCATGGCAGCTGCAATGTACAAAAAAGGCTTTTTTCACGAAATGTGCGCGGAAATTCAGGATCGACCAGTAAGTGTATATATGAGAAAAAATTTCGAATATGTGAATTTGCACGATAACATCATGGAAATTACTGCCGAATTTTTAAAAAATGATCTGTATATTGTTCCAGTAATTGAAAATGGCGAGTTGCTTGGAATAGTGACTCGCTCGGAAATTAAAGCCGCTCTTGCCTACGGTATGAATCTAGCCGATCACCCGCAAAAGAAATATAAATTAAAACAATAATTAAACACCTGCTATGCCCACGCTCACACTTTTTTCTTTCATTTCACTCGCCGTACTTTGCATAGTGTATATTTTCTTGATTACTGAAAAAATTAATAAAGTGATTGTAGCAATTCTTGGTGCCGCACTTTTAATTGTTAGCCAAGTCTTTCCAACCACTCACCAGCCGAGTCAAGATACTGCCTTCGGCCTCATCTCCC
>DAOQVB010000022.1:0-13771 GCA_035341315.1 Candidatus Woesebacteria bacterium | reverse complement strand
TAGAAATAAGTACTGCCCATAATCGTATCAAATCCTATTGTGCGACAAGTCTATTATTTCTAAACGGAAAAAACCTGAATAAGTGATCAGGTGCTAGGAACAAATAGCGCTGAAGACTTCCTGAGAATTCACTTGCAAGATATTCATGAAAAAAGAAATGGATCCCCCTCCCATACTCAAACCACCGCTTAGTGAATGTAGTCAGAGATGTGTTCCAATCGTGGAGTATGCATAAATTAGCCAGAAAGAAACATTGAGCGCCGTGATGTATCAAATTTGAATACATTGCATGAGCTTCAGCCGAACTTGAAAATCTTTCATCATAAAATAACTGATTTTCTCTAATGAACCTAGTTTGATAGCATGAATTCCCAGAGGGAACAAAATTTGCAACACCTGAATACGAGAGTGACGGAAGAAAAATCGATGCCCAAGTTTGATTTAAGTAATTATCCAAGTTTGTTGGTATTTTTGGACCGCATAAAACTTGGTAGTCTTGATTATTTTCAAAAAAAATTAAGATTTTACGACACCAATACTTTGTGACATACTCATCGTCATCGACGAAGGCAAAATGCGTCGATTTAACACTTCTTATACCAAGATTCCTAGAATAGGCTATTCCATGATCTGATGCTTCGATCATAGTTAGCTTGATTTTCTTCAACTTGCATAATTTAGAGATAGTTAACAGAATTTTTTCGTCTCTTTTTGAGCTACTATCAACGATAATGAGGTTGGCTGGTTTTTGAGTATTGTTACAAATACGCGTGGCGCACTCTAACAGTTGTGAGTATCTTTGTTTAGTAACAATAATCACATCCAATGACAAAGAGCGCTTGTTAGTCATAAAGATGAGGAAACTATTCAAAAATACTCAAGATGATCGGCTTGGACAATTGACATTTTTTGTAATATGTCTAGTATATTGAGAATGTTTTAGTTGTCTACAACAGTATAAGAAGAGTGTAAATTATTTACTTGGTTGTTTAACACTATCAAATAGTTCATTAATGAAAAGACCAACTTCATACACACGTTTACAATATTTGCGATTTCAATCGCTATCTTTTTTGAAGAACTCTTTTATATGGCTTGATTTACTTGAGGCTATGACAAAAAGAGAGCTTGTGGTCCGCTATAAAAGGACAGAGTTGGGTTTCATATGGATAGTGGTAACCCCAATATTTCAAATGTTGGTAATAGGGTTAATTTTTCAACATTTACTCTCTAACTCCATTCAAAACTATTTCTTGTATTTATTGTCAGGATTGCTTGCTTGGAATTATTTTTCTCAAACAGTTCTAAAGAATACTCAGGCAATAGTTAATGAGAGACATATGATAAAGAAATCACGGTTTCCGAGAGAAATAATAGTCATATCAATTAGTCTTGCCCATTTAGTTCACTTTATTGTTGGACTAACACTACTCTTAGTAGTTTCGATTGTTAATGGGGTTCAGACAAATATTTTCCATTTAGTTTTGGGAATCATTTTATTATTTGTAACTACTATTGGATTATCTTTACTAACATCTGCAATTAACGTCAGGTTTAGAGATACGAGTTTTGGTGTATCGATACTTCTTCAACTGTTGTTTTACTCAACGCCAATTATCTATTCTAACAACCAGCTTCCAGTCAATATAAAATCTATTGTAGATGCCAATCCTTTAAGTTATATTGTGAGTTTTTTTCAATTAGCTTTATCTGGAAACAGTCAAAACATTTCTACATTTAATGCGACTATTGCCATAGTGGTGTCTTTGACATTGTTGTTGTTAGGTACATTAGTTTTCAAAATGAAGAGTAGATCCTTTGACGATTGGTTATAGTTATGCGAAAAAATCGAGCTTCAGTTGTTTTTTCTAATGTTACCAAGAGCTATTTTTTTAGACATGAAAAGCCAACTTTGTCAGATTTTGTATATTTTCATAATCGGAAAAACGAATCATTTACTGCACTTTCTTCAGTTTCCTTTGAGGTAAAACAGGGTGAGAGGCTGGCGTTTATTGGAGTTAATGGTTCTGGAAAAACTACGGTGCTGAAACTAATGGCTGGAGTTACTAGTCCTACATCTGGCAACATACATTTATCTGGAAGAGCAGTTTCTTTAATTGACCTTGCGGCTGGATTTCATCCAGATCTGAGCGGAGTGGACAATATTATTATCAACGCTTTGCTTATTGGTATGAAAAAAACTGAGGTAAAAAAACAACTAGATAACATCATTTCTTTTGCCGATATAGGGCAGTTTATTGATCAGCCATTTTTTACATACTCAGAAGGAATGAAGTTGCGATTGGGATTTTCAGTGGGTGTTCACTCGAATCCTGACATTTTTATAATTGATGAAAATATCGCTGCGGGTGATGAAAACTTTAAAAAAAAGGCAACAACAAAGATACATGAGTTATTTAATTCCGGGAAAACAATAATTTTGGCGAGTCACATGCTTGACTTTATAAAGGACAATTTCAATAGAGTGATCTGGTTAGAAAAAGGAAAAATTAGGATGAATGGTGGAGTAGAGGTCGTCGACAGCTTTATTGCAAGTTTTAAATAAGAGACTCTGAAAAAGTTAACTAAGTATTAGATCATTCCATGAAGATTCACGAAGAGCTATTTTAGCTGTTATAGTATTTGGTGTATTTTGAATTATTCTTGAAAGAGGTATGCATAAGTTAGTTAGCAAAAACGCTCATTTATTTATACTAGTCGCAACTTCTTTCATTGCGATCTTTACGACTCATCCAGCGAAATGGTTTCTAGTTGTTATTGCACTAATAGTCTTAAGACAGAATATCTTGGGAGTTCTGAAAAAAAACTTTTTTATTTTTTTTTCCTGGATACTTTATCTGATTTACTGTGGCGCATCGCTACTCTGGACTATTTCCGTTCCGATTTCTTTATCAGGATTGCTTGATCAAATTGGATACTTTTTATATTTCGTCTATGTGCTGATTATTTGCGAAAAGTTTGGTCGGATGAAAGTATTTGTGGCGATGAGTACATATATTGTCGTATTAATCTCGATAAATATTGTATTGCTCTTATTACCAGTAAGTAACCAACTGGGTGGATCTACCGACTTCTTATTACCTGCCTATGGTCATAATCATTTAAGTTCGGTTGTACTATTGGTGTTACCGGCAGCATTTTACTTGATCAATAAAAAACTTGATAGGCTTGGCGCGATGTTGATTATTTTCTCACTCATAAGTCTAATCAGTAGCTCCGGAAGAATACTATTGTTCTTGGGATTAATCGAAATTATTGTTTCATTTATACTTTTGATCCGAACTAATCATTTAACTAATAAAATTAAAATACTGTTCCTTAGTTCAATAATAGTAATTTCAGCAACGATTTTCTGGTTTCTGATCTTTTCTACAAAAGTAAATGTATGTTACGGAAGTACGAGTTGGTGGTGTAAACCGTTAGAAATTGGAGCCAGAAAATCATACTTATCAGTAGCAGTGAAAAACCTGATTGATGAGCCCCTATTGGGTACTGGATTAAATACATACTCCTTAATCGCCAGAAAATATACTGAACAGCCTGGGGTATATTCACATTATGCACATAATTATTTGCTTCAAATAATTACCGAATTGGGAACATTTGGCTTTTTGGTATTTACCTTATTGTTTACTACTATCCTAACATCTATAAGAAATAGTAAAAACAGCAATCGATTGGAGCAATTTTTAGTAATTGGACTCCTATTTAACTTTTTCAATGCACTACTTGATTATGACTGGAACACATCAACCTCATTTCTTCTTGCCCTGATGGTACTTGGAATTGTAATATCAAAGAGTAGTGCAAATACAAATAAAGCGGGTAAGTTTCTATTTATCAGTAACATAAGCAGTCTACTAGTAGTCATAAGGCTACTAGTATTTGTTCTCTCGTTTTTTATTTTAATTTATATTACTCAAGCTGTATTAATTGCCATTAATAAACCAGATTATGCTTGTTTGGTTTTTGCTGGTAACAAGCAGGCATATGAATTGCTTCTGTCAGGAAAAAACAACAAAATATCTACCGATTGTGTAAAAAAAGTTGATAACTATTTTATTAATGACCTGTACTACTGGCAATATAAAAATGATAATGCGGAATCCGAATCAGATAGAATTAACGCACATTATAATTTAATAAGATTATCGCCTTGGCATTCACTTGCTGGAAGCACTCTTGATTTCTATATTGAAAATAACCAGCGCGAATCAGCAGAGAAATATATTAATCTTGTGATTGAGAACACTCGCCGACTTAAAAAAACAAATAGTCTAAAGCATTGGCAATTATATAAACTTACTCCAGAAATAGTTAGATTTGGTGATTATTTATTTTCACAGAAAGAGTATGGAGAAGCTGGCGCGTATCACCGAATCGCATATGAACTAGATCCGTGGGCCTTGTCGTTCCAAACACCAATTATTGCAAACAGAGTTGCGATGGATGGGGATGAATATACATACTATGAGCATTTGAGGACGATATCGCCAGAGTATTTTCGTAGCCAAGCGGGGTACTACTCTGACTATTATCTGTCATTGGCAATCATGTTGAGTGGTACAAATTCTGAAAGCACGCAACTCATAGAGATAACTAAATCTGCATCGCAACTGACTGATACTATTAATCTGGCTCTCTGGTATAGATTGCTGTGGACTATTGAAGGTGACCCTCATAATCCACTATCAAATTATGATAATCATAATCAAAGATCCTGGGTATTTATGATTTCTGATGAGATGACACAGATTTTGAAACGAAATTCAAACATTTCGTTTTTCAATGAGCTAGACAGAGAAGAAAGTATGAGCATTGCAAAGTATCTGACTAATTTGGGTAGAATTTCGCTATCAGATAATCAAATTGATCTCGCATATAACCTCTCATGGAGTGCGACTAAGTTTATAGACGAAAAATCTCCCGCTTTTTCTCAGACCGGTTTGCTATGTGAAAACGTAATGGACCTTACATGTGCTGAAAAAGAATATCGTAATTGTCTTGCAGTATCTCAACAACTAAACCAAGAATGTTCTGAGGGGTTAGCAAGAATAGTCAACAATATTCCCGATAGGAATCGGTACTGGTCCATTACTGAAAAATTGCTGTTATATTAAGCCGATGATTTAAGCTGATAAAAATTTAAGTAATAGAATGACAGCTACGCTATAATCTTGTGTTATGAAAGCTCGCATCACAACGTACTCTCTGATTAGTTTTCTTATCGGATTGATTATCATGGGCTACGAGCTCACTGTTTCTCGATTAATCGCCCCGTTTTATGGTAACTCTGTTTACACCTGGGGTATTCTTCTCAGTGTGGTAATGGCTGCACTATCTTTGGGATATTTCTTGGGTGGTCGTTTGGCAGACAAAACAAAACAACCGACAACAACACTGGCTTTAACTCTTTTTTTGTCAGGCTTTATTTTATTTTTGAGCTATTTTAGCAGTCAATACCTGTTGCAACAGTCATTACAATTTGTGGCTCAAAGCTCTTCAGCCTGGCTTTATCTCTTAATTTTAACAATCGCCATGCTCTGTTCATTTGCTCCCGCAATGACGCTTTTGGGCATGGTCAGTCCCATTTTGCTTAAGCTCTCAGTGAAGGGGCTTAAAAGCATTGGTAATACAGCCGGAATTTTATCAATGGTAGGCAGTTTTGGTGGGATTACTGGTTCAGTAATGGCATCATTTATCTTAATTCCAACAATTGGCGTCTTGCATTCAATACAATTGTTTTCAATTTTACTCAGTCTTAGTTCGTTACTAGTGGTTTTTAATCGTAAAACTTCTCAGTTGGTTGCACTTTTGATAATTGGTATTGTGCTTGTGGATCGTATATATCAGGTTTTTGTAATTAAAGTTCAGGCTGATGTGGTGATGGAGTCGCTTTACAATCATATTAAAATTTCTGACCACAATGGGAGACTGTACCTCAGTACGGGTAATGCTCGTGGTGTTCAAACAATTTCAATTCCTGAGTCGGGCATAATGAATAATTATCTTGATTATTTAGCACTTGCTCCTAGCTTGTTACAGAAGGAAAAACCTCACTCGGTTCTATTAATCGGTGTTGCTGGAGGTACAGTAATCAAACAACTCAATCAATTTTTTCCCGATGCAGTTGAAATTGACGCGGTGGAAATTGACCCCACCATGATTGAGGTAGCAAAGGATTATTTTGCTTTATCAGACTCAGAAGCAAATATTATTATTGAAGAGGGAAGGAAGTATATTGCTACAACTCAGAAAAAATATGATGTAGTGCTAATCGATGCTTTCAGTACCGATTTATATGCGCCATCGCATCTGATGACTCAAGAGTTTTTTGCTCAAATTAAAACCGTATTACAGCCTGATGGGATTATGGTTTTCAATGCTGTTAGTCCACAACTAGCTCAAGATGGCCCTACGTTATTTCAAGTGATTGTCAATACCGTTGCATCGATTTTTCCCTATACCTATCACGCACCTGTTAGAGACAATCAGTTTTTAATTAGTAATAATATGATTTACGCCTCAAATTCTCAGATTGGTGACGTTGAGAATATTCTAGATTTTACTGACCCAGCGGTGAATGAAGTGGCTACAACCATACGGGAGAGAATTCACCAAGTAAACATTGATGACGAATTGCCATTTTTAACCGATGATAAAGCGCCTGTTGAGTTGCTCTATTGGAAGATGCTGGGAAAATAGTCAACTAGTGATTTAACCTGTCTGCTGAGAATTTTTACCATCAAAATACAATCAGCTTGTAAATTCGAAATTTGAATTGTTTCTTTTTCTAATTGCTTCCATTTTTCCAAACTCTGATATCTATGGGGTGAAAGAACCCAATAAGAAAACAATCCTGGTTTCACTTGCCAGCGCCAGTTCCAATCGTCTTTCAATGCCTTGCCCTCAGCAATCGGTAGCGGTCGGGGTCCCACCAAACTCATATCGTTTTTTAAGACATTAAATATTTGGGGTAGTTCATCAAGACCAGTATGAGAAAGATAGTAGCCAATCGATGTGAATCGGGGATCTTTTTTTAGCTTAAACATAGGAGCTGGAGCGATGTTGAGTTTAGAAAACTGTTTTTGTCTACTGTCGGCTCCAATTTTCATAGTTCGAAACTTATATAAAGTAAATACTTGTTTGTTCTTGCCCAACCTTGGTTGAGAATAAAAGACTGGCCAACCTGACGCAATCACGATTGCAGTTCCTGTCAATACTATTGCGGGCATTGCGCAGAGTAGTAGGCTAGTTCCAACCAACAAATCAAACACTCTTTTTTGGAAAGATGAACTGTATTTAGGAACAAGAATCATATCGTTCTTTTTTTTCACAGAATAGGATTATAGTACGAAAGAGGGAATTTATTCTATTTCTTTGGCAATCCAAAAACTCCAGAGACCAGAAATTAGGAAAAACGCTCCACCAAAAAGTAATACTAATGTTGTACCCACAGATCCAGAGACTGGCACTCCGCTTTGGGTTGATGGCATTCCGCTTCTGGTAGAGACGGGTTGAGTGGGGGTGGCAGAGACTGATGCTTGTTGTCCGCTGCCAGTTGCGTAACTAGTGGTAGGTGTTGGCGAGGTGCCATACGGATAGTCAGTACCATAAGAAATTGGTGTTGGTGATGCTGTGGGTGACAGTGACCGAGTTGGTGAAGGTGTGATGTTAGCCTGAGCAAGTTGTACCCCTCCACTTGATACAGTAAAGGTTTTGGTTTCAGTGACCAATCTTCCTGTGGTGGGATCTGTATAAGAGTACTCGACAGAATGAGTACCAGGCTCAAGCTGGGCTCCAAGAGCTTCTAAATCTAAAGAGAATTGTCCTTGTGAATTTGTTGTAACCTGCTGCTCAATTTGGGTATCAGAATTTACCTTCAAATTTACCACCACTCCTGCTGGAGCGTTACCAACGATGATTGGTTGTTCGGTCGTAACGATTTGTTCTCCTTGGGCGGTTAAATCAACTTTAATTGCTTCTGTTGGTGTAGGAGTTGGGAGCGGTGATTCACCGAGTAATTCTCCCAACCCACCTCCGCCAGACCCTGTATCTACTGGCGTAGGAGTGGGTGAGCCAGATAGGTTGGGGGTTACAGTTGGGGATGGAGAAACTTGAGCTGCGGTTGGCGTAGCAGTTGGGCTAGAAGCACCACCTCCAGATTGACCTAGGGTAAATGTGTACCCCATTTCGAACTGTCCAACAGTTGTGTTGAGTGCCGCCGTGAGTGCTTGTGGGAATCCCTGAGCTAATAGAACTAGTGGGGTTGAAGTTGTGATCGTCGCATAACTTGAACCGTCTTCTGTACGGGCGGTGGGAAGCACAATCGCCCAACTACCAGAATCTTGTACTAGCTGAGACAACTCTCCAGCACCCTCGAGTTTTGCATACATAATACTTCCTGCCGCCGGTCCTCCCTGAGCAGTTGTAACTGAGCCAAAAATAGTTTTTGCGTCTGGTGGCGTTCCTCCACTTGCTGCAGTTAATATGGAAAATGGTTCACCGTTATCGTCATACAGCGCGCCCTGATCAGTGCCAATTACAAAGTAATAAGTTGTTCTATCTTCTAGAGAAGTCGCGGAAATATGGTGAAGATTGTAGTCCTTGATTGTTCCATACAGTTGATCGCGATCGTCACCAGCTTGAAGTGATAGCTTGTTTGGATCTGTCCCATACTTAATGAACGCAGTCGTACTTTCTTCTGTAATAAAAGACACGCTGAATGCTCGATCACTTACGTTGGTAACCTTAACTTGTTTTGGTGTGGTTTCTGGAGTAGCTCTGGGTGAGAAGACCCCGGTTCCTTGACCAAAAACTATTGTGCCAACTATTAAGCCAACCACCAACACAGCCAAACCCAACAAAGTAGGTATGCGCTTGGCTAAAACCGCACCATTCATTTTTGAAGTTAACATATAATATCTCTATTAACCACTGTAGAGAAAAAACGACTAAACTGCAATGCGAAAAAAAGCCGAACTAAGTGGGTTGAATTTGAATAACGCGCTTTGTCCGACTTTTTGCATCGGTCTCAATTATATTGATCGGGAAAGACTGTAATTCTTCTGGAGTATAGTAGGTTTTTCCTTCCAATCTATCCAGTTTTGATGTGTCAAGCACTGGATTGAGTGGGGTGGCAAGTTTTTGAGATGATTCTGGGACTTTTGTAGTTTTTTGGGATGAAAACAATGAAATGATAATCCAAAAAATTACACACACAAAGAGAAGGCTTAAAAGGATTAGAAAAAAACCTTTAGTTCGTTCAGCGAAGATATCTAATAGTGGCATTTTCATAAACAATCGATTTTTATTGATAATATGGGGCGTTCATACTGAGGGTTGCCGTAAGATCCTGTTGTCCACCCCTAGAAGTGGAGACAGAAAAATTAATAGAATTTATAACAAATACTCGTCGGCTATTCAATAATGCGGAAACAAAACTTTTTATCGAAATATAATCACCTTGGATAGTGATGGATATAGGTAGATCATTGACTATTGGTTTTTGTGAGAGCGGTTTAGTTGCATCGGGATACTCCGATAAGCCAATCTTGCCGATGACTACGTTTTTTTCTGAAGCCAGTTTTTCAAACAACTTTACGTCTAGAATTGTATGTTGATTATCTGGGATCGCAGTATCAAGTAAAGCGAGTTGGGCTTGCCATCGATAAAACTCGGCTTGTGCAGTATTTAATGCAGCAACTTTATCTTGAAGGCTTTTATTGAGTTTCGTTTTATCCTCGATTTCTTTGGAAAGATCGGCCATTGTTTTTAAGGTTGGTTGGATGGCAACAATGGCTAAAACAAGTATAAATACAATCGTGAACAGTAATTCTGTAGAGACCGCTGCGATTGGATGTCGGTAGAAATTTGAAATAGAGAGTGATGTTTGTTGTCTAGTTGGCATTTTTTGATTTGGCCTGGAGTGAAAACTCGTAGCCACTTGAATCCTGAGTGTTTTCTACGCTATCTATTCTGATATCTGAAAAGAAAGGGGATAATTGCAGATTATTTATCAAATGGTTAAAGGCAGTTTGTGACAAAGTTGATCCAGTAATGCTGATACCGTCTTTCTTAACATTCAGTTGCGTCACGACTACATCTGGCGGGGTTACGTTGGAGATTTGCTCAAATACGTCGGTTAAGTTGCGCTGTTTTTCGAGCTCAGAATACTGACTGAGTTTTTCTTGTGCCGAACGAAATTCTGACTCTAGTCCAGCATACGACTCTATAATTGCAACTTTCTTATTAATTTCCTGATTTAAATCTGTCACCTTGCGGTCCAAGCTAAATCTAGTAGCAAAACTAATAATGACAATTACCTCAGTAAAAATTACTAAGTATCTTCCTACAGATACAGCCCAACGGATAACTTTGCCAAAACTACCCAGTAAGAAATCATCTTCAGGCAACAAATTGATCGATATTTTTGTCGTCGCTCGCTTTGGCATAGGCAGGTTGAGACCATTGTACACACAATCGTATTTGTTTGTACAGATACGTTGCTCTGATGATTACCGCAATCCTTCTTCATTCGTGGGTTCTGACAACACTTCCGTGGTACGAGAGAGCGTTTTTCTCCAGCGATCAAGAGAAGAAAAGGTAGATCCAACCAGTTGTAATTCACGAACATTCAATAATGCAGAAAAGTAAAGGTAGACTAACAACCCGATAGAGCTTGTGGTAATAGTCAACCCGATTAACTCAACGGTTTTAGATGTATTAAAAATCAATTCATCGAGTATCCTGAATGGTAAGTATAAGAAAACGGCCATGAAAAAACTTGCAAGCAAAATTTTAGCTTGAGGGAAGAGAAATGATTTGGTAAGAATTTGACCAATTTTACGATCAAGTAAAAATAGGCAGAGAAACATTTCTAAAAACGCAGTAATTAAAATTACTAGAGCAATGCCCAATAACCCTATCTGGGTATAAAAGACAAAGAACCAACAGCCAATTAAATAGGTAATTGCCGTGACGAGGGTAATGTAGAGCGGAGTTTTTGTGTCATTCAGAGCATGAAACCCCCGTATCAATAACTGAACTAAAGCTTGGGCAACAACCGAAAGTGAGATTATTGCAACTACTCTTCCAGTTGCTAGAGTGGTTTCCCAGGGTAGATTGCTGGCACCAAATACGAGACGTACGATTGGAATTCGCAATATTAATAAGAGCATCGACGCTGGAAAAGCCAGGAATGCTACGTGATTGAGCGATTGAGTTAGGAGAGATCTAAATCGGTTGTAATCTTCATCGGTTGATTCTTCAGAAAGAAATGATAGCGATGCTTGGCCAATTGGTACCCCAAAAATCCTGATTGGAATCGTCATGAGTCGCAGAGCTAATCGAATTACAAAAAAACTGAGGTTTCCCAGAGATGTTGCAAAAAATCCGAGTGAAAGTTGTTGTAATTCATTGATAGCATAGGTAATGAATCGAGGGGGCATCAACGAAAAGAGTTTTTTTACTCCTGGTGATGACAAGTTAAAAGAGAGAGTAAAACGGAAACCAAGTAGATAAGCAAAAGGTAGTTGGATTGCCATATGGAGCAGTGCGCCAATAATCACCCCTATGCCTGCGGCATAAATGCCAAAATTTTGGGAGAACAAGGCAACACCAAGAATAATTCCGAAGTTATACAGAATCGGGGCAAGTGCTGGCACTATAAAGCGTTGGTATGATTGCAGAATTCCGGATAGAAAATTAGAGATGGCAAAGAAGAATTGAGCAAAAAGCATGATTTTTGTTAGCTGAACCGCAACCGCAAGTTGCTCAGGTGTGAAACCGCTACCAGTGCGAAACAAAGTAAGCGGTTCAGCAAAAACAAAGATCACCGCGCTTACTAACACAAAAACCAGCAGTACTACATTCATAATGATTGAGGCACTAGCAAAGGCGGTTTTACTATCTCTTTTTTTTAGATGGGTAAAAATCGGTATGAATGAAGCAGAAACTGCTCCAAGTACTAAAAGTTGGAACAGAGCGTCTGGTATCTGAAAGGCGACCTGAAATGCTTCTAAATTTAGTCTGGATTCTGAAGTATCAAAAAAATAACTAATCAGTAATCTTTCTCGAATCAAGCCCGCAATTGATGAAATAATATTGGCAATACCAATAATGAGTGCCGCAGAAAGTATTGTGGTCTGTTGGCGCTCTAACCACTTAGTATTATTAGAGAGTAAAGTTGGTAGTTTAAATCTGCCGAACATGATATAATCCCCCCCATTATATATGCCAATCCTAAAAAATGCTCAAAAAGCTTTACGAGTTAGCCAGCGCAAAGCGGCTTACAACGCAGTAGTGCGTTCTCGCATGAGGAGTGTGCTCAAACAGCTGAAAACAACTCCCACCAAAGAGTTACTGGATTTATCATACTCCAGAATTGATCGTGCATTAAAACGAAATTTACTACACATCAATAAAGCAGCTCGTCTCAAAGCACAAGCCAGCAAGTTACTGAAAGCTGCGTAGCTTGAAGTACTAATGCGGATACGTAACTTTTCAATTATTGCTCATATCGATCACGGCAAGACAACTTTGACCGATTGTTTTTTGCGATTAACCAATGCAATCACTGCAAATGAAGTTAGGGTGATGGATAGTAATCCAATTGAACGTGAGCGGGGAATCACAATCAAACTTGCCCCGGTGTGTCTGCGCTATTTTGACCCACAGTCTCAACAAGAGTATATATTGAATTTAATAGACACTCCTGGCCATGTGGATTTTAGTTATGAGGTAAGTAGATCTTTAGCTGCGTGTGAGGGAGTAGTGCTGGTGGTAGATGCCTCACAGGGATTGCAGGCACAAACTCTTTCTCATTACCAACTGGCGCATAGCTTAGGTCTAACTATTATTCCAGTTGTGAATAAAATTGATTTACCTTCCGCAGATGTAGACAAGACAGTGCTCGAAGTTATGGAGCTAACAGGTTTGCCGGAGGATCAGGTAATCTGTGTTTCAGCAAAATCCGGCATCAATACCGAAGCGGTACTTCAGGCAATTGTACAAAGGGTGCCACCGCCAAAAGTCTTTCCAGCAACGGAGGGCAAAGCCTTATTGATTAGTTCTCATTATGATCAGCATCGAGGAGCGGTGGCACTCATCAGAGTTTTTGAGGGCAGTTTTACTGCTGGTTGTACGGTCCGACTATTAGGCAGTCAAACTGTTTTTCACCCAAGTGAAGTGGGTGTTTTTGTACCAAAAATGCAACCACAAGCAGCGCTAAATGCTGGAGAAGTGGGTTACTGCGTTACATCTCTCAAAGATGTTCGCGGTTTACTAGTGGGTGACACGCTCACGACATCGCCGGTTAAAGAAAAGGTTGCCCCATTGGTGGGATATCAACCTCCAACTCCAATGGTGTACTTGGAGATTTACCCCGTTGAATCTGACGAATTTGAATTGTTAAAAGAATCATTAGAAAAATTGGTACTACGTGACGCTGCATTGCAACACACTCCAGCTCACTCCAATGCGTTAGGCAGTGGTTTTAGAGTGGGATTTTTAGGTATTTTGCACGCAGAAATTGTGCTCGAAAGATTGGAGAGGGAATACGATCTTAATTTAATAGCAACCGCTCCCTCAGTACACTATAAGGTGCAAACAACTGATGGAGCTTGGTTGATGGTAACTGCACCATCACAATTTCCCGATCCCTCCCAAATAAAGCAGGTGTTAGAACCAATTGCAGTTGTTAGCCTTATTACTCCTGTAGCTTACCAGCATGAATGCTTGGAATTGGTAC
>DAOQVB010000021.1:0-13964 GCA_035341315.1 Candidatus Woesebacteria bacterium | reverse complement strand
TAACAAATGGTTAACTTGATGCACTCTGGTATACTATAACTATGAAAAGCACAGAGCTTCCCCCTGTTGTAGATAGACTAATTGACCCGTTAAAAAAAGAAACAGTGCTTTTATCAGCATTGACTGATTTTACTCAAAACTATAGTGAGCATTTGATTAGCTTAGTTACAGAATCTGGAGAAAGCGCCTTTGACACCGATGTCATTCAAGAACACCAACATGCTCTTAATTGCATTGAAACACTCACTCAATTTAATGACGAAATCACCAATGGTCAAAAAGCCCAACTTTGGTGGTGTGCCGAAGACTTGATCATTCATCTGAGAATGTATCAACCAGAGCTAGTTTCCTCCCATCATGAACTATTTAATTTGCTAAATGCCATCCAACATTTATTAGAACCAAATTTTCCTAGACTTTCAAAAAAAGCTCAGCGAGAGCAACTATGTATTACGTGGTTCAGGAAACAATTTGAGTTGAAAAATATAATTGGACCAGAATCAATCAACGGAGGATCCAATACCCTAGGTCGTTGGATCAAAGCAATTACTGAGTCTTTAGAGGCAGATAATCCAACCAAGGCTCAAAACCTATCGGCACACTGGGCCGCAGGTGGATTGCTAGAATTAATTGCTAAAACAAAAAACCCCTTACTCAATGAATTTGTTCCACTACTCAAACAAATTCGACACCTGGCGAAATAATTGCCATCATCCCAAGCTAACTATTTAGGTGGGCTTCTGAACTAGAATGAAAAATGTGTACCCTACCATGCAAAGATCAAAAACTAATCCAGACAGCGCGTAAGAAAAGGCAACTAGGTTTAGCAAACCAAACCAGATACCCACGGACTTGAGTGCTGAAACGATGCCGCCCGATTTTTCTTTGATAAAAACTGAAAGACCCACGAGGGGCAAATCTAAAATCAGCAACAGATACATAAGATTTCTATAAACCTTCCAGCCCTCAATAGAAGTGCTTAAAAAGTCGTATCCTGACCTAGGAATGTCTGCTTGGGGTGTACTTGTGGCAAAAAACATCATGAGCGAATGAACTACTAAATAGAACATTACAAATACGGTTATGATAAAAATAAACCAACGAATCACTCGCTCAGTGGATAATATAAACTTGGAAATAAATTTCATAACCCCTACTCTACCAGTAATAGTCTGAAACCACAATTTATTTGAAAACAGATTGTTGCTCAGATTCCATGTGATAGGGAACTTGATGCTTAAACCAATTGGCTTGGACGTGCTTGAGAACTTTCTCTATAGTTGTGGGATCGAGGGAGGCGCCAGATAGGAATCTGGCGCCATCACGGACTTCTTCCAGCGATCTGGCTTTTCCGTTGGTCAACCTTTCGAGTAAGGCAGGTTGTTTATCAACAATAATTTCCAGCACTTTGTCTGCGTCATGATAACTAAAACCAAATTCTGCTTCGTCGGTTTGATCTTGCCATAATCCTGCAGAGGGTTTTTTTGTAAGGATTTCTTGCGGAAGTTGCAACTCAGTAGCTATTTGGCGTACTTGCATTTTAAACAAGTGCTGGATCGGTTCAAGATCACTCGCCTCGTCGCCAAAACGAGTAAAGTAACCTAAGTATTTTTCACTTTTATTTTCCGTGCCACACACCAACGCATCCAGCGTTTTGGCGAGATCATACAACATGATCATCCTGGCACGAGCCATGATATTGCCCAGACGAAGTTCAACATTTTTATTCTTACCGTCTACTACATCAAAAATAGAGTCCACAATTGGTTTAATTTGGATTTCATGCTGATTGCTGGTTGGAATTTGGTTGAAATCCATAACAGCGCGCGCATCAGTCATATCTTGTTCGCCGTATGGTAGTAGTACTACGTGGACTTTGTCAGCGCCCAGCGCGCGCACTACCAAACTTAAACTGACCGCCGAATCAATTCCCCCAGAAACCGCAACAATCGCAGTTTGCTTACCTGTTTTTGTAAACGTTTGCTTGATAAAACTAAGTATTTCGCCAATCATACTTAGCTATTCTACCCCAATCTATAAATCTATCGATACAAATTGTGATCTTTTATGTATTCAGCAATCGCTTTTGGCATTAATTCACTTATTACCCCATCTACTTTCAGCTGTTCACGAATTTGGGTTGAGGAAACTCGCACCTCAGCCATATTCTGCATGGGTGTCATCCCAGCGAGCAAAGGAACAAACGGAAATCCATGTCTGGGATACACAAAAAAAGGAAACTGTGCCAACATCGCTTCGTACTGATCCCATTTGTGAAAAGTGGATAAGTTATCCGAACCAATAACAAATGAAAACTGATGCTCTGGGTATCGCTCAGTTAGTGCTAACAATGTTCGATAACTATACGAAATACCAGGCTCATCCAGCTCAAATGTTTCGACCCTAACTGCAGATTGACTTGTGAACTCGCTAGTTTTTTTTAGTTCATCCTCAATCGATTGTACTAATAATTGAGTCATTGCTAATCTATCACTAGCTGAAGCCAACTTTTTGCCAAATGGATGCTCCTTAACCGGCACCAGCCAAACGGCATCTGCCAACTTTTCCTTCAACAAGCTAACAGCGATTTGCTGATGACCCAGTTGTGGTGGATTAAATGCCGCGCCAAACAAAGTAATTCTCATAATTTACTAAGCGCGCTTATTAGCTTGCTTTTCTCTTTGGTTTAACTGGTTTTTTCTTCGTAGGCATTCGCTTTGCAACAGTTTTTTTCTTCTTTTTGGCTGATTTCGCAGCCTCTTCGGTTTTTTCAGCACCCCCTGCTCGATTGGCTTTTCGCTCTGCGCGTTTCGCTTGGCGCTCATCCCATTCGGCTTGAGTAAGTGTTTCCCCAGGTTTCGGTGCCTGCCAACTCGCCCAAGTGCAAGTTGGGTACGTAGCACACCCATAAAATAACTTGCCCCACCTGGATTTTCTAGCTATCACCTCACCTTTTTGACACAGTGGACATACTACCCCCGCCACAGTCTCAACAATATTCTTTGTATATTTACATTCAGGAAATCGACTACAACTTTTAAACTTTCCGTACTTGCCAGTTCTAATTACCACTTCCCCCTCACCGCATTCTGGGCACTTTTCACCAGTTGATTCTACCGGAATTTTCACTCGCTCTGCATCGGTTGAAGCTTTTTCTACCGCCTGGTGAAACGGTCCATAAAAACTCCTTACCACTGATACCCACTCTTTTTCACCTCTAGAAATTCTGTCCAAATCTTCTTCCATCTCAGCGGTAAAATCATATTCCATAAACGTTTTAAAGTTGGCGAGTAAAAAATCGCACACACTGATGCCTACCGATGTAGGATAAAATCGTTTCTCAGTTCTCTCCACATAACCTCGATCAATAATTACGGAAATGATACTGGCATACGTACTAGGTCTGCCGATGCCCTGTTTTTCCAGCTCCTTGACTAGTGAAGCATCGTTATATCGTGCGGGTGGTTGGGTAAATTTTTGCAAAGTCTGCATATCTTCATAAGTAAGTACTTGATCAGCTTCAAGACTCGGTAGCGTTACATCTTCTTGGACCGGAAAAAGTTCTTTCCAACCAGCAAACTTGAGTACAGAACCGTTAGCCTTCAATTCAGCCACTTGATTCCCAGACTTAGCTTGGACCATTACCACTGCTTGATCAAAGACTGCCGCAGACATTTGGCTAGCAAGAAAGCGGCGGCGAATTAAATCGTACAATTTTTGGTGTCGGTCAGTAATCTGCCCCCCTACACTCATGGCGTCAGCGAGTCCTACATCTGTAACACGAATCGCTTCATGTGCCTCCTGTGCGTTTTTACTGCGGTTAGCAAAATAGCGTGGCTTATCTGGAACATAGGCTTTACCGTAAGTAGTGTTGATGTAAGCTCGAGCTTGTTCAACTGCCTGAGCAGCCAAGTTGACCGAATCAGTTCTGTGGTAGGTAATCAGGCCTTCCTCATATAATTGTTGAGCAAACCGCATGGTTTGTTTACTCGTCATGCCAAGTCGATTGGCAGCGGCCTGCTGTAATGTTGATGTAGTGAATGGAGGCAAACTCGCTACAGTGCGCTCTTTTTTTTCTACCGAGAGGACCTTATACGTTGCAACTGGTAACCAGTCACGAGGCGAAAGTACGTCTTTTTCCGATACCGGCAAGTATTTTTTTTCATTCAACGAAACTAGTCGAGTGACAAATAGTTCTCTCGATTGAGAATTGCCCTCAGTTGACAGTGTGACATCAACTTCCCAGTATTCCTCTGGTTTGAAAGCTTCGATTTCACGCTCGCGATCAACAATTAAACGCAATGCAACTGATTGAACTCGGCCGGCGGAAAGCCCGCGGCGGACTTTCCGCCACAAAACTGGAGACACCTCATAACCTACCAACCGATCAACTACTCTGCGAGCCTGTTGCGCTTCAACCAAAGCCATATTAATCACACTTGGATTGTTGATTGCAGCCAACACTGCTTGCTGAGTAATTTCATGAAAACTTGAACGAGCAAACTCAATTTGTTTGGTATTCTTTCCACTTTTCGTTTGCAAAACCTGTTGTAAATGCCAAGCAATTGCCTCACCTTCGCGGTCGGGATCTGTTGCTAAAATGACTGAATGTGCCTTTGCCACTTTGTCTTTAAGCAAACGAATTACCTTTGTTTTATCGGCACTTATCTCATATTCTGGTATAAAATCTTGATCAACTAATACACCCATTTTTTTCTTAGGTAAATCACGCACGTGACCTACTGAAGCTTCAATTTCGTATCCACTCCCCAAAATTTGTCGTAATTTTTTGGCTTTGGTAGGTGACTCAACAATAACTAGTTGCATAACAAACTTGCATTGTAACAGATAGCTACTTTACCCAACCATCTTGTTCTCTCCTGACAATTCCTAACATTTCTAATTGGGTTAATTCAAAACTAAGTTGCTCTAATGGCAACGAGAGTTGATCTGCTAACTCGTCTGATAAACGGACTCCACCTGCAATCAATGAAACAAGTTGTTTTTGAATTAAGTTTAAATTCTCCAATTGATTATTGGGTATAGAAGTACTACCAACACTTTCTTGTGAAGAAAGCAATCCCGCATCCACCAAAATGTCGTTTCCCGACGCAACTAAAGTTGCTCCTTGGTTGATCAACCACTTGGTTCCCTGGGAAAATGGATTATCAAATGGTCCTGGCACCGCACAAACTGCTCTTCCCTCTTCTAGGGCAAAATTGGCAGTAATCATACTTCCAGAAGGAAGCGCTGCTTCTACCACAACTGTTGCAATAGAAATTCCAGCAACCAAACGATTCCTAGCTGGAAAATTGCCAGGGCTGGCAGGTGTATTGGGTGCAAATTGAGAAATGAATATAGCTTTTTTTTGCAGCATTTGCTCAAATAGTTGACCATGTGAACTGGGAAACATCTGGCCAAAACCAAATCCCAGCACAGCGATGGTGGCGCCACCAGAGCCCATCGCAGTCCGATGAGCAATAGTGTCTATACCATACATGAAACCAGAAACGATGGTGGCGCCGTGTTGCACCAACTCACTCACAATCGCCTGAGTGGCTCGCTCGCCATATGCCGTTGCTCGCCTCGTACCAACCACCGCAATCGGCTTATTTGCTTGTAAAACATCTACTTTACCTCGAAAATATAACACGAACGGATGGCCTTCGACCTGTTTAAGCAAGTTTGGATAATCCAGATTCTCACTGAATAGTACTCCAATATTTTCTGATAGTAACCATTCCCAATAGGTCTCAATTGAATGTTGCTGTTTAAGCTGGTAAATCCTATCTAACAATTTGGCATTTTGACCAAAAAAGGAATATTTTTCTGGTTTTCCTACAATCGATGCCAATGAAACTTGTTTCTCGCTTGCCCAGTCAATCAACCGTCGTAAAGTAACCGAACCAATCCCATCCACCGCTGCCAAAAATACCACCGCTCTTCTCTCTGCTTCAGTCAACATACGGTCATACTACAAATGAAAACAGACATTAACCGTAGAGCCTCGTGAATATGCAAATAATTATTGCTACAATTCAATCTTGGAATGACTCATCCTGAAAATTTTCCAGCCAACAACTTGCTTCTGACAGAGGATCCTTGTGGTTACGCCATGGCGCTCATTCTGAGAGCTCACATTGTAACTGCGGGACATGTTGCAAGTGGTTCACCTACATACCATACGCCTCACTTGGATCAAATGACCGATATTCCTCTTCAACTGATAGCTGGCAGAGATCTAGCAATTTCAACAGTTACAACTGTTTCACCTGGTTTTGAGAAAATCGCCCCCCCCAGCCTCGATCAGTGCTTAACTATTGTTGGTTTTCATGGATTTCAACATGTACCATTTGAAATTAAAGTTAGAGTGATTGAAGTCCAACCCAATGGCCGAGTAATTGCTGAGTGGCTTAGCGGCACCGACGCCCAGGTTGGCATGAGCGGCTCTCCAGCCATTACAGAACAAGATGAAGTTGTTGGAATTTTAGTTTCTGGTGTTGAAGGCGCCAATGGTAAACAATTGGTGATTGAGTCTCTTTCTGATTTGAAATTTGATAGCGTTACTCAAGAATAAAATATATTGAACTCTAGTTGCAACTGCCACATATAATAAGTATCTAACAATCAAAAATGTCGTTGGATATAAACAGTTTTGTAAATTTTTTTTCATAGTGATACAAGGCTATGCTACTTGATTCATCTTCTCTCGATATTTCATCGGAATTTGAAATTGTTCCATCAATTTTGAGGTAATAGCAACCTCTTGACTGTACAGAGACTGTGACCCATAATCTCTTTTTCCAACAGTTAAAAATGCCTTATCTTTTTGAGTACAAATATCTCTTAAATTGTCTTCGTCTACAACTTGATCTCCCCATCCCTGCTTGCATATCACTGCTAGCAAATCATCCACTTTTATTTCAGGTAGGCCAATATCGAAAGTAAGAAATCTCAGCCTCTCTTCATAAGAATCGTCATAAAAATACTCTTCTTCATTTTCACAAAGACTTGCAACGCAATATGAGTAAAAAACAAAAAATTCCTGGGGATTCAGTGTATATTTTTCCATTAAATCATTTTCTATATCTTGTATTTCGGCTGAGCTTACTACACTGCTACTCATGTGCTCGTTTACCCGGTCGCTGAGGTATGTACTGGCGTGATCAATACAGTACGCTTCAAATCTACCCTCCATCATAATTTCGGGGGATAACACTAGGGTTATTGGTCCATATCCTTTATTCAACAAAATTGAAGCGTAAATAACATTAAATCCTTCACCTTGTCTGTCATGTTCAGATAATAATTTGCCTTCCTTGAATAAATGCAAAGTAGCATCTTCGTATAAGCTTTTTACAAGTGGCAAACCTTGTTCAGCCATCTTTTTGACTTCTAAGTATGTTTGCTCAGTTGGAGGTAGTAGTCCAAACTCTTCAATTAGTTGCACCACTTTTGGAAAAATTTGGAGATATTCCTGTGGTATTAGCGGCAGAACTAACTGATCCGAATCTTGCTCCATATCATTATCATAACAAATAATTTACTAGCGCTGTTTACTTTCCCCTCATCCACTCAAGAAGCTCCAGTGCAATTGGCGCGGCATCAGCACTGCCTTCTTTGTATGGTTTCTCTTCGTCACTTTCCACCAGCACTGTAATTATCAATTCTTTGGGTAAAGGATTTTGCCGTATTTTTGCCAACCATTCGTTTCTGGCTTGATCCTCTAGATTTAACGTCTCAAGTTCTCCGTCCACAACTGGATTATTTAATTGGGGCGCACCCACCACAACTGAAAACCAACCATGGGTTTTACGAAATCCCCGTTCGTCTGCTCCACCAAATTCTGCCGTACCAGTTTTACACGCTGCCATACCGTTCGCAATTGCCTCATTTGGGTTTGGGTTAGGTTCAAACTGTTCGTTATATGCAAAAAATGGAAACGCAGTGCCGCCGGTACTACAGGCGGCAATCATCCCTCTCAGAATCGGTGTTACATTTTCTTCTTTCATACCTAATGAATGACACTCATTCTTACCATCTTCAGAAATGTGTGGTTGACAACGCACTCCCTGATTAGCAATGGTTTGAAATAACTGAGAAACTTGAATTGGACTCACCAGCAGATCTCCCTGTCCGATCCCATAGTGATATGTATTACCCAAGTACCATTGCTCATGCAGAGTACGTTCTTTCCATTCCGGGTCTGGTACTAAACCACTTGCTTCTCCGGTTAATTCAATTCCCGTTGGGGAACCAAATCCAATATTTCGCGCCCAAGTTGCGATTGCATCAGGACCCGTGAACTCAGCCGCTTTGTAAAAATAGATATCGTTGGAGCGAGCCAAGGCTCGCTCCAAACTGATCTCGCCTTCCGTTCCACCATACTGAGAAAAATACCAGTTCGCATATGCGTACTCACCCACTTTTAAAATTCCCTCATCCTTCACCACCGTACTTGGGGTAATGCTCTCCGATTCTAGTCCTGCAATCGCCGTAACTAATTTAAATACAGATCCTGGAGGATACTCGCCTGCTATGGCTCGATTAAACAACGCCTTGTCTGGATCCTCCAAAAACGATGTAATTTGCTGCCGTCTTAAGGCTTGCTCCTCGTTGGTTTGAGTAAATTTGGTAAAAACATTTGGATCATATGAAGGTGAACTAACTACAGCTAAAAGAGCCCCGGTTTTTGCATCCGCTATGATTACAGCACCTTTATTATTTTCCATCGCTTTCTGAGCTATAGCGGTAAGATATGGGTCTAGCGTAGTTTTGATAACAGCACCGGGAATCATTGGTTTTTCTTGTATCACTCGATTAGCTTCACCCAAAGCTGTGACCTCATATTCAATTTCTCCAGCAGTACCTGTTAGCAATGTATTAAAAGCCCGTTCTAAACCAGTACGACCAACTAAGTCTGTTATTTCAGCATTTTCATTGAGTAATAATTCGTCTTTTGAGATCGGACCAACATAACCAATCACGTGAGCACCTGATGAATTATGTGGATACCAACGAGAATATTCCTTTCGAATTTGAGCAGCCTGGGTTGCTAACAATCCAAGGGCGGAACTATCATCCACCAAAACTTCTTTTGAAAAAAATGTTGTTAAATCCTGTTTTTGCCAATACCGAATGCTATTTTTCACCAACGCCTCACCATATCGATCTAACAAAACACCGCGATTGGCAGGAACGGACAATCTAAAATCACTATTATCCTGGGCAGCTGCCTGATACCAACCAACCTGCCCGAGTTGTAAATCAACCAAACGAGCCAACACCACGATCACGCTAACAAGCAATACGCTTAAAAATATTCGTGCTCTCCAAAAAAAAGTATTGGGATTCTGCTCTAACACTGTGCTACCGAATATACCACGACTGTGATTGAAATCG
The DNA here is from genome assembly GCA_035341315.1 of Candidatus Woesebacteria bacterium. Lineage (GTDB taxonomy): Bacteria > Patescibacteriota > Microgenomatia > UBA1400 > PJMF01 > DAOQVB01. Next base: position 4,562 of record DAOQVB010000021.1, on the reverse strand, counting down.
CGAAAACCAACTCCATTGACTTATTCCAATAATCGTAGCTAGAGAAATAATCCCATACAGTACTACACCTCCCGATAGCATTCCTCCTGCCACAACGAACAACAAAATACTTATAAAGATTGATAGCCCCAGTAATAAGAACCTCGATTGTTTCGTGTTAAATCTCATTGAATGATCAAAAAGAAAGGCTGCACCAAACACACTTAGTGTGATCAACCATGAAAGTGAAAACATGCTACTAAACATAAGTGAGCAAAGCATCAGATAGATAATTATCCAGACCGGTTGGTTAGTTCCACGAGAAAACCTCAGTAGTAAAAAACAAGTAAGCATTGGAAGTCCCAATTGAAAATCTAATAAAAGTGCAAAATAAACTAGGCTAAGCTTGAGGAGTAACAAGAAAAGTAATCGTAGTTGAATTGTAAGTTTCATAGTTCTTTACTGAATTTCTACCAATCTTGCGGTATCAAATGTATTAACTTGATCTATCACAAAGGTTTTTACTGCGTCAGTGGGCTTGGTCAATTCTTTCCCAATCGTCCCGATGAATACACCTGGTTTTACTCCTTTTTCTCCAGCTGACATCACTCTATCACCAAATGTAATAGTTGCTGTTTGGGGTATTTCGGTCAAAACAAGTTGCTGGTCACTGCCACGCACCACACCCCTTTGTCCAAGATTGGTGATGCCAATTATTGCAGAGGCATCTTGATCACTCAATAAAATAACTCGTGAATACTCAAGATTAACTTCTCCCAATCTGCCAACTAACGTTCCGTTTACTAAAACTAAATCTCCCGTTTTGACTTCTGATTGCGCTCCATAATTAATAAATCTATACGGATAAGATAATACTGGCGTTGTAATCAGTCCTTGAGTTTTTTTCTCAGATTCAGTGCCAAGTTGCGAACGCAATTCTTGGTTTTCTTGCTCTAATTGTTCTAAATGTACCAACTGGGCCTGCAAGTTTGCATATGCTAATTCCAACTCTCGGTGGGTTTCTAACTGATTCCAAAACGTAAAAAGAGATGAAATTGGTGTCTTGATACTTTGGATTCTCTGAGCCGTGGCTATCTGAATCGGGATACTATTTTGCCGTACCAGAGTTTGAATTTCCTGAGCTGAACCAGTCAGCTCGGCTACTCCCAAACCTGCAATACAGGTAATCAAATAGATAGCAACCCTAGCAAATAATTTATTTAGTGTGAACATACTATTTTGTCACCAACGGTGGCAGACTTGTTACTGCTACTAAATTAGTTTGCATTTGCATAGAAAGTGTTCGCTCAATGTTTTGGGTTAACCCAGTAAGTAATGAGCCACCACCAAAACAATAAAATTTTGTCTTGGTTAAATCCCTTTCAATCGTTTGTGATAATTGCACCATCTGTTGTTTAACGAGCCACAACCACTCAACGACAATTTCCACGACTGATGATTCAACATCTTCTTGATTAAGTATGAGGCGAACACTTGAGCCATTTCCTATTTGTTTGGCAGAGAGTCCTATTTTTCGCTTTTTTATTGAACCATCTATTGTTGGTACAAATACAAGTTGCTGGAGTACCTGCTCAATTTGTTCTGAACTTAAATGTATATTCCGCTGTGTGACAGACCGCTCAAGAGCTCTAATAAGTCTATTTAATCCCCAGGGAAAAGAGTTGCTAGCAACATATCCATCCTCATCATAAAACGCACTAGTCGTATGACTATACCCAAAATCAATGATCCAAGTTGGCAAGAATATCTCAGTTTGCAACTTACTCACGACTATTTCTTCTGTCAAAAAAGAAATTTTTCTACCCAAGGTAGTAGTAAATTTCAACCATTGCTTACTATTCGATCTCGATTGACCCATAGGAACAATAAAAAGCAATGGTGTAAAAATTGATATTGAGGATCCGTCAACCCAAGTAATCTGATTTAGTAATTGGGTTATATACCATTCGAGTCCCTCCATGTGCGCAACCATCCTGTTTTGAATTGGATAGACAGCTCTTAAATGTCGTTGAGCATCTAAGTCCAATTGCCTAACCGCCACTGTACCGATTGAAACATATCTATCAGATTGTTGATCAATAGCAACCACGGTGGGCTGTTCCCAAATCAATCTGCCTTTATATGCAACTTTGGTATACGCCGAACCACAATCAATAACCAACGGAGGAAAAGCTCCACTTGGCACAATCCGAGCAACAATACTAGAAAGACTCATCGTGGTGCTATTATAACGACCAAAACACTATGCTGGTAATGAATTAAGCATTCGAGCTGCACTCAACCATTTATCTTGACTAACAAGATTTTCTGCTTCTTCAATCTTCTGTAACATATCAGTTTTACCAGCATGCAATTCTTTCAAGCCCGCAACGCGTTCCTTGACTAAATCTGCTTTTAGTTCAAGCGCTTTCTCTAACATTATTTCTTCTAAATCGGGAATGAGTTTTTCCAAAAATACGACCACAGCTTCCTGTTCCATGAGGGGTTTTTTGGTGTCATTATTAGTCATTTGCTGCAGTTGCTGGTGCTCTTCTTTCGTTAGTAACAATTGCACATCATTTTCCAAGAAATCTTCCCAAATTACTTGCTGAAGTTCGTCTAAAAAGGTTTCTTTTTGCTCGTTGGTGCCGTCTTCAACCCCAAGCAGGTAGAAAATGTTTTGATCTTCCAATGTTTCTGAGGTAGTACTTGCAGAAACAGTATTCTGACTAACTGGTGGAGGTAAGACAACATCATGATCTGAATTGGCAACTGGTGACTGGGTTGGGTGATCATATGCATCTGCATACGATTGTGGATCTTGATTACTTGTTGGATTCTGGACAGGTTGGTCTTGCATATCACTACCTTAAAAATTATAGTACAGCCACTATAGCAAGAAAGTTAGAAACTGCAAACTATGGAAAATTCTCTTGATCGTTGGCTTAAACGAGCGCTTGTCTCATTATTTCATTTTGGTGCTCTGGCGTTGCCATTAGTTTTTGCCTTCAACACCGAAGAGCTCTTTGAATTTAACAAGATGATCTTCGTGTATATTTGGGCGATCATCACCGCTCTTATTTGGTTAGCTCGCATGATCGTTCAGAAAAAAGTACTCCTAGTCAAAACCCCATTTGACCTTTCAATAATTGGCTACATTGTTTCTCAACTTTTGGCCACACTGTTTTCAATTCATCCTTACACATCTCTGTTTGGCTACTACTCAAGATTTCATGGTGGTTTGGTTTCAACTCTGGCCTATGTTACGCTCTTTTATGCCTTTGTAGCTACTTTTGTTGGAAACTCCCAATCAAAAAAGACTCCCTTTTGGTCACAACCGATTGCGCACTGGCTATTGAGTCTAGTTATTGGCTCAGTGCTCGCAAGCTTGTATGCTCTGCCAGAACACTTTGGATACTCTTTTAGCTGTCAGCTTGCAACTGGTGCATTCAATGTTAGTTGCTGGGTTCAAGATGTACAAAACCGCGTTTTTGGCAGTTTCGGCCAACCAAACTGGCTAGCCGCTTATCTGATTCTACTAATCCCAATCGGCATTAGTTCTCTACTCTTCATGAAAAAACGTCTGGTCTGGATCAGTCTACTCAGCATTACCACGCTTTGGTACTGTGTTGTATTGTTCACCAAATCTCGTTCGGGATTATTAGGATTTGGAGTAAGTTTAGTCTTCTTGTTGGGCTGGTTTGCTCTTGCATATTTCACGCACTCCTGGTCAATCAAAAAAGTTGCGCTCAAACAAATACTAATTCGATTCAGTCTTATTGGCTTTCTACTCCTCACGAGCACGCTGTATTTCGGTACTCCGCTAACTCCCTCTATTACGCAGTTATTGAATAAATCCGAAGCACCAAAAGTTGAAACGTTCGGTCCGGCTCTTGAAGCAGGTGGGACTGAGTCAGGTGAGATTAGAAAAATTGTCTGGCAAGGGGCAATCGATGTTTGGAAACGCTATCCATTTTTCGGATCAGGTCTAGAAACGTTTGCCTACAGCTATTATCAAGACCGACCGACCACACACAACCTGGTCTCCGAGTGGGACTTTTTGTATAACAAAGCCCACAACGAGTGGCTAAATTATCTGTCAACCACAGGTAGTATTGGTTTTCTTGCGTTTTTCGTCTTGATAAGCAGCCCATTCATAGTCGGACTGTTTTGGGTTGTAAAGTTACGCAAAAATTCAACCGAAAATGCTGAACGATCAGCACCAGCGTTAGTCATAACAGGAGGAATTTTTGGCGGGCTTTTGGCACTACACATCTCAAATTTTTTCGGCTTTTCTACTGTTACTGTGACTACAATACAATTCTTGTTCATGGGAGTGTTAGTAATAATCTGGGGTCACCAACCATTGCTTACTTCCACCATCAGCAACGAGCCCCTCAGTGTTACCCAATACCTATTTTTATCTGGACTCGGTATTCTGGGAATCGTCTTGATTGGAAAAACTCTATCAATACGACATGCTGATGTGCTCTACACTGAGGGTAAGGCCGCCATACAACAAGGTCAACTAGCTATTGGATCAGACAAAATTCTTTCAGCCATTGCGCTCAGACCACAAGAGG
>DAOQVB010000020.1:1627-14391 GCA_035341315.1 Candidatus Woesebacteria bacterium | reverse complement strand
AATAAATTTGCAGCGCTCAATTCGGCGGTCTGGTCTGGTGGGTCGTTTGTGTACGTGCCACCGGGTGTTCATGTTAAATTACCGTTACAAACGTATTTTAGAATTAACTCGCCCAATGCAGGTCAGTTTGAACGAACACTGATTATTATTGATGAAGGTGCGAGTGCGCATTATGTAGAGGGATGTACGGCTCCAAGTTTTTCTAGTACGGCATTGCATTCAGCAGTAGTAGAAATATTTGTGAAACAGGGCGCGCGCTGCCAGTACACAACAATTCAGAACTGGTACAAAAACGTGTACAACCTAGTAACTAAGCGCGCGCGCGTCGAAGCCGAAGGTACCATGATTTGGACTGATTTCAACATGGGCAGTAAATTGACGATGAAATATCCTAGCTGTATTTTAGCGGGGAAAGGGGCTAGAGGAGAGACGCTCAGCATGGCTTTGGCTGGAGCTGATCAACATCAAGATACGGGTGCAAAAATGATTCATTTAGCGCCACACACCAGTTCTTCTGTAGTGAGCAAGTCAATTAGTAAAAATGGTGGTAGGACGAGTTATCGAGGCTTAGTACATGTGGGGCCAAAGGCGGAATTTAGTAAAAATACAGTTATTTGCGACGCGCTCCTGCTCGATGAGCACTCGCGCTCCGACACCTACCCAGTAGATACTGTTTTCCAACAGCAAGTGGCAATTCAACATGAAGCCACTGTCTCCAAAGTGGGGGATGAACAATTGTTTTATCTCATGAGCCGGGGCGTCACAGAAGAAATGGCGCGCAAAATGATCGTACGTGGTTTTGTTGATGACTTGATACGACAATTACCGCTGGAATACGCAGTGGAAATGAATCGGCTGATAGATTTTGAAATGGAAGGTAGTGTGGGTTAGTGCAGTAAACATACATTTGGTAAACAATAAATTCCTCATTGACACCCTGATTTTCCAGGTGCTATTCTTGATTACAAGAAGTGTTGTTTATGCATAAACGATCAATCCGCTTTTCAATTTTACTCATTATCTTGACTTTGTTTGTTGGTTTTGGTGTTTCTTTCGTTGCGCCAAAACCCGTCAGAGCAGATGCGCTTGGTGATTTTGTCGCACGATTAACACTAGGCGATTTTATTCGTGGACTGTTTGAGGGGTTGTTTGGTGGCGGTAGGGGGGGAGAAGCTCCATACCCAACTGCCACACCAACCTCAAGTCCTTGGTTTCCTACCGCAACACCAACTAGACCAATTGGTCCAATCACTGCCACACCAACTCCAAATTGTGGATCTGTATCATGTAGTCCACCCAACAGCTGTGGTTACTATGGTGGATCAACACTCAGGTGTGTTACTCCAACACCAGTAATGTGCGGATCATCAGTTTGTGCTCCTCCGAAGGTTTGCATATATCCAGCGCCGGGTATGTCTGTCTGTGTTGATCCTTCTGCCACTCCAACTCCAACGCGCAGACCAACAAATACTCCAGTTCCACTACCTCCAACACATACGCCGGCACCAGGAGCACCTACTAATACTCCAGCTCCAACCAATACACCTGTACCAAATCCTACTGAACCTGGGCAACCACCTGTTGGTGTGCCATGCTACTACAACGTTAAATTGGTAAGTAAGGATTCTGGAACAGCTTTACCGTCAGCACTACAAACGGGTGTAACTGAAGCTGGTGGGTGCAGAACTCAGGGCGTCATGGAGCTGGTGCCGTCATTCTATACACAACCTTCCACTGCAACAAATAATCCTGAATGGCCATGTACTGATGCCGATTATGTTGGTCAAAGTTGCACTCAAGGCATTGTCACCGGTCAATTCATCTGTATGGGTGGGCCACAGCATGAAATTAAGGGCTGTTACAACCGCACAAGTGATGCCTATCAGCGGGTGAGTATTGTTCAAGTGACTCAATCTGGTGCTACCGCAACTCCAACAATAGCACCAGGGGCAACTCACACTCCAGCGCCCATTCATAGCTCATTTCAGAATTGGTTCAGTGAATTTATCACCTATGTAAACACTCCTGGAACACCTTACTCGCTTTCACTTAGCGTACTAGAAGATTGGCGAGATAATACCCCGGGACCTACACCTACTCCTCCGGCACCATAATAAGATATGCAAACACTAAAAGCTCAAATAACCAAAGACATAAAAACAATTTCAACAAAGCTTGTTGAGTTAAAGAAAGTCACAAAAAAGATGACTCTCAAGTCATGGATGATGCCTGGTGGTTTTGCTTTCGTAACAGTTGGATTACTTCTTGCTCTAGTGGTATCACGTCAATCATCTGAAAATCGTTCGGATGCCTCTGGGCAAGGGTTACAATATTACTTTACTCCAGCCTCAGCTGTGCTCACGCAAAATACCGCCGGAGTTTTGCAGCCAGTTCAGAATGTTGAGTTAAAAATTAATGCAGGAAGACCTGTGGTTAGTTATAGTTTTGTGATGAGACTAACCGATGCCGCGGGTGCTCCAGTTTCCGACTCAGTCTGGCAACAAGTTGCATTTCAGCCGAATCCAAAATTTATTAACCATTCTAGTGTTCTGTTGAGCTCAACCTACCCAGGTGCAAAACTATTTGCTGGCACCATTGGGCAACAACCCGGCGGTGTAACTAGACTAGAAAGCACTGTTACAAATGGGTATTTAGGTGCTTTCACATTTACTCCTCTTGAGAATCAGCCCGATTTGAGGCTTTCTATGTTTGTCATCCCTGGCAAACCCCAAGCAAATTCTGTATATCAATTGGGTAGATTACTAACCCCTCCAGCTGCGGATGGGGAAGAGGTAATCACCATACCAAACCAATTTAATTTGCACAATCCTTTCTTAGTGGTTGGGTCCCCAACGCCAACTCCACAGGGAGCAGTTGTTAAAAAAGCTACACTTCAGTACGCGGTTTCTAATGGTGCAGAGTGGCGACAACTTGATGCTCGGTTTAATGACTTTAATAATGGAGGAACCGTCAAGTCGCTCATTAGATTGGCTGATATTGATCCATCTTGGAGAGTTGAGGGTCTTTCACCCGCTTTCCGACTCAGAATTAAGAATGCTCAGGGTGCGTATCGACAAACGACCATAGGAGGACAAAGCACCAATGTCCTCGTGAATTTCACCCCAAATGGGACACTTGCAGAAGGTACCTTTTGGGTTAACTGGAAGGTAATCGAGGAAGCTGGAGTAAAGTATATTCAGAAACCAAATACAACGGATAGACTTAGGTTTGAATCTGGCGATACGATTGAAGTAACTATTAACTTGCATCGACAACAAAGTGGAGTTAGTTATACCTGTAAAGAAACAGATGAATTAGTTGTAGCTCCAATTGGTAGGCCAGAAGAGCAGCAGGTCATGGGTCCTTGTGTCAATGATTCGCTGGTCACAGTTACGTATGGTGCCGGTCTTGCTCCTGGAACCTGTCAGTGTGATTTGGGAGTAGTAATGGATAGTGCTTGTGCAGCTGCTACTGTGGCTACATGTACCTCACAGCCTGTTTGTGCCTGTTTGCCAGAAACACCAGCGGCCACGCCAACGCCGCTAGTGTCAGCCTACAGAAATGTGAATTTTATGACTGGTCGAGTATTGCAGGGAGCAGACAATGCTTCCGGAGCGAATCCATCAACGATAGAGCTCGTTTATCCAATTGCTACCACTCAGTCATACTTAAAACTGTCGGTTGCTAACACCATCAATGCAACGATGCATCCTTACAATAGCGGCTGGTCGCCGAAAATTTATGCGTATACAGGAGGACCAACGCTTCCGGAACCCCCAATCACCTCTAGTCCCACTACAGGTTGGGTGCAGAGAAGTGTCACAAACATGTTTGCCGTAAATTATGAGAAGGTGGTCAATGGCTATCGGTATATCTGTATGTATGACCAAAGTCTGTGGTACCAAAAAGTCGGTGAAACAACCAAAACGAGGATCCTCAACGATTTTGGTCAGCCATTTACCTGTCCAAACTCAATAATTGAAGTAACTGAAGATTACGGTGGAGCTCCTCCTCCTGCGCCAACTGCAACCTTAACACCTACGCCCTCAAGTTGTCCTGTAACCCAAATACCTGCTTCGCAATGGGTCGGTCCTGGCAACTCTTCTGCAGCTTGTTCAGCCACGGGAATGACGTTTACTTGGAAAGATCCTTATACCAATGAATATGAGTGGAGAATATATACGGTAACTGCCAGTGGTGTGGCTGGTACGGTACTGGGGACAGTGCCCGCATCAAGTACTGCTACAAAAACCTTTACCTATAACCCAACTGGGTTTAATCCACGAACTGATTATAAGATTAAAATCCGAGCAATTTACAGATACCAGTCGGGAACAGAATGCTACCAAGAAGCGCAAATCAGTAAACTCTGTCAGCCATAGTTTTGATATACTGCACCCGTTTTGCAAGAGATCCTACTCAAACAATCAAGAGATATCCTGATTACTGAAACAGATTCATATGTGTTGTATCTGTTAGAACCCGATATCGTGGTAACGATCGCTGGACGGTTTGTTGCCTCTGGGACTGAACAGAAACAAGTAAAAGTTACCATTCATCACCGCGCTCCACGGACAGTGGCGCATACAAGTTTGCGTGGGACGAGTTCTGACACAGCCAAGCTGACCTTTTTTGGCAGAATCATTATCGACCCCGATTGTCCGCAAACAAATTCATTTTTAGAAGAACGCATTTTGTTACTTTCGCCCAATGCCAGAGGAGAAACTGTGCCAGAATTAGAAATTCTCTCCGACGACGTCAAGTGTTCACATGCGGCGACCATAAGCACTATCGATCCAGAACAATTGTTTTATTTACAGAGCAGAGGGCTGACTCTCGAACAGGCAGAAAAAATGCTGGTAGATAGTTTTTTACAGTAAGCATGAAAAAACTTAAGCCAGAAATTTACATAAATCAAAAAGACTTAGAGAAGTGGAAAATCGATAATTCTAGGGAATCTGAATCACTTTTACCTTTATTGTTTGTCTACTTTCTTATTATTAGTAGCCTACTTATATTACTATTTTCAGATACAGACATTGAAATTCCGAGGATTAAAATTAATATCGAACATAATTCACTTGTGTTGTTTTATGCAAATATATTACTACTGGCAAACTCACTTCTATCTGGTGGATTCGCAACCATGACAGACGCCGACATTTTAGAGGCAGTTGGGCGGGTACCAATAACTCAAATAGCCACAGACGCTCCGTCGCATTTAATGAACTCGATGATTTTGGCCAATCCCGATTAATTTCACCTCACATATACAGCAATGGTTTACACTAAAGCATAACCCTATCTGGAGCCATGGTTTAGTGTAAACCATCAAAATGAAACCCATGTTAAGTAGCAGTAACAACCATTTGCATTTTACAGACAAGTTTGTCGCTATACAGATCAACCCACTTTAACTTTTTCAGGTTGTCACACTGAAGTCATCCTGAGCTCTAGTCACCAGTCGCTGTCATACTGAGCTTGTCGAAGTAGACAGCGTGTACAATACATGGTATATGCACAATCCATCCAAGGTTAAAGCCGATTTTCCGCTCTTTAGTCAACCAGAAAATAGCAACTTGGTTTATTTGGATAACGCTGCGACCACCCAAAAACCACAGGTGGTAATTGATGCAATTGCTAACTATTACAAAAAAAGTAACGCAAACGTTCATCGTGGTGTACACCGCTTATCTGATGAAAGCACAAAAGCTTGGTTGGATGCACGCCAAACAATCGCCGATTTTTTTGGTGCAAAATCTTCCGAGTTGATTATTACGCGCAATACTACTGAAGCAATCAATGGTGTGGCGTATGGCTGGGGTGATTATCAGCTGAAGACTGGAGACGTAATTCTGTCTACACAGATGGAGCATCATGCCAATCTAGTACCGTGGCAAGAACTTTGTCGGAGAACCGGTGCTGAGTTAAAAATAATCCCAGTTCTTCCTGATGGCAGACTAGACAGCGATTGGTACCAAGCACATCTAACTAAGAAGGTTAAACTAGTCGCGCTCCAACAGGTTTCTAATGCTTTGGGGACGTTGCATCCAGTTAATTGGTATATAGATCTGGCTCAGACGATAGGAGCGCGAGTCTTGATTGATGCGGCGCAGTCAGCGCCGCATTTGCCGATTAATTTTTCCAAAATGCGAGCTGACTTTTTGGTATTTTCTGGCCACAAAATGCTTGGCCCAATGGGCATTGGTGGCTTGTTTGTGCGCGATGAGATTATAAAATCTGGTGAAATGCACCCTTGGCTTTTTGGTGGAGGAATGATCGCGCAAGTTTCTGAAGTGTCAGCAGAGTATCATTCTGATCCGACTGAACGATTTACTGCAGGTACACCAGATGTAGCCTCAGCAGTCGGTTTGGCAGCCGCTTGTACCTACTTACTGAATCTCAACATGAGAATAGTTTTGGAACACGATCAATCTTTAGTTATGTATGCCTTGGGTAAACTTACAGAGAACAAAAAAATTACATTGCTCGGAGCGACTACAGCAGCTTTTGTGGATACTACTCCTGTATACGAACTCAAAGGACAATTTCCACAACTACAAATTGATCGAGTTGGATCGGTCAGCTTTTTATACAAAGGGGTACATCCACATGATGTGGCGCAAATTCTAGATAGTGAGGGAGTTGCGGTTCGCTCAGGACACCATTGTTGTATGCCGTTACATACAAAATTTGCCTGGCCTGGTTCAATTAGGGCAAGCTTTTCAGTGTATTCAACAAAACAAGATGTTGACCGCCTTGTCTTGGCTTTGGAAAAAGTAGCCACCGTATTTGGATAATGTATGGATTTGCATGAACTTTACCCAGAATTAGTTCTTGAAGAGGTTAAAAACCCACAAAATCGGGGAAAATTGTCTAATGCAGATGTTTCAGCATCGGAAGGCGTAGCGAGTTGTGGTGATACTGCTACTGTGTATGTTCAAGTGAAATCAGGAAAAATACAACAGATGGCTTGGGAGGCCGAAGGCTGTGCTATTAGCAGGGCAGGGCTCAGTTTATTGTCAGTAGCAGTAGAAAATCAACCAATTAAAAAAGTGGAGAAGTGGACAATCAGGGAGATGCTTTCCTTGTTGCATCTAAAGCAAATCTCTCCTGGCAGAGAACAGTGTCTGATGTTGGGATTGCGCGCGCTGCAGCGCGCGCTCACTCAGCTATCAATTAGTAAGTAATCAAGAGATGCAAAAAACACCTTCATACATATTCGTGGGTTCCACCAACCCTGTCAAAATTAACGCAGTACGAATTGCAACGGCAAATCATTGGCCAAATGTTGATATTACTGGATTTGAAGTGCCTTCTTTGGTTTCCGAACAACCTAGAAGCGATGTGGAAACTCGGCAAGGAGCTCAAAATCGAGCTCAAGCCGTACTAATGCTTGGTAAATCCGAAACAGAATCTCAAGTAACCTCGCTCGGAGTTGGACTTGAGGGAGGTGTATTTACCGATTCCAATGGTGAGTTGTGGTCAACGGTCTGGGCGTCTGTTACAGATCAATCTGGGCAATTCTGGGATGCGAATGGTGCACGATTTAAAGTTCCCTCGCAAATTGCAAAACTGATCGAAGCGGGGGAAGAAATGGGACCTGCCCTCAGTCAGCTTTTTGGTGGCGCCGATATCAAACGGACAAACGGCGCCATCGGCATGGTTACCAACAATTTTGTTACCCGCACTGAAGAATACTCAGCTATTTGCAAACTTGCTATTGGTCTCTGGTATGGTCAAGACTGGGCTGATTCACTCTGAATTTTCCCAGTGGTTCGTTGGTAGTTTTCAAACTGATTAAGAGTTCCCAAGCATAGTAAGATTTGTTCTGGATTTAAAGATCCCAGAGAAAAATCTCTTTTGCCGAATCTAGTAACGACGAGTGGGGGATCATAGCTTTCTGGAAGTGAAAACTGGAGAGAGGTAAAAAAACCACTGGTTTGAGAGGTTTGTAAATTAGAATTTTGTCTCACAAATGATGGATCATCCCAAACACAAAAAGCTTCAATTTTTAATACTTCATCCAAGTTGATGACTCCAGAATGTCTTCGAACGATACTCCACCAGTCATGAAATATACCTAGATTTTTTTTGTCAGGTAGCAGGTCAATCTTCCTTTTTGTTGAACTTGGACGATTCGAAATGCTAAACCTCATGCTTTTTGCTGCATTGCTTACCATACCTTCTAGAGGTAGTAGCTTAGTGATCGTCTCTGGAGATTGATAGAAGCTTACGTCTAATGATATCCCCTGAGTTGAAACTGAAACCATGTGCTCAACGCCGGTCAGTGCGATGAAGATTAGTAGTATGCCAACTTTCCCATGAAGTTTTTCAAGTTCTTGCCAAGCGCGAATGTCTAATACGCGGGATCCTGGTAACGAATAGTTTGAAAGTACATCGAGTTGAAGTGCGTCTTCTGCTATTTGTTTAAATTTTCGAAATATAAACTGGTCAACAGCGTTTTTAAGTTCTCTTTGAGATTGATCAGTTTTTTCTCTGGATGAGCGGAAAGACTCGATGCTAGTACTGAGTTCATCGATATCAAGGATATAGAAAGGTTCGCTATTTTCTATTCTTGAGTAAACATGCTCGGCGAGTTCCAAGGAGATCTTTGGTAAGAAATCAAGACCTAAGAATTCGTCCAACTCCTCAAAGACTTGGTCGCTGGAAATTAAAGTAATAGGAGACCTCCAACTGGAGTCTGGTTGCCAAGTGCGTTTTTCCTCTGGGCGATTTGGTTTGGTAATTGGTTGAGGGCTTGGTGCTAGTTCTACAATTCCTTCCTCAGTTAACAGACGTTGAGTAACTTCAGTAATTAGTTCATCAACTATTTCTTCTAGAGGTGCCTCACCCTCTGGCGGTTGATCGTTTTCCCACCACTTGGGATTTTTATATGGATTTTGAAACTCTGGCAACGAGTCGCCTGATTGTTCTTTGTTTATTTTAGACATAGTTAAGTAAGCCTATATTTTACAACCAAACAGTAAATTTGAAGTAGCGGTTTTAAAATGTATCATTTCATTGTAGTATGTCCCCATGGCTTTAAATCCTCCCACACCTTTTACCGCGCGCTTTGAGGAGAAAATTGTCCACAATCAACGGTTTGTTGAGTTCCATTTCGAACTGCAAGAACCCCATCGAATGCCATTCAAATCAGGCCAATATGTGTCACTAAAAGTGAATGACGCTGGAGTGAGGCGTTCCTATTCCATAAGTTCATCGCCAAGCGTAGACCATGGCTTTGAATTTTTAATTGACGTAACTCCGGGGGGAATTGGAACGCAATTTCTTAATTCACTTCAGTTTGGTCAAACTGTGGAGGGACTTGGTCCTTTGGGGCAGTTTGTTTTGGGAGACCAGTCGGAATCAGCCATTGTGTTACTCGCGACTGGTTCTGGCATTGCACCACTCAAAAGCATGTTGCTTGACCTAGTTGAACAACGCGAAGATCAACGACCTATTACTTTGTATTGGGGGATGAGATATGCCGCCGACTTATTCTGGCTGGATGATTTTCAGGATATAGTTGAAGCAAATACCAAAGTTTCATTTTATCCAGTCATTTCTCAGCCCGAGCCAGAGTGGAACTTGAGCACTGGGCATGTTACTGATTTGTTGGAAATTCATCATTTTCCACAAGACGCGGGTTACTATATTTGTGGTTCCCAAGCAACTGTGCAGAGCATTCAACAATTTTTGCTTGCAAAATCGGTGCAACCCCAGTATATTCACCACGAAAAGTTTTTTTAGAAATATTCTATGGCTCAAGATCAAAACACAGTCGCTCAAAAACAAATTGGTAAATACCAAGTCTCCGTTATTAATGATAAGTGTATTAGTGCAGCTAGTTGTGTGGCTATCGCACCAGGTGTTTTTGATTTGGATGAGGAGGGGATTGCTCGGGTGATTAGTCAAGATGGTAATGATGATGAAACAAAATTATTGGCTGCGCAGAGTTGTCCCACTTCGGCAATAATTGTAGTAGATACAGAATCTGGGCAACAAGTTTGGCCAGTCGCATAAGTAAAGGTTACCTATGAAAAATCTACCCTTACTCATTGGCACGCTGGTTGTGAGTATTGCATTAATAGCTGGGATTGCGGTACTTTTTTCTGGTCAAGCAAGCCCGGTCTCAGGTGAACAAGTTGATGCTACATTGCTAGCTGATGGTGCTTTGAATAGCACTGGTCCCTCAGACGCCCCAGTAACGATTGTAGAATTTTCTGATTTTCAATGTCCTGCCTGTAAAGCAAGTGAGCCAATGGTTAAATCGGTGTTAGAACAATATCCAGATCAAGTGCGCCTGGTTTTTCGCAATTTCCCCTTGGATCAAATCCATCCCAATGCCCGATTGGCAGCCCAAGCCGCTCAGGTAGCTCAAAGTGAAGGAAAATTTTGGCAGTATGCACAATTACTTTTTGAAAAGCAAGAAGAGTGGTCTGACCTCAGTTCATATGATCTATTAAAGACTACATTGAGTGAATATGCATCTGAATTAGGTATTGACAGCGCCTCGTTTCTTGAGAGAATGGAATCATCGGAAGTTGTCTCAGCAGTTCAGAGAGATGTTGATCTCGCCAAAGAACTCAACATTATGGCAACGCCAACCTTTTTTGTAAATGGAATCCAGACTCCTGCCCCGGAACTGCTCAGTGCAGTGAAAAATGTGTTAGATCAGTAGTAGCTGATAACAACACTCGTACTAAATAGTTTAAGGGGTACAGTATGAATAAGTTTACACCGTATATTTTTCCCGCAGTGGTGGTAGTAATAGTATTTTTCTTGGTTTTCCGTTGGTACTCTGATCGCTCACGACTAACTCCAGATGTTGGTGAGGGTATTTCGATAGAAAATTTAAGTGAAGAAGAATTAAAAAATGCCATTTCTGGAGTGGGTGATTATAAAACCATTCAATTAGATGAAACTGAGTCATCCGAGCCAAATGAAGAAACTCTCACTGGTGTTGTTCGGTATGAAATTGAAAATGATAAGGTCAGACTTAGTGTTATTGCAGAATCTGGTGATCCTTCAGTTGATTATTACGTTTGGATGCAACTAAGTGGGTCTACCACCCCAAAGCGAGTTTTTATGCTCGTTGCAAATAAAGGTGGACTAGTTGGCAGTGGTGCATTATCTGTGGATCAGTTGCCCCTGGATGTGTTTGTAACTCGAGGTGAAACGCTTGATGAGCAAATGAAAAATGTGGTACTCAAGGGACGAGTTGAAGCCGATACAGCTAAATAACTCAAGATTAGTCCTTGCAGAGTTCCTCAGGTATGGTATAAAGAATAGAGGGCACTTGAGGTAACCTCAAGACTCTATCGTAGAAAAGTAGTAAATAAAAAGAAGGAGCACTATGGCATTCAGCTACACAAACGCTAAGGGTCAAGTCTATTACCTGCACATGAAGGACGTTACCCTTAAAAATGGTCGAGTACAAAGAATTTATTTCTTCGCTCGTGATGTTCGCGCTGGTTCACTCGATGCCGTTCCTGCTGGTTATGCAGTGATGGAAACCAAGAGAACCAACATGCCAGTACTTAAAAGGGCATAATTTTTAAATTGATTTGAAATTACCCCGCCGTTCGTGAACGGCGGGGTTTTTATTTCCTCTAGAGAATCATCGTGTTTGCAGGTTACAATACGAAGCGATGAAAGCGAAAAAAAATACCCAAGTGAACAAGTTAGAAAAACGAATTTGGCAGGCTCTTCGGCAGGTTTTAGACCCTGAATTGGGTATAGATATCGTCAGTCTGGGACTCATATATCGTGTTTCTGTGGATCTAACTGCAACTGGTCAACAAAAAGTAGACATTCTCATGACATTGACCACGCCCGGTTGCCCTTTAGCCGATAGTTTTGATGGGTTAGTTCGCCAAAGTTTATCTACTATATCCACAATTGATAGTGATGAAGATGTAACAATTACCCTGACTTTTGACCCACCTTGGACTCAAGACATGATGACCGATGAAGCAAAAGCCGATTTGGGGATGATTTAGGCTAGGATACGGTTCGGTGACGGTTATTATAGAGCGAGAGTTCAAATATCGCGTTGTTTTTTTCAACTCCGTTGCCATTGTCGTTGCCACTTGCACCCAGAGACATTCTTCTCAGTAATGTTAAACCTTTTTGAATACTAAGTGAGGTAATTTTTGTAATGCATTCTCGCAGTGAGTCAGGATCTTCTGCAACAATAGATAGTGTAATGTTTGGTAGCACTCGGCTAGATTTAAAATATGGAGAGGGGGAAATTTCTACCGAAGCCTTGAGCGTGGTAGTCTCTTTGAGTATTTCAAACACCAACCACAGAAGATAGTCTCGGAGTCTTTCTCTATCGGCTAGGTGGTGTTTTAGTCCTTCGCCTGGCCTTTGATGCATGGAGCGTTCGCTATTAATTGGCATAATCTGGATTTCTAAATCAAGCTTCATATTCTACCTCATCTAACGCTTTCTTCCAAGTGAAATGACAATTAGATACGTGTATGATTAATTTGTGATAATTTATATTGGTGCGGATCATCGTGGGTTCGGTTTGAAAGAGCGGTTAAAGCAATGGCTGGTGACACAACATCTAGCCGTTGTGGATTGTGGTAATGTAAGGCTGGATCCAGGTGATGATTTCCCAGTATTTGCTCATGCGGTTGCAGAGCAGGTAGTGGCCGATGAAGATCATCGGGGAATTTTAATTTGTGGATCTGGTGCGGGCGTGGTGATTGCTGCCAACAAAGTGCCGGGCGCAAGATGCTCAGTGGGAATTA
>DAOQVB010000020.1:0-1617 GCA_035341315.1 Candidatus Woesebacteria bacterium | reverse complement strand
TTGTCCGATATTTACCACGCCCGCGCCCATGATGACCTCAATATTTTAGCCATTGCTAGCAATTTTGTTACCTTTGAAGAAGCCAAGCAACAGGTGGGAATGTTTCTCAATACACCATTCGAAGCAGTGGAGAGACACGTGCGCCGCTTAAAAAGAATCGAAGCCATTGAGCGAACCTACTCAAAGTAATGTGTGTATTGGAGAAAACTGTAGTGCAATTGGTAGTCACATCCGCGCAACATACGTTTCCTTATGATAGTTTAGACTAAAGCATAACCCCTTCAGAAGTCACGCTTTAGTGTAAACCATAGTTGAATATGTGAGGAGGGATTTCTAAAATTAGTCGATCTCGAGGGCTGATTGGTTTTGGCTGAAAAAATTACTGGGTGATACTGTATATCGGGGAAATAATTGAAAAAACCATATACAAAACAAATAACATTGTTGCCCCAATTACCAATATGGCATTTTTCATATCCAGTACCTCGTTAGAGAGTATCATTTCGTTTTGCTTGTATTTTGACAACTTTTTATTCAGTTCTTTGACATCAACTTCTTTTGTAAAAAAACGCACTGAGGAAAGAACTGCAACTAAAGAAAAAATCGTAAAACCATAAGGAAATTGACGAACCAAAAACGGTTGTAATTGACCCAAATCTTCATACATCGTCATCATCTTGGAAAAAACTGTAAAATAGATAAACCCAAACGCGATCACAATAAAAAGCAACATAATCGCAATGAGGCGATATTGTTGCTTAACAAAAAATTCAGCGTCTGATTTTTTTATGTATCTACTATACTGAGAATAAAGCATTTCTTGATTATTTTATCACAGTCTGCCACCGTATATTCGGGTGTTTTTAGATCAAAACGGTATGTGACTATATGTATACTGATTTCTAATACTAGAGCTTTAACTGCTACAATATTAGTGTGAAAATAATTCCAGCCATATTAACAGAGAGTCGCTCGGTAGCAATCTCCCAAATAGAATTAGCCAACAGTGATGATCGATTTGATGCGTTGCAAATTGATATTATTGATGGCTGGTTTGCCGACAATCTTACGCTCACACCTGCTGATTATGCCGATCTTGAGTATGGACAGCTACAACTTGATTTTCATTTGATGACGGAAGAACCATTAGATTATGTATTTGAGTTGTTAGAGCATCGCGAAAACTTACCAATTCGATCCGTCATTGCTCAAATAGAAAAAATGTCCAGCCAGATAACCTTTGTGGATCAGCTAAAAAAGACTGGCTGGAAGGTGGGTTTGTCTTTGGATCTCTTTACCCCTATTGAATCTATCGAAACCAGCGTCATGGGGGAGCTTGATTTTGTTCAGGTGATGGCCATCGAGGCAGGTTTTCAGGGACAAGCTTTTGTGACAACTATTGTTGATAAAATTAAAGAGTTACAAGGTTTGCGACAAAAAAAATCATATCAGTATGAACTGATTGTGGATGGGGGAATAAAAAAAGAAGAAGTAGCTCTGCTGCAGTCACTTGAAGTTGAGTCGGTAACAATTGGAAGTGGCTTATGGAAGAGCGTTGATTTTTCACAAGCAGTAGACACTCTTTTTTCTGTGGTGCGCGAGTGATGCTCCTGCAAA
>DAOQVB010000019.1:0-14417 GCA_035341315.1 Candidatus Woesebacteria bacterium | reverse complement strand
TATTTAAACCTTTTGCTTAAAGTTACAGCTTAAAATTTACTCGCAATTCTTGTTCGAAAATGTTATTTGCCTTATCTGTTATCACTAGCTTTAGTAAGTTTTCACCCTCATTGAGTTGAATTTGGTAGGAAAAACTACCATCTGGTCGAGCAAATAAAAAGCGATCATTAATTGCCACTTTCGCATTTTGCTCCGTCAGTCCAGAAATTGTGAAAGACTTGTTTTCCTTGCCCACCACCTGCATACCATCTTGAATTGTTTCTGACAATGCTAATGAGGGGGCTTCAGTGTCAAGCGAAATTACGTATTCTTTGGAAAGATTAGATTCATTCCCCGCAGCGTCCTTTGAGAAGGCTTGTAAATAATTCTCACCTTCTTGCAGATCTATGAGTTGCTTAAATACCGCATCATCCGAAGTGGTGAGGTCAGCGACTTGGTTTCCATTGAGCACTAGCAAAACCTGGCTTTTTGCTTCGGCAAATCCACTCACTTCAATTTGTTTGGTACTTGTTGCCATGGGAGGTGAGTTGAAAATAGGGACTTGTGGAGGGATTGTATCTTCTTGTCCAAATACCGCTCCACCATCCACAATACTCGCTAGTAATCGTGGAGCATTGGGAAGAATAATAAAAAGAAATAGTAATAACAACCCAAGAGCAATGAGGCTCCAAGTCATTGTTTGTTTTAACAATTTGTCTCGTTCTCGTTTAACTATTCTTGAAGTGGTTGGAGTTGGACTCATAGGCGAATCGTTTCTATTTACTACTCGATATTCTGTTTGTTTCATCTGAGCCGAGAGGGGGATTCGAACCCCCGACCTACGGTTTACGATACCGCCGCTCTACCAACTGAGCTATCTCGGCGCCTCGGGCGTTCTGATTACCCTCCTGATATGGTCATTTTACAGCGGAAAAAGAAAATTGACTATGGGAATTATTTCGTAGCAACAACTTCTACTAAGTGATCAATAGGATAAGTTTGCCCACCCTCACCAGCAAATCCAAACAATAATTCTTCATCATATTCATCAATACTTACTACAGCAAATCCAGCTTTTCTCAAATGAGAAGAAATTGTTTCAGGCGAATGAAAGTACCGTCTTTCCCACGATGTGACTTTGCCAGAACCATCGTAGTGAGGAATTGCTGTAATCATGGTTTCCGGAGAAAATTCAACAGGCTTGTCGTGGGGAATATTTGATTCTGATCTGACTACCACAAATAGTTTTCCCCCGGCTTTTAGCATTCTATACAACTCTAACAAAGCGCTGTCCAATTCGCTCGCTGTTAAATAGTGGAAAATTAAACGCGCATAAATAAAGTCAAAACTACTGTCTTGATTAGGACTCTTTTCCCTAACATCCTCTAAAGCTAAAGTCACTCTATCAGAAACCTTAGCAACCTCCACATTCTTAATTGCTTTTTCAATTCCAGCTTGATCTATGGTTGTGGCATAAATACTAGTAGATGGAAATCTTATTGCCATTTCTACTTCTGCTCTTCCAGCAGTGCTAATCCCAACTGAAAATATTTTGAAATCTCCTTGCATTCCAACCAACTCACCTAATAAAGCTAAGCCTCTTTCTTCGCTTACTGATGGTTTAACAATGCGTTCGTTCATATCATAGGTATTTCAAGAAACACGGCTAAGTATACTTTTAAATCTGAGCGGGATACGGGAGTCGAACCCGCTTCTCATCCTTGGGAAGGATGCATACTACCGCTGTACTAATCCCGCAAAAGTAACGTTGATTGTAACAAATTGTCTTATTGGGGTGTTCCCATAGGTTCTGCCAGGTCTTTGACTTCGTCAGCTGGCAATTTATTAACGCTTACCGTTGAAACTAGTTCACTCTGTCCTGTTTGAGTGACATCAGGCGCGGGTGCTGCCGGCTTCCTCAGACCCAACTTAGTAGCGGCTTCGAGTTGCTGACGCATGACTACTGCCACCTCGCTTCTTGTAGATCCCTTCGGCAAAAACTCTGCCTGAAAATCAAGAAATTCTTGAGGAGTCATATTTTTTAAATCATAACCCTCTTGCAACCATGCTTCCAGGCTTTTATTCCCATTTACTAGTGCTTGTAGTCCAAAATCTTTCTCAGGCATGTCGTGTGTACTTTCTGTGCTTATTCAGTCTTTTACTAATGAACAACTACTTCAAACTACTATACATGACTCTTCACTGTCAACACCCCACCTTGATATTGGCAGAAAAGCACTTGTCCCGTATAATTCACCCACATTAACATACAGGCCCCGTGGTGTAGTGGTTAACATGTCTCCCTGTCACGGAGAAGATCACCGGTTCGATCCCGGTCGGGGTCGCAGATAGTTACAAGTATTTTTCCAGAGTATTTCTTAATTTTTAATCCTATAACTATTGACACATGATCGTCTTAGATATATACTTATGGGGTTAGCTTAGACGAACGCCATTACGTTGCGTAATGAATTTTCAGATAAGTTAACAAAAACTTGCTCTTTAACAGTTTGCGAAATGATTTTTTCACCCTACTGAGTGAGTGGTATTCTTTTAGAAACTAAGTCTTTTAGTAATTAAAAGAATACCATTCATAATCCGATGGGTGGTAAAGATTTGATTCACTGGAGGTATACTAATGTCAGTCACAAGGCGTCAGTCTATGGGTCTTGCAGTTGTGTGTGGGCTTATCCTGGCGATTGTTGGTGGCTTAGCCGCCATCGGTACCGCCATTTATGTTAGTAAATCAGCAGTCGCCCTTTGGGCATTGATCCTGCTTGGTTGGGGAGTCGCCGAGCTCAAAAGGTATAATCGCACCTCAGGCTGGGAACCCTTCGCAGTCGGGTTCCTCATGTGCGTGATGTACCTAGTAATAGCGGGCGCGGCATACTACCTTAAGAGCCCAGTTGTCCTTTGGGCAATGATACCGGTGGGGTGGATCGCGGAAGCGATTGTTGACTGATCCAACCCACATCATTCCCGCATCATTTCGCAAAAAACTGAATATCAGCAAGAATCGAGCCACCCGTCAAACGGTGGCTCTTTTCATATTTCCATTTTTCTTCTTTGCACAATGTTGTATGATAGGTGATTAGTACTGAGTGTTTGTGCAAAGGAGTCTGTATGCTTTCAGGAATTTTACCCATTTTGCTCTTCATCCTAATTGGCGCTGGTTTTTACGTAGTTTCTGTCTACAACGGACTACAAAAATTTAAAACTCAAATAGCAGCTAGCATTCAAGAAATTGGCAACCAACTCAAACGACAGGCCTCTTTGATTCCAAATCTAGAAACCTCAGTAGAAGGTTACCTCAAACATGAAAAGGGCATCTACGACGCAATCACCAGCGCACGCAAGGCCGTTCAAGCAGCCGACAAATCTGGCAATATGAATGATATGGACAAAGCCGTCAATCAGCTGCAGAGCATGATTCCTCAAATTAAAGTGCTGGTAGAGAGTAATCCAGAACTCAAAGCAGATAAAACTGTCACCAAGTTCATGGATGAATTAACCGACACTTCAGATAAATTAATGTATTCTAGAAGAACACTAATTGACTTGACTCAAATGTACAATGTTAAGTTGGTTACCTTTCCTTCCAACTTCATTGCTGGGCTGTTTGGTTTTACTGCCGAAAAGGGTTTAGTCACTCCAACCAGTGGCGAACATATTGAAGTTTCATCCAAAGAAATGGAAGACGTCAAAGTCAATTTACAAAAATGACACATTATCAACTCGTTGCTCAAAACAAGCGGAAATCTTGGTTGGTCATTGTTGGCTTTACAATTTTTGTTGGTGTAGCAGCCTGGTTAATGACATATTCATTTGGCTACGATCTGAGCTTGGTTGGAGTGGCGTTAATTTTTTCTGGAATGATTTCCTTTGGCTCTTACTGGTTCTCTGATACGGTAGTTTTAGCAGTATCCAAAGCTCGCCCAGCCACTCGTGAGGAGTTCTTTGATTTCTATACCGTGGCAGAAAATTTAAGCATGAGTTTGCAAATCCCAGTGCCAAAATTGTATGTGATTGACGATACTGCAATGAATGCGTTTGCCACAGGCAGAGATCCCAAACATTCGGCAGTTGTGGCCACAACAGGGTTGCTGTCCAGACTAGATCGTGGTGAAATTGAAGGGGTGGTGGCTCACGAATTGGCACATGTGACCAACTATGATATTTTACTCATGTCAATTGTGAGCATTCTAGTTGGTTTTATTGCCCTGCTGGCAGACTGGATGCTTAGAATTTCATTCTTGGGTGGTGGTAAACGACGGGATAGTCGTGATTCTGGGCAAATAGAAATGATTTTAGGACTGGTTGGCTTCGTCTTAGTGCTCCTCTCACCACTAATTGCCAATTTGATCAAACTAGCAATCTCTAGAAAAAGAGAGTTTTTAGCTGATGCAAGTGGTGTTGCGATCACAAAAAATCCGATGGGCTTAATATCGGCTTTAAGCAAAATTTCACAAGACCAAGAGCCCTTAGAAGCTGCTAACAAAGCCACAGCTCATTTATACATTAGCGACCCACTCAAAAATCAAAAGGGTGGGGTGGGGTGGTTTGCCAACATGTTTAATACACATCCTCCAGTCGAAGAGAGAATTCAAGCTTTGCAATCGATAGTGGTTTGAGTAATTCTACTTTGGTTTTCTTGATTGGTATGGTACGATTCCTACACATATGACCTCGAAAAAACAGACAGATTTTAGTGAAAAGCAAGTCGAACATACTGCGAAGCTAGCTCATATTCCGGTTGTCGCGACCGAAACCAAGCAACTGTCGGAAGCTTTTTCCACCACACTTGAAGTCATTAGTGATTTATCAGAAGTTCCAGTTGAAGGAGTTGAGCCAACACATCATGTTACTGGACTAAAAAATGTCACTCGTGAAGACGTTGTTGATAAAAAAAGGATGTTTTCACAAGCCCAAGCACTAGCCAACGCACCAAAATCGTATGAAGGTTTTTTTGTGGTACCAAGAATCATTGATAGGGATGAAGAATGACAAAAAAACCCATTTCGCTCAATACTGTAACCATCAAACAGGCCCTTACTGGCTTGCAAGCAAAAGATTTCAGCTTAGCAGAAATCTACGAAGCTACCGATCAAATTGTCGCAAAACAGAATAAGGATCTCAACGTGTATTTAGCTACGAATGAAAAGGCTTCGGTCGAGGCCAGAAAAGTGGCTGAGTCTCCGCTTGCTGGATTACCAATTGCCGTCAAGGATAACTTCGGCACCATTGGTTTACCTACTACAGCGGCCTCCCTAGTGCTTGACGGCTACCAATCTCAATATGAATCAACGGTAACAACCAAATTACTTGAGGCAGGCGGTGTTATCTATGGTAAAACCAATATGGACGCTTGGGCTCACGGCTCATCA
Source organism: Candidatus Woesebacteria bacterium (assembly GCA_035341315.1). Classification (GTDB taxonomy): domain Bacteria; phylum Patescibacteriota; class Microgenomatia; order UBA1400; family PJMF01; genus DAOQVB01. The sequence continues at coordinate 9,054 of DAOQVB010000019.1, read as the reverse complement.
ACAGAGACATCTCAATATGGTAGAACCCTAAACCCCCGAAATACTCAACACTTGCCGGGTGGATCTTCCGGTGGCAGCGCAGCGGCGGTTGCTGCAGACATGTGTTTGGGAGCTCTAGGGAGCGAAACTGCCGGCTCGATACGCCAGCCAGCTGCATGGTGTGGTGTGGTGGGTCTCAAACCGACGTATGGTCGTTGCAGTCGGTATGGCGTGGTAGCGATGGCATCATCAACAGATTCCCCCGGTCCAATTGGGAAAACCGTCGAGGACACAGCAATCTTACTCAATGCCATCGCAGGACATGATCCATATGACAGCACCACTTCTCAAGAGGCAGTACCCGACTTTACTTCATTTTTAGATAAATCAATTAAAGGAATGAAAATTGGCGTTCTATATCATGATTTGCCAGGCCTAGATGAAATTTGGCCGCATTTTGATGCGGCCACCAAAGTGCTTTCGGATCTTGGCGCGCTGGTAGAGCCAGTCAAGGCATTTGATCCACACCACGCAATCGGCGTCTACACCATCGTCCAGCGCGCCGAAGTCAGTAGCAACCTTGGTCGTTATGACGGTATTCGCTTTGGCAATGATCGCTCTCATTTCGGCGATGAGGCCAAACGCCGAATTATGCTTGGAACCTTTACCCTTTCTAGTGGGTATAGCGATCAATATTATTTACGGGCTCAGAAAGTCCGCACTTTATTCATCAATGATTTTGAAAAACTGTTAAAAAAATATGATGCTCTCATTAGTTTAACTAGTCCTGGATATGCTAAAAAAATCGGAGCCAGTGAAGGAGCCGCCATGTTTGGTGAGTTGGAAGATTTACTACTCGAACCAAGTTCGATTTCCGGCCTACCTGGAATCAGCGTGCCCTGCTATCGAGATCCAAACACCAATCTCTACCTCGGTTTAAACATCATGACTCCCAAGTGGCAAGAGGGCAGAGCAATTCAAATTGCGGACGCCTACGAAAAAGCAACCACTTGGAATAGCTGGAGGCAACCATGAGGCACTTGATTTGTGGACTGGAAGTTCACGCTGAACTAAAAACGAACTCCAAAATGTTTTGTGGTTGCAAAAATGATCCGTTTGGAGCTTCACAGCCGAATATTTATACCTGCCCCGTTTGCCTGGGTTTACCTGGAGCTCTGCCAGTCGCTAATAAAAAAGCAATTGAGTGGACAATCAAACTTGGCTTAGCCCTCAATTGCAAGATTAACCTTTTTTCCAAGTTTGACCGAAAACATTACTTTTACCCCGACTTACCTAAAGCCTATCAGATCAGCCAATACGATTTACCGTTTTGTGAAAATGGTTTTGTAGAAACCAGTGAGGGTAGAGTTAGAATTCGTCGTATTCATCTAGAAGAGGACACGGGTAAACTGCTACATAAAACCATCGATGGTAATAAAGTTAGCCTTATAGATTTTAATCGCTCCAGCGTACCACTGATTGAAATCGTCACTGAGCCAGACATTCATACTGCCTCGCAAGCAAAAGAGTACGCCAAAAAACTTCGACAAATCCTGAGATATTTAGACATCGCTAATTGCGATATGGAGCAGGGTGGCATGCGACTTGAAGCAAATCTATCGCTTGCCAACACCCCCGATGTGTTACCTAAGTATAAAGTTGAAGTAAAAAATATTAACTCCTTTAGATTCATGGAGCAAGCAATTGCCTATGAAGTGATTCGACAAACCGAGTTGCTTGATAAAAATCAGACTCCCGCTCAAGAAACCCGTGGATGGGATATGCAAAAACAAGTTACTTATTCTCAACGAGTTAAGGAGGAAGCAGAAGATTATCGGTATTTCCCCGATCCTGATTTGCCGCCAATTGAGTTTACCCAGACTCAAATTGAGATCATGCGCAAACTACTACCCGAACTGCCAGATGTGATTGCTCGACGTTGGGAACACGATTTCAATCTAGATCCAAAAAACTCCGCTTACTTTTTAGAAACACAGTCGGGTGCACAGTGGGCAGATGCGGTTTTTGCTGATGCCAAACGCAACAAGGTAGAACCAAATGATGTTGCTAATCTGATAATAAATAAAAAAGTAACTGTAGATCAAACAACCCCTGTTACCGAAGTCATTGAAAAAATACTAGCTGCCACTCGGACCGATCAACTCGATCCAAACTTAGTCAAAGAAGCCATTAATTCAATTAAAAATGAATTTCCTACTGAGTGGCAGCGTTACCAAGCCGGCGATAAAAAACTTCTTGGTTTCTTTATTGGCCAGCTTAAGAAAAAAATCAATCAACCTCTCGATCCTAAACAAATTATTGAACTATTGAATAAATAAGTCGCTTGGCGAATAATTTTTGTTTGTAAGTGAAAAGGCTTTTTGTAGATGGCTTTGACTTAAAACCTCTTTTAATGCTGAGAGCACATCGTTGCTTAGCTTTTGTACGTAAGTCTCTACTGACAAGGTCTGTTTTATCAGCATCTCTTCAAAGTTACTAATCATTCCCTCAAAAATTATTAAGTTGTATTGTAACCTCATAAGTTGAAATGAGATGTAGTCCTCCCAACTAATTTCCTCATCAGGGAAGTCTTCCTGGACTTCGTATTTTTCTGGATCTTCATCAACATAGTCAGAGCTGATCCCATTATCGACACCTTCATCTTGATCTTCCTGATTTTCAGACTCAAGCTCTACTAATTCTATTTCTATTGAATTCTCTACAGTTTCTAAATATTGTTCAAACTGAACTTGACTTAAAAAATTGGACATACCTAAATAACTCAAGGCTTCAGCTATAATTTTGGCTGCTTTATAAATATCTTCTAATGATTCCTCACTAATTCTTCGATTCATCTCAAGTTTTAATAGAGGCTGCATCCAAGGTGGGACTATCTCCATCGCAGTCGAAAGTTCAACATTTTTAAGCACATTAACCAATGCTCGCTGGTCCTGTGTCAAATGAGATTTCTGCTCATGTTGTGTAGGTCTTTCTGCATCTTTTATATTCATATTGAGGTAGTATACAATAAATTACCAATAAATATGACTAAAAATAGTAACCCTAAACTCTCGAATTTAGCTCAAAAAGTCTTTGGTGAGGTTTCTAAAATTCCACGAGGCTCAACTACTACGTACAAAGCTATTGCTCAAACTGTTGGCACCAGCCCAAGGGCTGTCGGTAACATTTTGCACACCAACCCAGATCCAAATACATATCCATGTCATCGAGTGATTCGATCTGATGGAAAACTAGCAAGTGGCTACGCATTTGGGGGAAAAACAGCACAACTCATGTTACTTTTGAAGGAGGGCGTAGTCGTTGAGGCACAGTAACTTTCCGAATTCTTCCATCACTATCAACAACATATCGCTGTGTAATTATCCCAAGAGGATCTTCTAGTGGCTGAACAACATATTGTTGACACTCCTGGACTGATTGCAGTTGAGCATGCTGAAAAATCCATCTCAGGTTCTCAATTACTCCAGTCGATGAGAGCGCAGGAAATTCTGCAGACAATCCGGCATAACCATATTGATGTCCGGCTGGATACACAATTTCATACGCTTCACTTGCATCTAGTGTTTCTGCTAATTCTGAGAGATATTTGCTCGCTGCCTCAGAAAGCGATGGCAATTGCTCAACAACCTTAGCATTGGTTGGAACTATAACGATCTCTGGTTGAGGTGATCTAACTTCAACTAAACTCACATGCCTCCCAATTTTCAGTAACAACCTAATTCTAGCAACTATTATCTGCTAAGATACTACTAGTATGGCAAGTCGAGCTCCAACCAATTTTGTTCACCTGCATGTGCACACTGAGTACTCGATGCTCGATGGTCTTTGCCAACTTCCCAAGTTAGTCGAACAAGTTAAAACACTCAATCAACCCGCCGTGGCTTTAACTGATCATGGCGTCATGTTTGGCGCGTTACATTTCTACAATGCTTGTCTAAAAGCCGATATCAAACCTATCGTCGGTGTAGAAGCATACATCGCAAAAAAATCACACCTAGATAAACAAACGAAAATGGGTGCTGACCAAGCCCATCTCACACTTCTGGCATCTAACTATGTTGGATATAAAAATCTTCTCAAACTGGTGTCTACTGCCCACCTAGAGGGCTTTTCTTATAAACCCAGAATCGATGAAGAGCTCCTAGCACAACATAACGGGGGTGTAATCGTGCTTACTGGCTGCGCATCGAGTCCAATTAACTTACTCCTAAGAAATGGAGAGGTTGATGCGGCAAAAAGTAAATTGGAGTGGTACAAAAGCATTTTTGCCGATCGTTTATATGTGGAAATTCAGCGTCACCCGCAAGTTCCATTCTTAGCCGAACTAGAAAAACATCAATTGGCACTCGCTCGAGAACAACACATACCCATTGTGGCTACCAACGACGTGCATTACATCTCTTCGGAAGACGCGCGTGCTCAGGACGCGCTATTGTGTGTTTCAACTCACAAACTCATTTCAGACAAAGACCGCATGTCCATGATGGACTCTCCCGATTACTATTTGCGCTCAACGCAAGAAATGATTGAATTATTTCATGATTTGCCTGAAGCGATTTCCAACACCTTGGAAATCGCCAATCGATGTGATCTCACCATACCAACCGGCCAACTCATTTTTCCTGAATATGCCATTCCAGAAGGATCGACTACAGAGCAATTCCTTCATGACTTAGCTTTTGAACGAGCTAAACAAAAGTTTGGCGAACTGAAACCAGAGTTGGTTAAAAGACTAGACTATGAACTCAATATCATTAACGATAAAGGTTATGGTACCTACTTCTTAATTACCCAGGATTTTGTGAATTGGGCAAAACAGCAGGGGATTGGCGTTGGACCAGGTAGGGGCTCAGCCGCGGGCTCATTAGTATCGTATTGTCTGGGCATTACATCTATCGACCCAATCGCTCACGGCCTCGCTTTTGAACGATTTCTGAATCCTGAACGTCCAACTCCACCGGATATCGATATGGACTTTGCTGACGATCGCAGAGACGAAGTCATTGAATATGTGGCAAGCAAATATGGTGCTGATAGAGTAGCTCATGTGATTACGTTTGGTCGAATGGAGGCCCGAGTGGCTATCCGGGATATTGGCCGAGTACTTGGTTTTCCTTACGAAGATCCAGATAGAATTGCCAAGCTAATACCCAACCAGCCCGGCCACCGCACATCACTGAGCCAGGCAGTTCAAAGCGTTCCAGAACTTGCTGCCTATTACAATCAACCTAAATTTCGGGAGCTAATCGATCTCGCGCAAAAAGTTGAAGGTAATGTTCGTCACTCGTCCGTGCACGCAGCAGCAATTGTGATTACTGACAAACCCATGAGTGAATATACAGCTATTCAACTCGACTCAAAAACTGGCAAAACTATTACCCAATATGACATGTACGCACTAGACTGTAATATTTCTGATGACGCCATTGGTTTACTGAAGTTTGATTTCCTCGGGCTTCGCAATCTTTCAATTATCCAAAGTACACTTAATTTGGTAAAACAATATCGGACGGAATCCATCGCGATTGATGAAATACCACTAGATGATCCCAAGACATTCGCTCTGTTAGCGAGCGGGGATACCATGGGTGTTTTTCAACTCGAATCTTCCGGCATGCGTCGTGTGGCACGCTCACTTCGACCATCACAGTTTTCAGATATTATGGCTCTCGTTGCTTTGTATCGACCCGGTCCAATGGATCTGATACCCCAATTTATTGAGGGAAAACACAATACAAACAAAATTACATACGCACATGATTCGCTCAAACCAATTTTAAAAGAAACCTATGGAGTAATGGTGTACCAAGAGCAGATTTTAGAAATTGCTCACGTCATGGCGGGATATAGTTTGGGGGAAGCAGATATTTTACGCCGAGCAATTGGCAAGAAAAAAAAGAAATTACTTGATATTAACCGCCAGCGTTTCATCAATCAATCGGTCCAAAACTCATACAGCAAAGCTGTAGCCGAAAAGGTTTGGGGATTCATTGAAGCCTTTGCTAACTATGGATTCAACAAAGCTCATGCGGCAAGCTATGCCATGATTGCCTATCAAACCGCCTATTTAAAAGCCAATTACCCCATTGAGTACATGACTGCTTTAATGAGCGTTGAGTCTGGCTCTACGGCACAAACGAGAGATGAAAAAATTTCTCAGGCCATAGAGGAGTGTAAAAAAATGGATATATCAATTCTGCCTCCAAATATTAATCACTCTGCTAGAGATTTTACTATTGAAAAATTACCGTCAGGTAAGAAAAAGTACGCCATCCGCTTTGGCTTGAACGCTATTAAGCACGTGGGTTCTGCAGCGATCGATACTATCATTGCTGTTAGAGATAGTTTGGGAAGTTTCACTTCATTAACCCAATTCATCGCCGAAACAGATAGTCGAAAAGTCAACAAAACCACTTTGGAATGCCTCATCAAGGTTGGAGCTATGGACAGTTTCGGCACTCGAGCTAGTATGCTGGAAAACCTTGAGGAAATTCGCAAGCGAATTTCCGGGCTTGGTAGTTCAGACCAAGGCCAAACTACCCTATTTGGAGAAATTGGAGGCGGTGAACTGGCTATGCAGGATACCTTTGTAGCCTTACCAGAATATCCTCAAGCTGAGTTACTTTCATTTGAAAAAGAATTGCTTGGCCTGTATCTAACCGAGCATCCAATGGCTAAATCCTTAAAAACTGCAGAAAAGCAGGCCAATAAAAAAATTGCCGAGGTAGATGGCGCAGTACACCAAGATCAACGATTTCGGTTTGGTGGTGTAATTACCAAACTCAGAGTCGTTAGGACGAAAAAAAACGATAAAGAAATGGCGTTTGGTAATTTAGAAGACACCTCTGGACATATCCGATTTGTCGTATTTCCCAAAACCTATGATGAATATAAATCCACTTTAGCAGTAGATTCTGTGGTCGTTATTACTGGTAGGATTGACGTCCGCGAAGAGGAAACTCAATTGGTTGTCGAGTCAATCAGTGTGCCCAACTCCTTTGATGTTCAACAATCAATTGAAGAATCGAGCTTTCAAATATTTATTCCCAGAAAAACCAGTAAAGAGACTCTAGAAAAACTCGGCGCACTACTTAAACAACACCCAGGAAAAGATACTGTGGTTATTGTCATCCCCAACGGCGCAAAACCCCAAATGATGACCTTGCCCTATGGAGTTACCTGGTCTGACGAGTTAAAAACAGCTGTTGAGGCTTTGCTGGCATAATTGGGTGTGACTTTTCCCGTTTGTGTTGTTACAATATTGCCCCATGAGCAATCATGGAAATAATTCCCCAAATCAAACTAAATTTATCTTCGTTTCTGGAGGTGTTTTATCTGGACTCGGCAAAGGTGTAACCGCCGCCTCTCTCGGTTTATTGTTGAAAAATCGAGGTTATTCTGTTGGCAACATCAAGTGCGAAAATTATCTCAACCTAGATTCTGGCAACATCAACCCCATTGAGCATGGAGACGTTTTTTTATGTGAGGATGGATTGGAAGCAGACCTAGACCTAGGTACCTATGAACGATTTCTCGAGGTAGAAGTTGGTCATAAAAATTTTACGACCATGGGTCAAATTTATTCAAAAGTTATAGAAAATTCAAAAAATTTACAGTATGACGGAGCTACTGTGGATGCAATTCCCTATGTGCCAGAAGAAGCCATCCGAAGAATTCAAGAATCAGCCCAAGGTTTTGATTTTATCCTTGTGGAACTTGGAGGCACTGCCGGAGAATATCAAAATGCCATCTATTACGAAGCCTATCGCATCATGAAGTTGCGATTTCCTCAAGATGTGTTGCATATTCATGTCACGTATTTTCCTAAGCCCTCGCACATAAATGAATTAAAATCAAAACCCACTCAATTGTCAGTCCGAACCTTAAATTCCATGGGGATTCAGCCAGATTTTATTGTCGGTCGGGCAGAACTCGTTATTGATGAAAAGCGAAAAGAAAAAGTTGCGTTTTATTGCAACTTACGCACTGATGAGGTGATTTCCAATCCAGATTGTGATTCCATCTATGAAGTTCCAATTGTATTTGCAGAGCAACAGTTTGATGAAAAAGTCCTCAACAAACTCAACTTACCACCCAACAAGCAAGATTTAACAGCCTGGAAAGATCTTGTGTCAGTTATTCAGCATAAACGAAGTCAGCCCGTGACCGTAGCAATTATCGCCAAGTACATTGCCACAGGGGACTATGAATTGGAAGATTCGTACCAATCATTAGTCGAATCGTTAAAAATTGCCTCTTGGCATTCAGATGTGGATCTCCGCATATCTTTTATTAATGCAGAGTCACTCGAAAAAGAAGGTAAAAAAGCCCAAGAAGACTTAGCAAAGGCTCATGGCATTATTGTCCCAATCGGTTGGGGTAGTCGGGGTGTTGAAGGAAAAATAGCCGCCATCAAATACGCTAGAGAAAATAAAGTTCCATATCTGGGCTTGTGTTACGGCATGCAGTTGGCTTGTGTGGAATTTGCTCGTAATGTTGCTCACCTAACAGACGCTAACACCGCAGAGGTAGACGATAAAACACCTCACCCAATCATTCACCAAATTCCCTTTGAAGAACAATATCAAAGAATTAAGGGTGAGGGGGCAAGTATGCGACTCGGAGCATACGATTGTATTCTCAAGGCTGACACGCTTGCACATGCAATTTACCAAAAACATCAGGCTTTTAAGGATGAAAAAACCAACCTGATTTCCGAACGTCATCGCCATCGATATGAATTTAATAATGAATATCGCGGCGTCCTAGCAGATCATGGTCTTATAATATCTGGCACCTCACCTGATGATTTTTTTGTGGAAATGATCGAGCTACCCAAGAGTATGCATCCCTTTTTTATTGCCACTCAGGCACATCCAGAATACAAGTCGAGACCGCTGCACCCACATCCTCTCTTTACAGAATTTTTAGCGGCAGCAAAAAAGAGATAAACAAGTTGCATTTGCATAATTAACACCTCTTGAGTAGAATACACCAGTCTAGTTTTTGAAAAGGTTCTCTATGGCACAATTTTTTACACATCAAGAGCAAAAA
>DAOQVB010000018.1:0-16433 GCA_035341315.1 Candidatus Woesebacteria bacterium | reverse complement strand
AGCTTGATTCTCGTTGAAATATTCTCGTTTGTTGAATAGGCGCAAATAATACGTTTGCTCTTCAAATATTGAAAGGCCTGAAAGCTTAACTTGATTACTGTGGGTTAATCCAGAAGCAAATAATAAAAACACAGGCATCAAAACTAATCCGATAAAGAACACCCAGCTAAACAACTGTTTTTGTGGTTTAAAGGCAATGTGTTTTCGAAAGATGATCATTAAAAATATAATAATTAAGGGAGTAACTACTTGGAATGCGTGGTAACAGATCATCGTTAAACCAAAGCATATTCCACTCAACAGTAATACTGATGCTCTTTTTTTGTTTATATACGTGAGAAATAGGAGTAAGCCGGCTAGAAAGAGGGTTAAACCCAGATTTGCTTCATAAGCCATACGAGAAAAATGAATATGCCAAGGCGAAATAGCTAAAAATACTGCAGTTAGTAAAGCGAAGGAATATCTGTATTTTGATTGAGCGATAACAATCAATGTGAGTTGATAGAGTAAATACACCGCAACTATTCCGGCTATGGCTGAAGGCAATCGAACAGACCAGGCAGATAAATCAAACAGGGCAATACTGGGAATAGTTGCCCACTCATAAACTGGGAGTTTCCAGTCACCAAACGACTCTAGGTTGAGCGGCCATTTTCTGCCATATTCATCTGCACCTGTTTTTAGTAATGAATATGAAGTGTAACCAATTGATGCTTCGTCTCGATTTAGCTCAATTGGTATGGTACCAAGTCCACATAATCTGAGTATCGCTGCAACACCGATGATAATAAGTAAAATTATATTATTTTTCATAGTGTTGAACGATCCAGATAGGTTGTCCCAGTAAGTTTGAAACAATTGCCACATCTCCTTCCGTAGGTAAACCAACATCTGCAGTAAACCCAGGTGAGGCAGCGAGGATGCCGTAACTAGTTGAAACATCATCGACTTTATCTATGAAATGAAATCGACCAAATTGTAAGAATTCCGATTGATCCTTCTGCGCCGAGGCTTCGTATGATTGCGCTAGTTTTGGATCAGTTTTTGAATAAAACCAATAATACATAGCAGGTCTGCCCTGCTCTCTAGTGATGTAGATTTGCTCGTCCGGATATGCTAAGGCCAGCTGATTGACAGTAGCAATCATTTCTTGGTAACCAAACTGCCATTCTTGAGCGTAAACCGCAGGATATACCTGACTGTAATAGAGCCAAAATACACCAATTTGCGCCACAAATATAACAGAAAAGATAGATGTAAAAATAAATTGCTTGGGTTTGCTAATTCGCGAAAGCCAGTCGATGGTGCGATGCAAACCCAATCCAATAATAATAGTAAAAAAAGGAAATACTACTAATGAGCGTACTGCGTGGGGTGAACCAACAACGAGCGTCGAGGCGAAAAGACCGAATAGGAACCAAAATACAAATAGAACTGCTTGCCGTCGATGGCGATAAACCAATATGGATAAACCAATAATGAGCAATACTAAACTCAGAGGATACAGTTGACCTACATATTGGATTGAATGACGTGGATTTGTGTCACCGTGGAGAAACAAATACCCTAAATCGAAGTGTTTACCAAAATTAGTAATTATCTCTTTACCAAATAGTAGGTAACGATGGTACACAATTCTAGAAAGAAAAGAGTTGTCCGATAGTTCTTTTAGTTGATTGCTTTGAATGATGACGTCAAGATCGGAAAATATTGAGGTAGTGGCAAACCGATTGGTGACGGTATTTGATGTCATGTTGAGCAACAACGGTGACAACATAAGCACAAATGTTACTGCTGGTAGCAATAAGAATCTCAGGCGCTTGCTTCTTGTTTTTACTTTGGACCAAATTGCGAGCTGCTCCAGCTCGGTAAATAAAAATGCCGCCCCAACCATCATTGGGGCGGCTATTCTTGCTGCATGATAGGTATACATCGCTAAAACCGTCCCAATAGCTGCCGCAATTAAATAGCTGGGAATATATTTGTTTGTTGATCGAGATTGTTTAAATACAAAAATAATTGACCATACAATTAAAGCAGTTGCTAAGTTAGCTTCCCAGGCGGCTCTAGAAAAAATAATTCCCCATGGCTCAACTGCCGTAACCAACATTACAAGATACGGCAGCCAATGTCTTGATTTTTCGTTAATAAGTCTCGGCTGTTTTTTCTCTAGGAATAATTCTTTTGCCAAGATGCCCGAGCCAATAACAATTGCTAAGCCGGCTACCGCAGAAGGAAAACGAACAGCAAAGGTATTTAAACCAAAAATAAAGATGCTTGGTACCACGGTATAAATATAAAATCCAGGTTTCCAGTCCCCAAATGATTCAAACGCCACAATAGGAAACCAATTCCCATGATGATCCTTGCCAGTTTTAAGAATTGAGTAGGCGTCGTAGCCAAGAGCTGCTTCCTCCCAATATGGCGAAGGTGGTAAATTTCCCAACTGGAAGAAACGAAAAACGACTGCTAGGATAACTATAGTGGCAATCGTAAAAATACGCATGATATGTATCATAGCAAGCTCAAGACCGGGAATACACTAGCAGTCTTTTTTTTACTCTTTTTTAGTTTGATTTTTCGTTTTGTATTCTCTGCGACTCACATTTCATTTGGTCAAGATGTTGCCAGAGATGCTTGGCTAATTGAGCAAAGAATCAATCAAGGCAACCTCATTGTCGATTACGGCCCAAAGGCGAGTGTAGGAAATTTTTATTTGCCCCCACTCTATTACCAACTACATGTATTCTTTTCACTTTTAACTAATAATGATCCACTAACCATGAAGTGGGTGATTACTTTTGTCGAGGCGCTGAGTCCAGTCCTTTTATTTCTGATTTTACGGCAAATATTTGATAGCAAACTCGCTTTGTTGACTGGCCTACTCTACATCATTGCACCGATACCATTGCAGTACGGAACTACAGCCTGGAATCCCAACATGATTCCGTTTTTTTCATTACTATTTCTGTACTCTGGGATTCAAATCATGAAATATCAGAAGTTTTGGTTCATTCCCGTATTTTGTTTAGCGTGTATCACCGCTTTTCAATTTCATTATCAATCAGCGGTGCTTGTGTTGTTTTTTGTCTTTATTGCCCTTTACTCAATACAAAAGTTTACCCTAAAAAGAATATTTAGCTACTGGGTGGTTGGGCTACTAGTCATTATTCTCACGCTATTACCTTACGGAATAGCAGAATATCGTAGTCAGTTTAAAAATACAAAAGCTATTATTGATTATTTTTCCAGTGAGCATTCGCAATATTTTGAACGAGTATCCAAGCCAGCATACGTACTAACCTATTTTCCTAAATTCTTTGATCGAGTCATGCTGAGTAAAGAAACATACCATTCAATCATCGGAATCTGTTTATATTTTGGTGGCTCTTTGGTTTTACTTATACGGTATCGAAAAACGAAAAACATTGCTAACTTATTTATCCTTTTTTACTTTTTCAGCATAGTAGTAATGCTACGAGTTTTTAAGGGTGATAAATTGGACTACTATTTGAGCACGTTATATTTCATACCGTTTATCTTGCTAGCTAGTGTTCTTTCTATTACAAAATCAAATGTAGTGACTGGAAGTATTTTTGGTCTGATGTTCCTCTCTTTGGGAATTCATGTAAGTCAATGGTACAAATATGATGATCTGGCATCACTGAAAGAATCTGTGGCTTATCTTCAGTCTACAGTTCCCACTCAAAACGTGCGTTTTATTTTTCACGATGATGATTTTGTTAACTCAATGTATTTTGGCGTAATCAAGTATTCCACTCTTACACTAGACAAGAATTCGTCAACAATAATTGATATTTGTAATAATCGCGATGTCTGTGTTTGGGATACAAGGCCTGCATCCAAACATTCGCTTGCATATTCTAAGGTTGGTTTTTTCAAGTCAGATTCTCAATACCAACAACTCAGTTATCGATATGGTAAAGTGCCATTCCAAATCATCATCGGTTCGATTAAAAATCCCAGTGTGCTTCTCGATACCACAGGTTTCAATTATCAGGGTGAACGAGGAAGCGACTTTCTAATGGAGTATTGAATTTTATAAGAGATTCGTATCAAAAAGCCAGAAACGAGGTTGGCCATCGTTTGCATAAATAACTTTTATCGCTTTTGTTCTGTCTATCAGATCGCTTTTTTCACCCGCCACTACCAGTGCGTTTGGTCTATCTAAATCACTCAGCTGAACCACATCGGGAAATAAAAAATTAATTAATGCCCCATTGTGATATTGAAAAGTTGAAATCTTACGTGTGAGTAAGGCATAAATATACGGTTGTCCATATTCGCTGGTGATGACAATTTGGTCAACTGAATGTTTTCCATTGTTCCCATCATAGTATGACCAAACTTCGGCAAACATTTCTGAATAGCCATCTTGAAAAGATGAGCTTGATTGTCTGTTATATGTACCAAAGTATTGGTGTAAAAATAGAGATAATTGAGTTATCTCAACGACGACTAAGAAACAAATAAGTGCTATTTGTATTTTTCGATTTGGTTTGACAAACGAAAAAATAATTTTGGTTAGATGATCCAAACCCAACAATGCGAGCAGTAAAAATCCAGGTAGAGCCAAAAGTGCCCGGTTGGGATGTGGTACTTCGACGCCAATAATGGCTGGAACTAATCCGGCTACTATCCAAATTAAACTAAGCTGCCAAATAAAAGTTCGCCTACCCCTCAGACTAAAAATGAACCCAATGATTGCTAGAAAAGCGGTTGATGGGAAAAGCACTCCCATCGAACCTATTGAGTGTCTAATCGAATCCGCCTGACCCATAACTAGAAATTTCGGATTGAGATGAGCTAGAGTATTTTGAACAACGGTTGTGATTAAATCAGGAAAAGAGAGTGTTTGGGCAAAAATAGTCACGCTTGCCCTTGCTAAGCCTTCTCCAAGTAATGAATCAAGTATAAACGGAATAATTGCCACGATTATTCCAGACAGGTACAGAAAGCCGTGTTTAATTGAGAGCAATTTCGATCTCTGAAGTAGCAACAACAGAAAAACCAAAAAGATTGGCACCATCACTTTGGCGCTATGATAGGTATAAAATGTACTGGCAAAGATCAATCCTGATGCGATTTGCAAGCCTAAGACTTGCCAGCGAGGCCATTTTTTTTGAACAGACAGTATAAGAAGAGCCGTGGCCAAAATTACTTCCGTTAAAGCGAGTCCGCTCTCAAAACCCACTCTTGAGAAGAGAATGTGCCATGGAGAAATAGCGAGTGTTGCAGACCCAATTACTGCCAACCATTTTGAGCTACTGTACGATTTCTGTTTTTGCTTAAGTGCAAGTAGGTTAGAAATTAAATAGTAGAAACAAACCACACCTAACACTCCAGATAGAGCAAATGGTAAGCGAATAACCCAGACATTTAAACCGAACAGCGAGGTAAATAGACCATTTGCATAGATTGCCAATGGCGCTTTGTAATCACCAAATGAACGAAATGATATTGGCAATCGTTCTAGCCACTCGTCCCTTCTCGTTTGCCAGACGGACCAGCCGTTGTAACCAATGGCAGCTTCGTCCCAATTTGGGCCAGCCGGAATATTGCCAAGCTGCCAAAATCGCAACAACCCAGCAATAAGCACGATGAAAAGAAGTGGAAGCTTGCCAGCTATTTTCATGATTGGCGTTTTTTTAGTATCCAATACGGTTGCCATAACAGATACGCTAGTTTTTGCCAAAAATTACCATGCTTCTGAACAAAATAGGCCGCATGTTGCCAACTGATATTTTTAATAGCTTGACTTGAAAAGACGTTTTGATGTGTTGATTCATGTTGATGGAAAACAATAGCTGATTTTTCAAATAAGACCTGCCAATTTCTCAATCTTGCTCTATAGGATAAATCGATATCCTCCCAGTAAGCAGGAGCAAAGTGTTCATCAAAACCTCCAAGACTGAGCCAGCGCTCTCGGTTAAATAAAGCGCTTCCTCCAGATGCCCAGGCTGTTTCACCCGATGCATCTGTATTAAGCTTGCTATGCATAAAATATCCGCGTTCAAACCACAGCTTATTTTTGCCCGCAGTTGGCAGGGTAGCTAGGTCATCTGCCTCACTACCTTCGAATTCTAGACAGCCTATGGCAAAAATCGGTTGAGCATTGGTTTGATAGGCTGTAACTAAACACTTGATGGTATCTGGTCTCAGTGACACATCTGAATTGAGTAGAAATAGTAACGGCTTAGTAGCAAATCGAACAGCTCGATTCACCGATGCAGCAAATCTTAAATTTTTCTCATTAACGAGTAAACTAATGGTAATCTTTTTATTTTTCAAGTTTGTAAAACCCTGATACAGTTCAAATGCGCCATGCTTATCTGTCAGATTAGGATTTTTTTGTTGAGTTAACGAAAAACCATACTTCAGCCAGTTGCCACTTTCATCTTGGCTGGCATCATCAATAATAATCAGTTCGTCTCCATCACGTAGGGAACGCAGAATAGATGGCAGATGCGTTTCTAATAGTTTTCTTCCGTTAAATGTTGGGATAATGGTGGATACCGAGAAAGAATTAGACATTAAACATTTTCCTAACAGTACTCTCGAGCTCTTGATGAGAAAAATGCTTGGCTCGATGTCGAACAATTTTGCGTAGCTGAGTTTCTTTGGCTGGGTCTCGCAACAATTGTATTGTATTTGAAACTAACTCTGGAATGGTAGTCCAACAATATGATACTAATTCCTGAGGAATAATTTCAATTTGACCTCCACTTGCAATGACGAGCGGAATTGCTCCTGCGGCCATCGCTTCCACGGTAGCTATACCAAAGTGCTCCACCTTTTCAGGGCTCTGGTCTTGGTCAACCTCATATCCAGTAGCATGCCAAAATATACGAGCCTGTGAATAGAGCTCATTGAGTTCGGTGTGATCAAGCTTAGTTTCAAAGCGAATTGGCAATCCTTTGGCCATAGCAACAACTCGATCGTAGAAAGCTTGATTTTCAATAGATCCCACAAAAACAAGCTCCCAACCTGCTAAAAGTCTTGGTTGTTCTTTCAGTAACTGTTTGAACCCCCGAACCAAGACATCCTGGCGTTTGCTGTGTAGCTGTGGAAAGAATCGGCCAACCGATAAGATAATTGGATTTTTATTCGCTTTACTTGCTAGCAAGGATTCATCAATCTCTGGATAAAGTACCTGATCAACACTGATGCCCCAATTGCTTTCTACGATTGCTTTTGTAAATTGAGAATTAGTATTTACTGGATGCCACTGCTTGATTTTGATTGATTGCAAAAAGTTGGGATAGTTATTTTTTAGTGGTGTTTGAATGTGCAATAAATTATTTCTGGCTAAACTAAAAAACAAACTTCCGTCTGTAACGTAGTATATGTAGTCAAAGTTTTGAGTCCATAGTAGCTTTTTATACCATGGCGCTTGAGTAAATAGTGATGTGCGAATAAACTTAATTCTCTGCAACGATTTACCCAAAAAAACCTGATATCTATTCCGATAATTTTCAACAGAAGTACGAAAAGAATCATCAGAGATATCTGATTCGGTAGGTAATGCAAAATTGAGCTCGATTTTCTTAGGGAGAGAAAGCGCTACATCAAAGAGATGCTTTTCACCACCACCTGTGTGAATTTGTTTAAGATAGGGAGAGACAAAAACTGCTTTCACAATGTTTATTTATGCTGTTCCCACAATATTTCTACTTCTCTTTCTTTGACAGCATACAATTCTTTAATGGGGGGAGTTTGTTGGAGCTCCCAAATTTGTAAGTACACTAACATTCGATTAATTGCTTGAATGAGACTTTCCATCAAGCCCGGTTCGCCATCGTGGTAGCCACGATATTTTATAGCTCTGCGCCAAAATTCTCCCAAACCTTTTTTTATAATGATTGCAAAGGAAATTTTAGTGGTACTAGCCTTTGCCAAGAGCTGGGCTTCAACTGGCGTCCAAGCCGCAGTCTTATACAATCCACCCACAATGGTTCGATGAGAAAAATGAAGTAAATTTGTTTTTAAGGTTCCAACGGTTCCTGAAATTATGGGTGATTCGTGAATATCCCCTTTCCATCCTTTCAATTTTCTCTTGTCAATCAGTCGAGTTACTGTATCTGTTTCCCATCCTCCGTATTGAAATACTTTGCCAAAGAATATGTTCGTTCGATTCATTTGAAATGCTGAATTGTTGCTTTCGGAAACTACTCTCTGCATTTCATCGGCAAGTTCGGGAATAATTCTCTCATCAGCATCGATATATAAGATCCAATCATGAGCGGCGAACTTTGCGCCCTCCTCTCGTCTGCGAGCAAACGATTGATGTTTGAATGAAATAACTTTACATCCAGCATTCTCAGCAATTTCGCTTGTGTTATCTGACGAGCCGTCATCTATGACAATTATTTCTTTACACCACGCAATCGTTCTTAAACAGCCGGGAAGCATCTCTGCTTCGTTTCTGGCCAAAATAATTGCTGTGACTGCTGCTTTTTTCATACTAGTGATTGTTTTCCAAAAGATCCCTTATAAAAGTCTAGCACTGCTTTCCTGCGTAAGCGACTACCTGATGTTAGCGCCTGAAACTGTAAGCGAAGCACAACGGGGATTACCGCTGGAGTGCCGTGAGCGAACGCTAACAAATATCGATTTCTTTCTTGATAATACACATGAAGCGATGAGCCAGAACCGCCAGAAGAACCTGCGTTGTCGTGCCACACTATAGCATTAGGGCAAAAAGCAATTGTATATCCAGCTTTCTTAGCCCGAAGGCTTAGGTCTACATCTTCAAAATACATAAAATATCGTTTATCCAAAAAACCAACCTTTTCTAGTACCTCACGTCGAATGAGCATGGCACAACCAGTGGCGAAATCGGTAGCAGCAGCATTGTTAAATTGTCCACGGTCAACTTCATCAACACCACGATGAAATGCCACGATATGTTGCCAATCAATGCTGCCTCCGGCATACCAAAAAACCTCTCCGCGCTCACTGGGTAAATAACTCTTAGAATGATATTCTTTCCCTGCAGAAAAGTATATTTTGGGGCAAATAATGCCAACCTCAGGTTGATCTTCTAATGTTTGTAGCAGATTACGTAATGCCTGCTTGTGGATCGTCGTATCATTGTTTAACAAAAAAATAAATTGCGAGTTATTTCTCTCAACTGCATAGTGAATGCCAAGATTATTGCCCCCAGTAAAACCCAAGTTGGCATCCGAACGTATCACCTTAAACTTTTTTGATTTTGTTAATGATTTAGGTAGAACATACTTTTTAATCGATCCATTATCAACAATAATATATTGACAAGCATATCCTGGGTGAATAAGGGATGATAAAGAAGAAAGGCAGGAATTAGTTGTCTTAGTATTGTTATAGTGAACTAAAATTACAGAAACATGTTTCACAAAGCTATTATAGCCTAAAATCTTAGTTTCTTTCTCAGTAGCCAAAACGCTTTCTTTAGCCCTTTAGTCTGGAGACTCATTTTTGATGCTTGCCAGTATTTCCAATCGGAGATCACTTGATTGATTGTGGAGTCCGTAACGGTATTTGCCGAATATGGAAATTGTTGTTTTTCCCAAATTCTTAAGGCAGTTGTGACTTGATACAGACTTTGTAAGAGAGCTAATGAAGTGCCATGTAATCCGTCTAGATAACCTTCATCCTGATAGTAACGCCGGAAGAAATCATTAAAAAATGCTAAAAACAATTGGTCCGAGTTGATTTTTGTAAGAGATTTTGATGATTTATCTCCCACTTCCGCTTGTGTATATCGCATCATTCTTTGAAAATATTCATCCAGAGATGAATAATTAGTGTGTTCAATTGCCAATTCTGAACTGGCATCAATCACCCCCACCGCACCATTAACGCTCGGTTGCTCATGAATGACTCCAGACCATGAAACAGCGCCTCTTTTAAAAAATCTGATTTGGTAGTCTGGCCACCAGCCACTATGCTGAATCCAAGTGCCAAACACAAGATTTTTTCGGGCAATTTTATACGCAGAGATTTGAGCATGGGTGTCATCCACGAGTGACAGCAACTTTTGTTGTAATTGATCTGGAATTGTTTCATCCGGATCAACTAGTAAAATCCAGGGTTTGGTGCCCTCTTTGACAGATGTATTTCTTACTAATTCAACATATTCTGCTGGTGGTATTGAGATAACTTTTGTGTGAAATTTGCGCGCGATACCTCGTGTTTCATCTGTGCTTTCCATATCTAAGACGATAATTTCATCTACAAATGAGAGTGATTTCAGGCAATCTGATAAAGTTTTCGCGGCATTATGTGTGGTAACAATAGCTGTTATTTGAGACATACTTATGCTCTCTCTCTTAGTAAGTATAGCGTATTACGAATTAAACGATCCTTGGCAAGGACAAATACTGTCAATACATAGGATAAAAGTGCTACGAACATTCCTGAGACCAGGAATCCCACACTCTGTTGCCAATACGTTCTACCAATGAGAGCAACGGCTGCCATGACGGTGGCCGCAGCCAGCTGCGGCCATATTTGATCCCACAACTTAAACGAGAGTTCTTTCTGTACCATCCAAACAGCGGCAATTGAAGAAAAGCTAATGAGGAGTGCGGCGATTGCGACCCCATTGTACCCAAACCACCAAACTAACGGTGGAGTAAGAACCCAGGTTAAAAGTGTCCACATGATCATTAATTTTAACGTTTGGTTAATTTTGCCCATAGCATTAAGCAAATTGGTCAACGGTGTTGAAATCGCACTCCAACCAATGCTCAGACTAAATAAAGCAAAACTAAACGCTGCGGGCATCCACTTGCCATATGTCGATGAAAATACTGATAGAAAAGGAGTAATAAAACTAGCCATGCCAACAATAATTGGGAAAATCGCCAGGGTAATCCAGAAAAGAGAAATCTCTAAGCCTTTTGCCAAAGCGTCTTTACGGTGCTGTAATCTAGAAAACGTCGGAAAAGTAATCGCCATCACGTTTTGGACAGTAAGTGTGTAGGGGTACATTGACCAATTTTTTGACCATTGAATATAACCAAATTCTCTTAATGGCATCATCACGCCAACCACAATGTAAAACAGTTGATCTTTAATTCTTGCCAGAAAATCGTTGAGTTGAAACTTAACACCATATGAAAGCAGTGTTTTGATTGCCGGCTTAGTAATTGCTAGTCCAAATTGCCATTGCTGAATTACGTTCATCAAAAGAATGCCGATTATTGTTCTGGCGCCAATTGCAAATGCATAACTTATTACTCCCCATTGTTGAAAAGCCATAAAGATCAGAACCCCATGAAAAACAATTTGTTCAGCAATCTGTGGTATGACTAATTTTGAGAATTCCAATTTTCGTTCAAGAATTACGGAGGGAATGGTTTTTAAGGTTGTTAATGGAAAGGAAATGGCTAGCGTCAGTAAAATCCAATCACCTGCCCAACCAGTTTTTCTGGAAACAATACCCGACGCTACCAATAGCACAGCAATAACAACAATGAACCATCCAAGTAGTTGTTGAATGGTAAACGCCGTGCGATATTCTTCTACAGTTGGATCGGTTTTTTTCTGTATGAGCGCAGCGGCTAAACCAACGTCAGAAAAAAACGTCAATAAACCAATGATCATTAGAATAAAACCATAAATACCAAAGTCTTCTGGAGCAAATAAACTACTCAAAATGGCTAGCGAAAGAAACCCAATACCTTGCAAAATAATAGTTCGAAGTAAGTATGACATGGCACCAGAAATAGACCGCCGTTTGATTATCTGAAGTTCGTCATTCGTAGTGGTTTTCTGCATAGCTTAGTTTTGTTTTTTTGTTTGTGTACTAAAGAGTTTAACGAAAAGAAGGATCACTGCAATCGTACTGATGAGATAACTCCACATCCGTACCTTCGTCGCTCCAAAATTTAAATTAAGCAGGTGTTCTCCTTCTGGTAGATTCACTTCAATCAGGCCGTTTTCGCTGGTTAAAATTTGTATTTCTGCACCATCAAGATATGCTTTCCAACCAGGGAAATTTGCAATTGAAATGGTTATAGGAACTGGCTCTTTGGCTTTAACTAAGAGTATCTTTTGAGACGTAGCATCTTTTAAGATTGTAACTGTAAGTAATTCGCTCTCTTTGACCAACTGTTGGAACGGTTCAATATCTGTATTGAAAGTTTTGGGTATGTAATCTGGCAGAATACCACTCATTTCTGTTTGGATTCTCGTGGCGTCTGTGTAGTATGGACCATTGTTTGAATCATAATAGGCAGCGGGTACAAAATATCTGAATGAGGTGATTAGAGTAATTGTAACGATGGTGAGCACTGCTGCTCTTTTTCGTTTGAAATTATTTGAAAAAAACATGGCAATTATTACTGTGGCTATAAAAACAATTGCGCTTAATAATCGCCAGGGGAATTGAAGATACGCAATCATTGGCAGATTTTCCCACAACCAAAGTGACTTTTGAGTAGTGAGTAAGATTAGACCACCCATAGTCATAAACAGTAAAAAGATACTCAAAGAAGTTTGTTTACTCACTCGCTTAAAATTCTTCAGAGCGTGGAACACTGCAAGCCCTAACCCAAAAAGTACACCATATCCCAAAAAGAAATTTATGCCGTCGTTGGGACCCCATTCCGAACCACCATATTTCCAATTATCTAGCAAAAATTGCCTAAGATACAAAAAGTGATTGTGGTAATCAAAATAGCCAGTTAAGATTTGCTCGTCCAACCGAGTGAATGATTTCTCAAACAAAGCCGGCAGAGCATAAAAAGCACTCAGGCCAAAGCCCAATAAGGAAGCAAGTAGACCTTTTACTAGTAGTGATAGCATTTCTTGAATACTTCGCTTTATATTTTTTCGTTTCCAGAGATAAAGCAACAAGCCAGATAGAAATCCGAGTGGTACAAAGTATAGGGCGGATAAATTGTGACTGAGTATTATGATGGCCGTGCTGAGTGATATGTATAGCCAGCCCAAGCGATGTTTTTTTATCATCAAATACCAACCCAACACTAACCAGGGTAGCAATGCCATTCCCCATAATTCATTGATTGCTCCTCTCAAAAACAAATTAACTGCCCGATATGGTGCAAGTGTATATAGCGCGGCAAAAATAACCCCCCCAGCGTTTCCAGATATCTCCTTTCCCAATCGATACGATCCCAGAATCGTAACAATATTTACAGAAATAAATAGTAAGAGTAATGACAAAGATATAGAGTCAGAAACTATATAAAGGAAGGCGCCAATATAATATGGGAAAGGTCCATAAAACAAAAACAGGGGCATACCATATCCATAGCCAAAGTTTTTCGACCACTGAACTGGAAAGTCCCCATCTTGAAGGGCGCGAGACATTTCGGCAATCCTGGCAGCATGAGTAAAATCGTGCAAAAAAAAGAGTTTACCCAAGAGGAAACTTCTTGAAGATATAAACAATATAACAAGCAACATCAAGAACACAAGCACTCGTTTGAGCATCTTTTCATTGTACCGCATTACTAATGGTAAGATAGCTACTAATGAATCGAAACTTAATTAAGCTAATGCTGAAAGCGCAGTTGGCCACCGCCGGTTTTTTATTGGTTTTATTTGTATTTACCGGATTAATTCTCGGTCTAATTGGATGGTATCAGTTTTCACTGTTTCAAAAATCAAGCGGGCTAACTACTACAGAAATACTTCGCATGGCAAAAAATGCTTGGCAGAACCCTTTCAATCACTCGAATAGTAGAATCTCAATACTAGTATTAGGCTTAGACGAAGTAGAAGCCCGCTCGCAAACCGTTCTAACAGATACAATAATTCTACTAACGATGAATCTGGAAACTGGTGAAATTAACTCCCTTTCGCTACCCAGAGATCTTTGGATTGATGAATACCAGACAAAAATTAACTCACTGTATTATTATGGTCAAAAAGCCAATCCTGAGCAGCCAACCAACCTTGTGACTTCAGCAATTGAGTCTCTTTCTGGTATCTCTATCGATAGAATTATTCCGGTCAATTTAGAACAATTAGCAGAATTAATAGACACAGTCGGTGGATTGGAAATAACTGTAGCTCAGGCATTTACTGATGATCATTTTCCCATTCCAGGTCTTAACCCAAGTCAAATCACCGATCCTACATTATTGCAACAAACAGTTAGCTTTGAAGCTGGAACTCAGACAATGAATGGAAATCGTGTATTAGAATATATACGCTCTCGCCAAGCTATTGGTGAAAATGGTAGTGATGATTCCCGTACGAGAAGACAGCAACAAGTAATCGTTGCGTTATTAGATAAACTGCAGTCAAAATCTGTTCTGACTAACCCCGAATTATTGGGTAGACTGGTGAATTGGTATAGAAGGAATTATGAATCTTATTGGCCACTCAGCGAGATCTTGCAGATTGGGGTTCAATTTGTAAAAAATGATTTACGCCCAAAAATCACTACGCACACATTGCCAATTGCAGAAAATTACGGGGAGTATGGAGTACTCATACATCCACCCATTTGGAGATATCAAAATCAATGGGTGTATATCGCTACTGACAGCGCTATCCTAAAGGAATACATACAATCTTCGTTCGATCTTAACTCACCCCCTACTCCGCAATAAAGACATGAAATTACCAAATATTGCTCTTCCATCCCAAAAAACCATTACTCGCTTATTGTTTTTGTCCACTATTATTTTTGCACTTTTGACAGGACTCTATCAAGAACTATACCGAATTGAACAAAAAAAGTATGCAAATTTAGAGAATATGTATGTTAGAGTGAGAAGTCAGTTGGGTAGAACCGAAACACAGCGCCTAATTGATGAGTCGTATAATAAATAATCAAAACCAAAATATGAACAAAACACTCGATAAACACAATACGCTAGTGGTTACAGGAGGGGCTGGTTTTATTGGTACTAATTTTTGCTATTATTGGAACAAACAACATCCGGATGATCGTATTATTATCCTTGACGCACTCACTTATGCTGGCAATCGGTCTTCTCTAGCAGAATTAGAAAAACAGAGTACTGTGCGCTTCGTTCACGGTTCTATTAACGACGCTACATTGGTTGACGACATACTGAGCGAGGCAACAATGGTGATTCATTTTGCTGCTGAATCTCATGTAGACAGATCCATCACTAACCCCAATCTATTTCTCCAAACCAATGTGATGGGTACTCATACCTTATTACAAGCCGCCCTCAAACACTCCGTTGCCAGATTCCATCATATTTCCACCGATGAAGTTTTTGGTTCGCTCCCCTTAGACAGCAGAGAAGGTTTCTCTGAAACTACTGCCTACTCACCAAGAAGTCCCTATGCGGCCAGTAAAGCGGCATCTGATCACTTGGTTCGGGCTTATGCCGAGACGTATGGATTACCGGTTACCATTACTAATTGCTCAAATAACTACGGCGAATATCAGTTTCCTGAAAAATTGATTCCCCTAGCAATTACAAATTTGCTCGAGGGTGGTACGGTCCCCATTTATGGTCCTGGCAATCAAATTAGGGATTGGTTATATGTTCAAGATCATTGTCGTGCTATTGAACTCGTATTACTGAATGGCGAAGTTGGTCAAACCTATTTAGTAGGAGGACTTACTGAGGATATTACAAATTTAGAGCTGATCAAATTAGTATTAAAAATTATGAATCGATCAGAAAGTTCTATTCAGTTTGTAGCTGATCGACCAGGACACGATCAAAAATATCGAGTTAATTGGAATACTATTCAATCTCAATTGGGTTGGCAGCCATCGGTTGATCTAGAACAAGGTTTGCAACGAACAATCGATTGGTATACCAATAATCAAGCATGGTGGAAACCACTTAAAGAAGCCAACGCTGCCTATTTTTCTGCACAGTATAATACAGCGGAAAGTTCATAACTATGCCAAGTGATAATTTTGTTCCAACTGAATCTAATCATGTTGTTGACGGAATCTATCAAACTGCAATTGAAGGTTTGTTATTTTCAGCATCACAAAAACACATCGATCACCGAGGTCACTACGCCGAACTTGTTCGTTTGCCAGATCTAAATATGGCACTCAAACAACCTTTCGTCCCAGTTCAAATTAACCACTCGCACTCACATTTAAATGTTATCCGAGGTTTTCATGCCGAAAATTGGAATAAATTAGTGACGATTGTTCACGGATATTGCTATTGTGTTTTGGTTGATGTTAGACCGAATTCAGCGACCTTTGGCCATTCTGTAAGTTTCAATCTGGGCAACCATGACGACGCGCTCTATGGCTCACTCTATATTCCGGCGGGTGTAGCCAACTCTGCGCTAGCACTCTCTGAACCCGTTGATTATCTCTATTTTGTAGATGCGCTCTATGCCAACCGCGATCGCACTGGAGATGTATCAATCTCATTATTTGATAAAGACATTAATGCTCGCTGGCCTATTGCCCAAAAGACAATGATAGTATCAGAGAG
>DAOQVB010000017.1:0-16558 GCA_035341315.1 Candidatus Woesebacteria bacterium | reverse complement strand
CAATTTTCAAATGAACCGGCTAATGGCTTGCTTACGGGTCCATAATTTTAGAAAAAATTGATTCTGCATACAATCCCCTCTTAACTGGCAGGTACCATTCGGAGGAGATTTTTAGTTTACAAATCCTTAAAGGTAAAAAAACATACCCACATTAGAAATAGTAGTGGGAAATCACACATCACTTTCAAAATCATGGTTTACACTAAAGCATGACTCCAGACAAGGTTATGCTTTACACTAAACTATACAATTAAAATAGTGTGTGGTTAACTTACATTGAGATGCTGTTTGCCGGCGTCAGTTACAACCCGACCTTTTGGCGTGCGTTTGATGAAGCCAATTTGTAACAAATATGGCTCCATGACTTCCTCAATCGTGCCAGGATCTTCGCTGAGCGCGGCTGCGAGAGTGGTTAAGCCAACGGGTCCACCCTGAAATTTATTTAAGATAGAAAGCAATAAATTGCGATCATGTTCGTCCAAACCAAAATCGTCGATTTGGTACATACTCAGAGCTTTGTCAACTGTGGCAGGAATAATTGGAGAAATATGTTCCACCTGAGCAAAGTCGCGCACGCGCTTGAGCAATTTGAGCGCGATGCGAGGAGTGCCGCGCGAGCGCTTCGCCACAACCAAGGCGGCGGCGGAATCTATAACAGTTTCCAATTTGTGCGCCGCCGAAGTAATAATATTCACCAATTCTTCTGGTACATAATGGCCAAACCGATGCACCATGCCGAACCGATCGCGAAACGGCCCGGTCAGCAACCCATAGCGAGTCGTTGCGCCAATTAACGTAAATCTCGGTACGTCCAAACGCAACGTCCGTGCCGAAGGTCCTTTGCCAATCACAATATCTAGGGCAAAATCTTCCATCACCGGGTATAGCGTTTCTTCAACTACTTTTGGTAATCGATGAATTTCATCAATAAATAATACGTCGTGGGGTTCCAAACTCGTCAAAATCGCTGCCAAGTCACCGGTTTTTGTCAGGGCAGTTCCACTCGTCATCTTGATATTCACTCCCAATTCTTTGGCCACCAGATGTGCCAGCGTGGTTTTGCCCAAACCCGGAGGACCATAGAGCAAAATATGATCGAGTGCCTCTGCCCGTTCGTGTGTAGCTTGAATAGCGATTTGTAATGCCTGTTTAATTCCTGGCTGGCCAAGAAATTCCTGCCACTTCCCCGCTCTGAGCGAAGTAAAGATCTTTTCCTCTTCTGGAGTTGTTTCGATAGTCGTTTCGGGAGTTTTTGCTTGTTTCATGTATTCTTTGGTTATTGTACACGAAATACGACCTCCCGTAAGTAATTTGATTACTTGCGATATAATATAAACATATATAAATAGAACATAAGGAGTTGTATGTATCCACTAGTACCAGAACTAAGTCCTCAAATACTACTCAGAGATGTCGCCCAACAACTACCAGAACAACCACCCAAACTATTACCTGGCGAACTAGCTGGGAGAATCGTTGGGGCGATTGAAACGATGATTACAGCAAGACTCAATGATACTAACGCAAGTGGAACAAGTGAGTTTGCTATTAAAGTGATGACCACTGGCAATCAGGGAGAGGTTGTTCTTCAAACAACTGCAACTGTGCTTGAAACAGAACTCAGTAAACCACTGGATTTTGCTCGAAATCTCCTACGAGGAAGAGTATCTAAGGATGAACTAATCGATAGGATCCGCTCAGGAAGGAAACAATTCAGCGTACTGTTTTCGCCCAATTGGCAAGAGATGGCTCTAGTCGAAAAAATGGCAGAACTTTTGCGGGATTCTGATGAGCAGATGCTCCTTGTTTCACTTGATTCAGTGACAAGCGAAGGCAAAACTCAATTAACTCGAATTGTTTTGGGGTGGTAAACAGCCTGCTGCTTAATTAGATGAAGTTAGTCGCTTCATCGCCTGCTTAACCTGTTCTGCGACACCAAGTGAAGCATCGATTTCTCTGAAGACTCGATAAATTTGCTGTTCTTCAAATCCTAAGCTCAATAGGGCGGCGACAACTTCTTGCTGGTTGGGATCTGTCACTCCACCAAGTTCAAGTTCTTGTAGACTGCCCAACTTGCTTTTTAATTCAATAATGATTTTTTGGGCTAGTTTTTTTCCAACTCTAGGAATCGCGGAAAATCGAGCAACATTGGCTTCTTGCACTGCTTGGGTAATTGTTGCCGCTCCTAAGTCAGAAATCGCAAGTGCAGTTCGTGGACCGACTCCACTCACCCCAAGTAACAATTGAAAAAGTTTTTTTTCTGCTAATTCTGGAAAACCAAATAACTCTAGAGCGTCTTCTTTGACATGGGTAAAAATATGGAGCGTTACTGTTTGTCCATTAACTAACTTTGAGATTGTGGAGGATGTGACTGCCACTTGGTACCCCACTCCGCTTACATCTAAAATCACCTCTTGGTTTTGAAGAATTACAACGCCAGTGAGCATGCCAATCATAGCTTTTATGATACACCATCTGTGAGAGTGTGCGTGAGGGCGATGGCGATGGCGTCTAGTTCATCGTCACGCAACGCCGCGTCTATTCCAAGTTCAAGCTGTAGTTGTTTGGCCATCGCCAATTTATCTGCTTTACCATGGCCAGTAATTGCCAACTTGATTGATTGGGGATGATACTCAAATACAGCGACTTGATGATTGAGCAATAGTCCAATAATGAGTCCTCTTACTTCCGACACTCTGAGTGCTGTTTTTTTATTGGTAGAAAAATAGAGTTCCTCTACTGCCGCTTGAGTTGGTTGATATTGGTTGAGAATTTCAGTCAGTTCGACAAGAATCTGTTGGTAGCGATCCATCATTGAGGATTTGGCAGAGGTCTGTACCAAGCCATGAGTTAACAATTGCAGCTTTCTACCAGTGACAGAACCAACAGCCCACCCAAGTCGATCAAATCCAGGATCAATACCAATGATTATTTTTGCTTTCAAAGAAAATCCTTTATTTTTTTGCCACTTTTTGTAACGTTTCGAGAATGATCTGGGCAGATGCTTCCCAACTAAAAAACGCCAATTGTTCGCGAGCAAATTTGCGGTACATGGCCTTTTGTTTTGCTGAAAGGGTGAGACATTGCCATAGCGCGTCTGCAATAGCTTCTGGTGAATTTGGTGGAATGATTATTCCTGCCTTGTCAACTACTTCTGGTAGACTGGCGGCTTTGGCCACAATTGGAAGAGAACCATAGCGCATGGCTTCTAGTGGTGGTAACCCAAACCCTTCGGCATCACTCACTAAAATAGTGGCTAGCGCATGTGAATACAGTGATGTTTGTAAGTCAAGACTGCTAAAACCTACTCGTTTGATTAGGGCTGAAACTGAAGAGCGACGTATTGATCCCATGCTTTCTTGAGCCATCCAGCCGGTTTTGCCCGCCAAGACTAACTGAGGGATTTTTGTTGGATTTATGCCTTTTGGCAGGCGCTCGGTTTGAAATTTCGTTATAAATTGCTCGTAACCAGCGACGAGTAAGGGAATATTTTTTCTGGGCTGAATAGTACCAACAAATAAGAAGAAAGGAGCTTGTATCTGCTCAGATTGCAACAGCTGTTTT
The DNA here is from genome assembly GCA_035341315.1 of Candidatus Woesebacteria bacterium. GTDB lineage: Bacteria > Patescibacteriota > Microgenomatia > UBA1400 > PJMF01 > DAOQVB01. The sequence goes on along the minus strand of DAOQVB010000017.1, from coordinate 12,994 downwards.
TGGTCTGACTGACTAACTGTATGTGGGGTGGGTGAACCAGGATATGCAACAACAATTTCGTTTTTCTTAATCTGGTAATAGTGATGGATGGCTGTTTTAGTTGCTTGGCTAATTGCTATAACTCTACTGGCATTTTTTGCACTATGCTCTGTCCAATGTTTGAGTTGGAATAGATCTCGCCAGCGAAAGGTGTGGGGATGTGAAAGAAATGCTAAATCCATTACAGATGAAACATAGGGAATTGGACAAATACTTGGTGCGTAATGACTGGGGGTAAAAAATACACCATAGGTTTTTTTTTGAGCATAGAGATGTCTCGGCAAAGCCCACTGAGTCCAGAGTTGTTTGGGGCCAAAAACCTGATAGCTCCAACCTTCGCGTGATTTTGGTAAGTCATCATTTGGCTGTGAGTGAAGTAGTACAGTAACGTGATATATTTCGCTCTGAGATTTTGTGAGTTTTTCCAAAGCTTTTAAAATTTCAAAGGCATACACATTGCTGCCTACACGTTTTGAGACATTCGCTTCATTGCCATCAATGGCGATGTTGAGTCTTGCTTGTTTCATGTTTGCCAGTATTGTTTAGTTTTTTGATACACACTGAGTGTTTGACGCGCAGTGTCTTCCCAGCGAAACATTTGTAGTCTGAGAATCATTCGTTGGTCACGAATCTTCTCTGCAGCTCGATCTTCTTGTAAGATGGTAGTAATGCCATCACGAATGCTTTCTTCTTCAAGTGGATCAACTAAGACAGCGGCATTACCTGCTACTTCAGCCATACCGGAATTGTTGCTTGTGATTACCGGTGTACCGTGGTGAAAGGCTTCAAGAATTGGTAGGCCAAAACCCTCGTACAGAGAGGGATAGAGAAAGAGACGAGCTTGATCATAGAGTGCCGCGAGTTCAAGATTACTTACTGGGCCAAGAAAAATTGGTTCGGTCCTCAGTGCAGAATGATTAGTTGTACCCCACCCAGTGGCTCCCGCAACGACTAAATCGAAATCTTTAGCAAAGGTTTGCCAAGCCTGAATGATTCGACTTAGATTCTTTCTTGGCTCTTGAGTACCGACAAACAGAAAAAAAGGTTTTTCGAGTGCAAATTTTTGAATAATCTTCGCCTGTGTATCTTCTGTCAAATTTCTACCTGCGGTAACTACTTCCTCGGGAAGAGCCTCATAGACAACTTGAACGCGACGTGGATCGATGTTTAAAAGCTCGATGATGTCTCGTTTTGTCGTTTGACTGACAGCGATTATTTGCGTTTTTGAATGTGAAATTCGATCCCAGGCAATCTGGTGTGCTCGTAATACATTGGGGTGAGCAATATGTGGCATTCGTAACATGGCCAAATCATGTATGGTGATGACCATGGGCAACGTTTTATCTGGAGGCAAATGCCAATCCCAAGCGTGAAATACTTCAATGCCTGGTAAACGAGGCATGATGGAGTTTAAGCCTGATTGCCAGAGTTTGGAGAGCAGTGAGACCGGATAGGCCTGGAGTAAATGTGTTTCCCGTCGTAAATGCAAAGCCTTGATTTGTTGGAGTAAGTCTTGTCTTCGACGCAACGAACTGCCATACAACGAAAATTGCATTTGCGGCAGATTGTTTAGTGCTAACAGCAAATTTCGAGTATACCGTGAAACGCCTCGATCATACAATAAGCTGGTTATATCAATCCCTAAGTGCATAACTTGGTGTGTACTGATAGATACGGACAAAACCAATGCCAGGATAGTCTAGCAAATCTTGGAGCTGGTAGCCAGAATTCTCGATCGCAGTTCTAAGATACTGATTGGGATCGGTCAAATCGGTTAAATATTCAAAGTAAATCATAGTGCTGGTCAATTTAAGTGCAGTAATATCATCAATAATTTGGTCGGCAGTTGCTTGTGAGTCAATATGCAGTGTACCACTAGCAAGATCTTGAGCCATCGGTGAATTAATGAAGGCAGGTCTATACCATTCAATTGGTGCAAATGGGGCGGGAAAACTGCTCAGCGTAAAAGCTTGCGGATGCTTACGACTGACTGCTGTTAGTACATCGCGCCAGTTTTCCCGCTGCAGACGTTGATCGGTGTAGTATTGATGGACCGAAAACAAATTGATTAGCAGAATGATGCCCACTAATGCGCAGCCAGCTCGACGAAACCAAAAACTCATGGATTGAGACGTTGCGAATACCCAAACCACCAACAAGTAAAAGGCCGGGAGTAAAAATATGACTCGTTTTGGTTGGATGACTGGAACAAAAAAAGAGACCAACCAGGCGCTCAATAATGGGACAAGAAGCCAAATCAGAAGCAAAATAAGAGCCTTTTTGTCTTTTGAAGAGAGTTCTTTTGATAGCTGCTGTTTGAGTAATCCAATGGCTATGATACTAAAGGACAAGAAAATCAAAGCAGAACTGCCCAGAAAATATTGATTGAAAGAGATGTCGAGAACTCCATATATAAATTTCCCCAGCACTAAAGGTAGTACCTTCAATTGACTAGTGCTCACCGCAGTTTCCCACTGGGGTAGTTGTAATCGAAGGAGCTGGCCGGCTTGGAGTTGACCAACAAATGATGGTAGCCACGGAATAAATCCCAAAATGATGGCCAGCAAGCCGGCCAGCCACATTTGTATCAATTTAGTTTTCCAAAATCTTCCTCCAAGATAGATGCACTGGGAGAGTAACAAAAATGGATATAAATATGAACCATACAAACCCAGTAACGAAAGTATCGCCCAACTTATAATGTATTTGGGTGAATGCTTTGCTTGCAGTAGTACCCACCAACTCCAAACAGCAAAAAGCATGGGGAGGGCGTATGGTCGAAGTTCTTGAGAAAAAAAGAGGTGAAATGAATTGGTGGCAAGCAAGATGCCCACTAGAAGACTGCCAGTTGAGGAGAAATTCTTTGGTAGGATTTTCCGCGCTATCAGCATTGTACCTAGGATTGAGAAAATCCCGGGGATTAGAGCACCAAACAATCGTTGCCACCACTCTGCCCTACTTCCATATTGTGCGAAGTGAACAATCAAATGTAAGAGGGGTGGCTGAAAATCATCGCGAATGTTGAATTGCTGACTCAGGGGACGCGCGCTTTCTAACGCTTGAGCAGCCTCGTCGAGCCAAAACGAGCCACTCAGTAGTGGTAGTCTGAGTAATAGGGCGAGCAATAACATCAATCCCACTAACCAGTACCAATGTTTTTCCATACAAGTATTATGCCATCATTTGCTACAATGATGCATCGATGTTGGATTTACAAAATAAAAACATTCTAGTTACTGGCGCAGCAGGTTTTATTGGCTCTCACTTAGTTGATAGTTTGCTAGAAAAAGGTGCTAAAGTGACGGGCGTTGACAATTTTTTAACTGGCAATATCGACAATCTTACGCAGGCAAAACGCTCTGCCAATTTTACATTTATTCAGGCCGATGCGATTGAGCCACCGCAAGTTTTTTTGCCCGCTGATTATCATCCAGATATTGTCTTTCATTTGGCTTCTCCAGCTAGTCCTCCACTCTACCAAAAAAATCCTGTTGAAACCTATTTGGTCAACACCATGGGCACCCACCAATTGTTGAGCTGGTTGCTTGAACACTCTGACACGGAATCAACATCTCGATTTGTCTTCACGAGTACCAGCGAAGTCTATGGCGATCCGCTTGAGCATCCGCAAAAAGAAACCTATTGGGGCAATGTCAATCCAAATGGTCCGCGTTCTTGTTATGATGAAAGTAAGCGCATGGGCGAAACTATTTGCGGTGTGTTTCATCGTGATTTTGGGCTTGATGTGCGAATTGCGCGGATTTTTAATACCTATGGTCCGCGTATGAGTGAATCTGATGGTAGGATTATTCCCAACTTGGTGAGCCAAGCGAAAGCTGGCGAGCCGTTCACAATTTATGGCGATGGCTCGCAAACGCGAGCCTACTGTTATGTTGCTGATTTAGTCGATGGGCTATTGCGGCTCGTCACCGTTGAGGAAGCTAGTGGTAAAACCGTAAATTTGGGCAATCCTGAAGAAATGACGATCTTGGAGACTGCCAAGCAAGTTCATGCAACATTCGCATCAACTAATCAACCATTTGCCACTGTACTCAAGCCATTACCAGTGGATGATCCCGTCAGGAGATGCCCAGACATTTCTTTGGCAAAATCATTACTTGGTTGGCAACCTACCACTCCCTTTGCCCAAGGATTAGAAATGCTGTTTGATGATTACCACAGAACAATTTAAGTCGTTTGACGACGCGCTTCATTTTTCACCGTTACTGAAAGAAATTCAGGAAGTTACTGAACGATTTTATTCAAATAATGAATATTTTACTGAACTTTTAACCCCCACTCCAATCAATATGGGTTTTGGTTGGGAGGAAGGAGTGGAACAGCCAAAAAGAGGAACGGAGACAATCATTAAAGAAATGGAAGCGCTTCTACCAATAGCGGAATTTGATGTAGCGCAGTTTTCTAGAACAAAAGAACAAGTTGGAAAATCAATTAAATTCAAAATTGGAATTGTATATGCAGCTGATCCACATACATACATGGCTCCTCCAGCGCAACAAGTGGTGGATTCATACCGAACAGCATTTTGGGAGTACTTACATTTTTTACCAATTTCAGAATCACAATTAAGAGAGACAATTGTAGAATTTCCCAACGGTTTACCAAAAGGTAGATTGGCAACTTATTTGCCACTACACTCGATTGTTTGGTGTTTTATGGAAGTTGACGGCAAAATACAACCCATCGACGCAATGACGTTGATGACTGGCGGCGGTTTTCTCAAAGGACTGTTTCATTCAGAAGATCCAACTGAGCAGCAATTTTTAGAGAAAGAAAAACATCGTTTGCAATTAAGTTTATTGACAACCATGAGTGAATATTCGCATGTGGCGGCAGTTGCGCTTTACCATCTCTACGAAGAATATTTTATGTCTGTTTTTATTGACACGATTAACCGTCACCGAGCTGAATTTCATATTTCTGAACAGTGGAGTGAATATGAATTACGCAAGAATTTTAGTCTATTTCGCAAGGGCATACGAAGACACATGAATATTGGCTATGATCCCGCCGAACCTGAGGTGGGAGAATGGTTTTCATTGATCGATGGTGCTAGAACCGATATTGATGCAGGCAGAGGTCCTGCTTCTCAACCGAGTGCCCATATCTTTTTACGAGAAATTTCCTTTAAAAAATGGATACGATTGTTTACTAAATTTTTGGATGAACAATCATCCGAACAACAATTTGGCAGCGAAGAATATCAACAACTAGACCAGTTAGTACGCCTGGCGTTACTTGAGGCTGATGCTTGGAGTCCCGATGGAGAAGTTGGTAGACTCAGTGAAACACATGGTGTAGAAGATTTGCGTGAAGAACGACATTTATTTGGGCATATTCACCGATCAAAATTTTTAGCTGAAAACCCTGCTCGATTCATCAAGGCTCTAGATCCATACGCGAATTGGGAGGGACCGGCAATTCTGGATCTTCTGTATGAGCCATTAATAAAAGGTTTAAGCGAATATCAAATCTATGATGTTGAAAATGTTGAGGAACAAGCAGATGCGATGGTGCCGTATCACCGTAATATTAGTGCAATTACGATGAAATTTCCGATTGATAAACAACCTGGTGAGATTTTAACCAGTCTGGGAGGAATTTTAAGTGAAGTTACTAGGGCAAAAATCGCCTTTTTCAGACCAGAGAATGATTTGGGTGAGCCATATGTATTTTTATCTGCAGAAAAAATTGCTGTTTGGCATGGTAAATTGTCCAATTATCGGCAAACGCGTAAAATGGTTGATCCCTTGAAGAAATCGGAGTATCAACTGAACGCCCCTATTCAAGATGTAATGGCAATTCTTGAAGACTGGTCTGAAGTTGATCAGATTAATTTGTTTAAACAATTTTTAGCTCAAATATTACTGTATGTTTGGCAAGATATTCAGGAAAGTGATTTTAACTGGGAAAGTATGGGAAATATTGATGAACTATTGGACAGATTGTTTTCTGCTGATTTAGAGATGAGTCATCCCAAAATTACTCAAATTTGGGTGCTGATGCGAGCCATCTTTAGTTATCGAGGTGGAATTTTACAATTGAGTGCCTCGAAAGCATTTTCACGAGTCCTGCATCACACAGCTTCGGCAGGCAAGCTCGATGAGCAAAAGTTGGCCAACTATATAGTTGTAAAAACCTTAGAAAATGAACAATTAGGCATCCGTCCAGAGGGTCAGAGACCCTTGAATAGTACTCGGCTTCCAGGGTTTCTCGCCTCATTTGACTATATCCATGAGCAATCAAATTACTTGCAAGTAACGCTATCTCCCATCATCAGTGAACGAGGTAGCATGGAACAAATTAAAGGACTAGTTTTGGAACGATTTTTTGACAAACCTCTTAGAATGTAAATAGTGCAAGTTGCCCAACGGTTGATTTTTTGTCATAGTAAGAAAAGTTAGTCATCAAAAACCGCAGTACTATTTTGATCTATTTTCTGATAGGATAACTGATTCGGTATGCCTACAAAGTCAAACACAGCAACAGTAAGTGTAATCATTCCAACATTGTTGGCGCAGCCAGAATGGCTGCGCCGAACCCTAACCTCACTGAGTAAACAAACGTACTCAGGATCATTTTCTGTGGTTGTCGTTGTGAATGCAGCGCAATCTGCTCTAGATGCTTTTCTTTCAACATTCAATGTAACCAAAACTAATGTTAAGCTCACTTGGATTGTTCAAGGTAAAAATACTGGATTCACGAATGCGGTCAACCGTGGCATCACTGCCACAAAAAGCAAGCTAATCGCACTAGTGAATGACGACGTCTGGTTAGCCGAAAATTGGTTGGCAGAAATTATTGCTACTTGGCAACAAACCAAGGCAGATATGATCGCCAGCACTATTTACACCCCCAAAAAACATCCATTTGCTTGGCCGCTCAAACCAACTCAGTGGCAGCTGGATTCTTGTGGTTTTGATTTTGCTTGGCGCGGTAAAGCATGGCCATTGCTTCCCAATCAAAAAAATGAGCTTACCTCTCCCCTCAGTCCTTGTTGGGATAATTGGCTGCAGCATGTGGACTTGTTGGGCAAGATTGCCTTTGCGGATACGCTCCAACCATTTGGAGCTGATGGCGCTGCAGCCCTCTATACCCGCAAGCTATTTAATCGAGCAGGATTGTTTAAACAATCATTTTTTGCATACTTAGAAGACGTGGAATTAGCTCTCCGAGCCAGAAGATCAGGTTTTATTTGCAGATGGTCACCCAAAGCCTTGGCATATCATGGCAAGCATGCCACTTCCACTCAAATGGGCAATTTTAAAGCCAAGCAGGATGTTAAAAACTGGTGGCGCATGCTCCTTTCATTTCCCTTCGATGCATGGTGGCGATTTGGAGTGAGTATTTTGCTTGAAAGATTGAGAAACGTTTCCGGCTTGCTCAAACAGCTTAAGTAGACAACTTCTTCAATAAAATGCTACTATGGTTTGGTGAGTGAACAACTAATTTTCTTTGTGAGCGGTCTTGTTCTAGTGCTGGTTTCAGCTCGGTATTTATTATTAACAGTTCAGCACTTTTCTGCCAGACTCCAGCTCTCCCCGCTGATCGTTGGAACGATCATCATGGCAATTGGTGCAAATCTTCCTGAGCTCTCACTCACTATCACATCTGTATATAACCAGGATCCTGGACTAGCACTGGGCAACTCTGTGGGTAGTGTGCTCGTTAATCTGGGGCTGATATTTGGTATTTCGATCATCTTCGGCAAGATTAGAATTGGTACACATAAAACGCAAATCGAAGCCATCATTGCCCTACTCGTCACGAGCATATTTGTTTTTGTAACCATCAGTAGTTTTACTGGAATGCAACAATCTTTGGTGTTGCTGACGACCTGCGCTGTAAGCTTTGGCATCTTAATCTTCTTGTCTTACATGGGAAGAAAGCATGAAGATATCAGTGTGATCCACAAGTTACTGTACCGGCTGCGAAATCAACATCGGTGGTCATGGAAAAAAATGACTTTAGTGGGAATCATCTCCATTGTGGGTTTGACTGGCGGCAGTTACTTGGTTGTTTCAGCGGTGGAAAGTTTTAGTGTTTTAATTGGTATTTCCACAACGATTTTAGGACTTACCCTTACTTCACTAACCACCTCATTGCCAGAACTGGCTGTTACTATTTTAGGAGCAAAAGCCAAAGAAGAAAAAACAATCGTAGGACTGTTAATCGGCAGTAGTCTGCTCAATCTAGCGCTCTTTCCTGCCATCGTTGGCTGGAGTGGAAGTCAAATTCAAGTTGCCCCAATAGAGCTGATTTGGTTGCTTTTACTCATGGTAGCTGTTGTCACCATCATTATTTTACATAAAGGGAAAGTCGTGACGGCTAAATATGGTTTGATTTTGATTACGATTTGGCTAGCCTTTATGGCGAGCAATTATATATTCAGATAAATCTTCTCAACTGATATAATAATCTCTTATGAGATTTAGAAAGACTGAAACTAAGCAGCCACCGGTAGAACGATCGCGCCTGCATTTGCTTGCAGCTATTTTGACTGGTAGTTCTGTGGTGAGTTTGGGTTTGACGAGTGTTGTTTTGCGTGTGCTTTCTCAACCAGACCGCTCAAAATATCTTCTTAAAGTATCGTTGGCAGAATATATTCGGACATTACATGACTTTGTGAGACCACCGATTGTTTTTGAACCAGGAGATTGGGTTCTGACTGAGGATACAGAAACACAGCAAAATGAGCATCAATCCAAGGAAATAGACGCAAACAGGCTTGATTTGAAAGCATTGGTGCTCGATGGTGTACCAGAGTTTACTGGCGATTACCGATTTATACACTATTCCGCTGATGGAAGTCCTAGAAACCACACATTGCGACTGACTGATCATGGTACTATCGGCAAGGACGAAAATTGGCAAAACACATTGCTGGGTCAAGACAAAGGGAAACTGGAAAATCCAACCAGCTTGGCAGCTATCTCAATTGACAGCCTACCGACTCTCGTCACAGCAAGTTTGGCAAAAACTCTTACCGAGCCAAGACAAATGGTGCCCAAAGACCATTTTGCTTCGGAACAATTGCGACATGTTGAACAGACGGTGTTGAATATCTTCGCCAACGGCTGGTTGCCTGAACTACCAGCGACAATTACTTTTTTGGCTACAGATATTGGTTTGCCAATGGGAGAAATCAAGGAACAACTCTATACAATGCAAAAAAACTTAGCTACTTCAATTGAAGGATTTCAGGATAGTGTTGATATACTGTCGTACGTATACCTGATTAAAACAGCCATGGCACTTCCCATTGCCGTTGGTCAGAGCTACATAGCCTCGCAACTCCAAGGAAATGAAAAACCGATTGTTACCAGAAGACGGTTTATCCAGTTGGTTACCGGAGGGGCTATCGTTGGCGGTCATTTGGCCATGGGTAATCATTCTGGGCAAATTGCCATTGATGTGAATGCCATCAGGAAAGAAATCGATGAACTAGCTTGGATGTTTAATCTGCCATTCCAGGTGAAAGACAGAATGCCGGCCAATTTTATTGGCCGCGTACATAGTTTCTTGGATAAAAATGAACAGCAAATTCCCGCCATTGCTTATTTCCTATTTGTACGAGAATTGGTAACGGCATACAAGGAAATAGCGATGTTGCAATCTGGTAATTACACCAGCGACATGCAACCTAACAGCATGTCGCTATGGGGGAACGTTCATGATACAAAAATTGGTTTGTACTCACTCACCAAGAGCGAACTGCTGACATTTATCACTCAAGCAATTACTCGCTTCCCCACTCTGTTCAAACTGTGTTTTGGGCAACAACCCACTCCAGAGGAAGCACTGAATAATCGTGCCTATTCGGGAGCTCATGAGCTCTACACCGCCAGTGCATACCGGGCTGATGCTCATGGCGTCAACAAAGAATGGAATATTTCTGCCATTGAAGTCTGGCAATTTCCCGAACTCAAAGCGATTGTGGAAAATGGTCTGGTAAGCTGAGTTTATGATAAACTGAAGATATATGAATGATGATCAAGCACAAACTTCAAACTTAACTCTAGATGCACCACCAGAGGCAATTACTGAGTTGGATCCCCTCATTGATAGAGGCGAAGCTACCGAAGTTCTCCCAGAACCCCTAACTGAGCCAGAGATGGCGGTGGAGAATGCAAAAAAAATTGAAGCAATGTACAAAGCCTCAAATAACATTGTACATTTGATGGTTGAGCTAAAAGTTGTGAGTCAGGACACAGTGGATAATTTTCAGCTAGACGATTCTTCACCCAAAATTCAAACCCTTAGAGCTGAGTATGCCAAGGTAACTCAGGAAATAGCAGACAAGCAGGATAGTGATGCCGATGTGCAAGCTCAAAGTGCATTGCAAGCTGAGTTGGTTATTTCCTATCAATACGCAGTGGCGGCTTTGGTACAAAAAGAATTTAAACCATATATGTATAAGGCAATTCTTGATGCATCAAGGAAGTTGAGAGTACTTGATGACGCAAGTGCGACTATAAACAAAGCTGAGTTTGATCGAACGTTTGCTGGTATGGGGCGTATGGCCTCGTTTATAGAGGAGTTTCAAACAGTAGCCGCCGAACACATCCCAAAATTGGTTGAGGATGAAAAATTTCCAGATCTTATGGTCAGTTGTGATACAAAAAATGACCAATTAATGAAGTTTTTAACCAGAGACAATCAATTTAAAAGACGATCCGATCAAAGTGGCAGGGAACTTGGGAGGTTTATTGACTCGGAACTCAAGGCAATTATTTCGTTAACACGAATTCATGAGATCCAAAATAAACTTGAAAAACTGTTTAATGAAAAGCGCGCTGAATTGCAACAACCAACAGCTACGTCAGATGTGGCGCCAAACTGGACAGAATCGTCTACCACCCCAAATTTGGGTGGTTGGGTAACTAATAAAACAACGGTGGCTCAAGAACCTGTGGCTAGTGATCAAACAAATACTGCTGGTGGCTGGCTATCACCTGATACTACTCAATCTGGTCAACAGGTTACTTACGAGGCTCAACTTGATGCTCAAAAACCTGGTGATGACGCCGCAGTAGAAGATAATTTGGACGAACTAATTGCGGTATCTCAAGCCCAAAATAAACAACATAACAATTAAGTCGTATTTTGTACCGACTTTACAGTACAATTACTACGATGCATTTGATTTCACGAGTATCTAAGAGCGCGTTTTTTCGTGGTTCGGCTATCTTTACCATTACTTCGTTTGCAGTGAGTGTTTTGAACTATCTGTTCAACTTAATCGTTGCCCGCTATTTCTCTTTGGAAGTATATGGCGAATACTCAACAACATTTTCCTATCTTGCTGTGATTATGGTGCCACTCGGTGCGTTTGGTTTAGTGCTTATTAAACGAATTGGGGCAACCGCGGTTGCAGATCGATTTGGTTTTATCTTAGCTGTTGAGGCCTGGGTAATCCGGTTATTAACAAAAGTATGGCTTCCAATACTAGGCTTGATTGCGATGGGAGTGCTTTTATTACTTCGGTTTTCAAATTTGGCAATGCCTAGTATCGTTATGATTGTTTTCTCTGGCTTGATTGCGATCTTTACGACAATGTATACAGCTGGATTACAAGCCAGCAAGCGCTTTTTTGCCTCTGGAGCGATACCTGCAACTGGATCGGCACTAAAAATTCTTTTAGTCTTGGTCGTTATCTTGCTAGTGCCAACCTTGGAAAATTTGTATCTTGCTCTCATTATTGATGGAGTCATTACCATTGCAATCTACCGTTGGTATCTCAAGCGCTTTCGGCCTGAACTGCGATATCACCTACCCTCAATTAGTGTTTTAGCAAGGTATATAAAAAGTAAAACACTGACGGTCCCGCTATTTGCTACTTTGGGTATGGTTGGGATGTTGAGTGTGGATGTGATGCTGGTAAAAAAATTCTTTGCCCCGGCTGATGTAGGTCTCTATGCCGGATTGGCCTTGTTAGGTAGAATCATACTATATGTCACGGGCCCCATCGCAGCAGTCGCTTTTGCGTTTTTTACTGGTCATGAGAGCAAACAACAGCGCGGAAAAATCTTATTGCTCACCACTTTGCTATTCATGGCAATTGGATTGGTAGCGACGCTCGGATATTTGTTAACCCCAAACCTGGTAGTAGGAATTATTTTTGGTCAGCGATTTATTTCTGTTGCCAGCATCATCTATGTAGCTGCCATCTTTGGCACAATGTACTCTCTGGCAAATTTATTTGCTCAATATTATATTTCGCGTGAGGAACCAATTGCGATGGTCTCAATAGTATTCTTAGCAATTCAGGTTGTGGGCATTACGATGTTTCATGAGAATTTCACACAGGTTTTGATAGTAGGAACTGTAGCCTCCAGTGGGTTATTTCTGAGCTATCTGTTGTTCTATGTTTGGAACAACCAGCGAGTTTTGGGCAGATTGTTGCAAGGATCCTTCAAGAAAGCGAACTAAAACCCCAAAACTGATCCACCAAGCTTTTTTTAACAAATAGGTGACTGTTGGGATTGACAGTAATAACCTATAGTATAGAATACTACATATTGACTATGTATCAGTAACTGTCTTAGCGTAGTGAAAGGTACTACATGTCACTATTTGAACCAGGTCCAACCCATCTTGATCCACAGCAATTATTAGATTTGGAGAAAAGGAAGCAATTGTTGGATCACTGTTTGGAGGTCATTCAACAACCTCAATTTCGAGAACTCATTCTTTCAGAAATAGCTCTGGCACTAGCATCCAATCAAAGTGAAATTCACGTTTCTTTGCCAGTGGTTGGCCAGCCCTCAGAAACTCAAGCTATGTTTAGTTATTTTGATGATAGTCCTCCCATTGATTTGATAATTGAAAACGGTCAAGCATATACTTTACGACTGATGTTCATGAAAGTTGGTGCGACCACAATCGATTGTGATCTCTTGATAGTGAATTACTAACAGAAGAACCCATCAAA
>DAOQVB010000016.1:0-17417 GCA_035341315.1 Candidatus Woesebacteria bacterium | reverse complement strand
GACAAAGAATTTTAGTTTCGAATCAAATCAAGTACGCACAATTAGTCTTCAATATCAATTATCAGCTCCAGACTTGGCTGTTCTTGCTCAGCAGCCACTTGTCCATTTTTACTGGAATGGCGAAGAAATCGCGTGGCTTTCAAAAGTTGCCCGTTTATCATCTTGGGTTTCACTGCCAATTCCTGGTGATGAGCTGGGTGGAAAGTTGTCTATTTCGGTTCAACCAAGTAGGGTTCAGATGATGCCTACCCAGTTATTGGTTGAACAGCTGACCTCCCAAAGAATTGTTGCTACTCAAAATAGTAAGTTAGAAATAAAAAGCGACGATGAGCTATCCACTGTGTTTGTTGCGCTTACTACTACTGGTAGTCTTCATTCCAGTACAGCATCGTTGTCGATTAGTCCAGATATTCTATCCGATACAGGTGAACTAACTTTTTGGTCTGTGGATTTATGGGGAAACACCGAGTCTCCCAAAACAATTCAATTTCATGTGGTAAGGAATCAGGCTGATCCACCGAGAGTAATTTGGCAACACTTTGAGAACCAGATGTTGTATCTTGTAGTTGAAAGCAACTTTCAAGAAGATGTTTTAGTGAGTCACTATCGATTGCTGAATGAGAATGGAGAAAGAATTAGTTTGATCAGGCATCCTTGGGTAGAATCATCAACAGCGCTACATCAATCAGGAGCGCCGATTAGTTTGAGTTTTCTCATCTTGGATAGTATTCATGCTGGAAGAGTCCAATCTGTTGATCAATTTGGCAATGAATCATTAGCTAGCAATTTGATTCTGTTTTAGTTGTCGGTCGCCACTTGCTCTTACCAATTCTATTTTGCATAATGGAGTTGTGATTCGCGCCGTAGTTGAAACAGTCAAGCACCTTTTTCATCCGCGCCATTCCAACAATCACCGTGCACGTTTACTGCACTCGGAATGGTTAGTGGTTTTTTCTGTGATGGCTTGTTTTTCTTTGTTGGGATTGCGTTTTTTTCAATCATATTCAGAAAAACTGGGTTATGTGCTCGGCTACGCTTCCGACATTACTGTAGATCAGACATTAGTTCTGACAAATCAGGAACGTGCAAAATCTGGATTAGCACCCCTTTCTCTAAATGCGAAGCTATCTAGTGCAGCGAGCGCTAAGGCATCAGATATGTTTCAAAACCAATATTGGGCTCACGTTTCTCCAACAGGCAAGGAGCCATGGTCTTTTATCACCGCTTCGGGATACTCATATCGATTAGCTGGTGAAAATTTAGCTCGGGATTTTAATCACACCACAGACATGGTTATTGCCTGGATGAACTCACCAACACATAGAGCTAATATTATGAATGGTAGGTATACAGAAATTGGTTTAGCGGTTGTGAATGGGCAGTTACAAGGAATCGATACCACATTGGTAGTACAAATGTTTGGGGCTCCAAGTACAGGATCACAACCACAGTTGGCTCAAGCTGCTGCAGTTGTTGAGCCACCAGCTCCAACAGCAACCCGGGTACCCACTCTACAACCCACCGCCGTTCCCTTACTTGCTCAAGCCACTACTTCCCCCCAGCCTTCTCCAATGCTAACGCCTGCGATTGTGCAAGGTCAAACACAGCTGCTCCCACCAAGGACGGAGGTTCTCTCAAGGCAGATTTTTCCTTCCGGATCAGTTCGTCCGCTTGATCATATTAACCCCCTATCCTTAATGAAGGCTTTTTTCATCAGCATCCTTGTCGTACTCATGTTTACTTTAGTATATGATTTATATGCAATTGGACATTACCACTCCTTGAGAATTGTTGGTAAAAACTTTGCTCATTTATTATTTTTTGCCGCAGTGGCATTTTTATTAATATTTTTTAAATCAGGAGCAGTCATCTAATGTGGCAAGAAATTCGTAGTCACTGGCGATCCTACTTAGCACTCGTTGCAGGCTTGTGTGCGTTTGTTTATCTTTACTTATTTTTTTGGCCAAATGTTTGGATGACAAGATATATTTCACTCGCACTTGGACTCTTTTATGCTACATGGGGTATTCTTGCACATACCAAAAGTAAACGCATAACTCGGCAAGTCATAGGCGAGTATGTATTTATATCAATGCTAGCGGTACTTTTACTTTGGTTCATTACTTTTTAGTTCAATATTAAATAGAATGTTACAATGAATAAAATTACGATCGATCACAGAAAGGTCTGTATATGAAGGGAATAATTTTGGCTGGTGGGAATGGTACGCGGTTGCGTCCACTCACTTTAGTTACCAGCAAACAGCTGCTCCCAATTTACGATCAACCAATGATCTATTATCCACTAGAAACACTCAGAACAGCTGGAATTACCGATATAATGATTATTGTTGCTCCAGATCATGCGGGTGATTTTCTCAAACTTTTAGGTAGTGGTAAGGAATTTGGTTGTAAATTTACCTATGAGATTCAGGACGAACCCGCAGGGTTGGCTCAAGCATTCTTAATCGGCGAAAACTTTATTGGTTCAGACTCTGTGACGCTAATCTTGGGTGACAATATTTATGAAGATGATTTTTCTGAAGCAATAACCAGCTTTAAATCGGGTGGAAGAGTGTTTATAAAAGAAGTGTCGGATCCGCAGCGATTTGGTGTGGCAGAATTTGATGATCAGAAAAGGGTGATTTCTATAGAAGAGAAGCCAGGACAGCCAAAATCCAATTTTGCCGTGACAGGTTTGTATATATATGATTCAACAGTGGTTAAACGAGCAAAAAGTTTAGTGCCTTCACAACGTGGTGAACTAGAAATTACCGATCTAAACAATGTGTATCTCAAAGACAATCAACTAGATGTTGCTTTTGTAGCTGGACAATGGTTTGACACAGGAACATTTGAGTCATTATATGAGGCCATTTCTTTTGTACGCAGTAAAAAGATTAAGACAGAATGAAACGACTAGTAGTACTCTTTAGCTTAATATTCCTAGTTGGTTTGTTACGCGCAGCTCATGTTACGGCACAAACCGAAGAACTCACTCCAACCGTTACAACTATAGAAGAATCTGTTGAAGAAACTACTGTCGAAAAAGACATCGAAGATGAGCGACAAGCATTAAAAGCCTTGTATAGAGATCAGATTCAATCGTATCAGAATAGTTACAGAAAATTTTCATTGGCAAAAACTCAATTTCAAAACCTAGCAACTCTGGCTTCACTGGAGGAGGCGGTACTATCCACAAGAGAAGTCTTTAGTGCCAGAAATATTGTTTTAATCACCTACCTGGATCAGTTATTTTTAGAATTAACAGTCAATCCAAGTTATGACGAAGAAATCCGCCAGGAGTATTTAAATAAAATTAAACAGCTTCGAGCTGAGTTGGTAACGTTTAATCAGTTGGTGATAAATAGTCAAGATAGACAAGCACTTGCGGAGAGAGCGGTAGGATTCATACCCTTAGGAACTGAATTGCAATCCATTTCAGTCCAAACCAGAAAGCTGTTATTTCTTGGTAAATTTCGATCTTCTGCAGGGATGGCACAACAACTAACTCAAGAGATTAAGGCCTCACATGAGGCAAATCCCGTGTCTGCTCTGAAGCAAGGCGAGCGACAGCGAGCCTATCAAGAATTAACGTCGGCTGATGCTGTTGTTCAGACTGCATGGGAGAAATCAGTACTACAGTATCAAACAGAAGAAGATTTCTCCAACCAAGCCTACACAGCATTTATTGTCACCCTTAGTCCACTGCAATCAGGCTTGATTCGTTGGTACACTTTGCTAGAACAAGCAGCTCAGTTATGAAATTATTTTCAAAAGAACCACAGATTCAGCAAACGGAATTTACTGCAAGTCAAACATGGCTAGAAGAACCCAGTCTCACGCCTGCAGAACAACTAGAACGAGCTGAGAAAAAAACCAGACAGCGAAAAGTTATTATGATTAGTGTTGGCTCAATCGCACTCATAATTGCAATCATATTACTGATGGTTAATCTACTTTCAAGACCTGAGCCTGAGATTGTGGAGGTGGTGGCCCCAACTCCAACTCCAACTGAGACACCAATCCTAACCCCATTACTTAGTCGCATTCTTGAAGCAAAACAACGAACTGAGGCAATTGATGTTAGAGAAGCTGAACTAGCTTTACCCCAAGTTGAGTTTGAGATTGTATTAGATGAGCCAAAGAAGCAGTAGTGTCTGTTACAATCAACCTATGACAGATGCAATAAATCATTTCCAGCAAAAAATTTCTAAATCTTATGAGCACGTGCTTCAAGATGTGAGAAGTTTGCGGACTGGGCGAGCATCCGTTCAATTACTTGATCCGGTGAGGGTGGAGGCCTATGGTACTCAGATGAGTTTGGTGGAAGTTGCTTCCGTAACTGCTCCAGATGCTACATTACTTGTTGTTTCACCTTGGGACAAGTCTTTGATTACTTCAATTGAAAAAGCCATTGCCAGCGCCGGCCTTAATTTAAATCCGGTGGTTGATGGTCAAATTATTCGTATAGCTGTCCCCGCTCTCACACAAGAAAGAAGACAGGAAATGGTGAAGTTGTTACATCAAAAAATCGAGTCTGGACGAGTGACTGTACGTACGATCCGCACAGAAACAAAGCAAGAAATCGAGGAGCAAAAGGGCGGAGCTGGAGTCAGTGAGGATGATATCAAGCTCGAACTAGATGAATTAGATAAAGAAGTAAAGCTAGCGCTTACAAAACTGGACGAACTGCAAGCACAAAAGGAAAAGGAATTACTTCACGTATAAAGATAGCGGACTTGCTGTATGGCAATTTTGATTGTTTTATTAGTACTATCATTCCTCGTCATTATTCATGAGCTTGGTCACTATTTTGCAGCCAGAAAAGCAGGTATTACGGTCGAGGAGTTTGGTATTGGGTATCCCCCACGTGCGCTCAATTTTTCACTGTTAGCCAAGCGGTTCAACATTACAAAATATTTTTCCTTCTGGCGTAGGTTGGATTCATCAAGAACCGAGCTTACTTTAAATTGGATTCCTTTTGGAGGATTTGTGCGAATGGCCGGAGAGACTCCAGACCCCAAACAAAACGCTACACCACAGCCGGGCGATTTTCTAGCTGCAACTCTCGCCCAACGGTTAATGGTCATATTTGCTGGAGTTGCAGTTAATTTTATATTTGGTGTAGCTGCCTTTACTATTGTTTTTAGCAAAACAGGTATTCCTCAAGAAATCTCTGGGGCCAGAATTGGTACGGTTGAGCCTAATTCACCAGCGGCTCAGGCAGGAGTGCCAAATCAAGTCCAGATAATTGGATTTCTGGATGATGATGGGCTGGTTGAAACTAAAACAGTAGAATCGGTGAAATCATTTGTTGAAGAAAATCGAGGCGAAACCGTTACATTGATCACAACTGGAATTTGTCAACAATTGATTTGCGAGGATCGTCAAGAATACTCTGTCTATCTGCGAACAGCTGATGAAACCCCCGAAAACCAAGGCTCATTGGGCATTTCGTTTGAAACTGTTATTTTTCAATCCTATCCATGGTACGAAATGCCTTTCCGCAGTGCTTGGCATGGGTCAGTACAAGCCCTACAGCTTTCAAAAATGATTCTCGATGCCCTCAGCGGAGTTGGACAAGACTTATTTAGAGGCAAGGTCTCTTCAGATGTTGCTGGTCCGGTTGGAATCGTTTATCAGGCTCAAAAAGGGCAATTCTTTGATCAAGGTTGGTTAAGCATTCTCACTTTTGCCGGTATTTTATCTATCAATTTAGCAATCATGAATATATTGCCGTTTCCACCGTTAGATGGTGGAAGGGCAGTATTGAGTATACTAGAATTACTCATTGGGAAAAATAAATCTCATCTAATTGAATATTACGCCAACTACGGAGGCTATGTGTTTTTGCTAGCATTGGTGGTTTTAATTACTTTTAGTGATATTAGTAGGATTATCATGGGTGGCTAATATGGCAAAGATTAGAACAAAGAAAGCAAAGATTAGCGCTAAACAACATCGGGCAAGTGCTCCAGCAGTAACCCAAAAGCAAGGTGTAGACCCAATGGATCGAGCAAACCTAGATACTCATGAAATAGATACAACAACTCTCTTGGGATATCCCATTAAACTCCTTTACAGAGATCTGTTTAGAAGCATTGCTATCACACTTATTCTCGTAGTACTATTACTTGGTATTTTTGTGTATTTTCGGTACAATTAATGTAGATTGACTGCCTATTTTCTGAAAGGACTTATGAAGAGCAAACAATTCTTACTCATTTTACTGGTGCTGTACATTGGATCGGCAATTGGTACCTATGCTGTCAGAGCGATGTTTGATACAAGCCCAGCAAGCATCAATTCCGATGGTCAATCTGTACCAACGTTTGAGGAAGAGACTGCGCTTGGTGCATTGTTATCTATAGACCCATCAGAACCAAAGGATCAATCGTGCCCACTCAACGGGAAGTTATATACCAAAACCGAAGCAGCCGCTTGGCAGGCAAGAAGACCATTGGCAGTTATGATAGAAAATTCTCCAGATGCAAGACCACAGTCTGGACTATCAAGTGCCGATGTGGTTTTTGAAGCAGTAGCTGAGGGAGGTGTGACTCGATTTATGGCTATGTATTACTGTGCGGTGCAAGCAGTAGATACAACAATTGCTCCCGTGCGTTCAGCCAGGACTTATTTTGTTGATTGGGCATCTGGATTCAATCGTCCGTTGTACACCCACGTAGGTGGGGCTAATACACCTGGTCCTGCTAATGCTATTGGGCAAATTGCTGATTATGGTTGGGCGCTCGAAAATGATCTGAACCAATTTTCGATTGGGTATCCTACATTTGTTCGAAATGCAGCTCGACTAGATCGTGAGGTCGCGACTGAACACACCATGGAGACCACCTCAGAAAAACTATGGGCAGTTGCGGAGAAAAGAGGTTGGACTAATATGTCGCCAGAAATGAAAGTTGGTAGAACTGTTTTACCCGCCAAAGATTGGCAAGAAGGTTACACTGGATGGACGTTTGCTAGTTCAAATGAAGCTCCAGGAACAATCACCTCAATTGCATATGATTTCTGGAGCGGGTATAACCAGTATTCTGTTAAGTGGCAATTTGATGCTACTACGAAAACGTATGCCAGAACCCTTGCTGGAGAACCACATGTGGACCTCAATACGAATAAGCAAATTTCAGCCAGTGTGGTTATAGTACTGCTCACTGCAGAAAAAGGTCCAATTGATGAGTTAAAACACATGTTGTATAAAACCACTGGTTCTGGAAAAGCTTTGGTTTATCAGAATGGTCAGGAGATAACTGCTACTTGGACTAAAAAGACTCGAGAATCTGAGCTCCAGTTTACTGATTCAAAGGGTAAGGAGTTAGTTTTCCAACCAGGGTTGGTTTGGATTTCAGTAGTCGATGACTCAACAACCGTGAATACATCTGGTGTATAGAAGTAACTCGTATGATATACTCGGGAAACACACGTAGTATTGTGGGCGGCGGATTATGACATCTCTTCAAGATTTAATGATTTCTAGAGTGAGAGTGAAAATAATCGAACTATTTTTTTCACAAACAAATGAGATGTTTTTTGTGAGAGAAATTACCAGAGAAGTGAAGGAAGAAATAAATGCTGTTCGTCGTGAGCTTGATAGAATGATTGGTTTTGGTTTGCTAAAAAGTGAGCAACGAGGCAATCGTCTCTATTATTTTCTCAATCCACGTTATGCTTTCTTCCAAGAGTTACGTCAGATGGTAGCCAAGTGCACTGGTTTAGGAAAAGAAATTCGTCGATTACGCAGAAAACTAGGGACAGTTCAATTTGTGATGTTTTCTAGCCGTTTCGCTGGCGGATTAAAGGAAAAAAGAGGCGAACTTGATATGTTGGTTGTGGGTGATATTGTACTTTCGGAGCTTGAAGCGCTTGTAAAACAAGAGCAAGATCGAATTCAAAGAGAAATTAATTACACTGTTTTTAGTAGCGATGAATTTGAATTTCGTAAAACGCGAAGAGATCCTTTCATTATGGATGTTCTCTATGGTGGTAGAGTCATGATCATTGGGAATGAGGTAGATTTTGTTGATCGAGGCATACCAGGAATTTCACAATGAAAAAGAGGGTTTTGCGACTTTTTTTTATTATAGTAATGACATTTAGTATTTCCCTCATGATTGCCGCACCCTCACTGAGGTACGAAAAAATAAATGTAGCAGGGAAGGATTTTTCAATTCCGTTAGGCATACCCAAAGTGAACTTTTCACTATTGGGTAAACAAATATCTACAGATCTTCCTTTTAAAAAAGGTCTTGATATACAGGGAGGCATGCAAGTTGTGCTTGAGGCAGATATGTCCCAGGTAGACCCAGCTGACCGTGAAACCGCACTAGAATCTGCAAAAGCGGTCATTATGCGACGAGTCGATTTATATGGCATATCTGAACCACTCGTACAGACTGCAAGAGTGGGAGATTCATTCAGAATCATTGTTGAATTACCTGGAGTAGAAGATCCAGGAGAAGCCCTCAGTCTTGTGGGTCAGACTGCTCAACTTCAGTTTATGCTTGTGTCAAGCATGACGCCCCCAGAAGGAATGCCGGCATCAATCGCGGCTCAACTCCAACCAGAGGTTGAAGATGTTGGTTTGAGCGGTATTGATTTACAGAGGGCAGCCGTTGTATTGAATGAGCAAACTCGTGAGCCAGAAATTTCACTTCAATTCAATGGCCAAGGGGCAGAAATCTTCGCCAAAGTGACCACAGATCATACTGGCGAAACATTGGGTATTTTCCTGGACGGTGTACCCTTGATGTTGCCTACTATTTCTACACCCATCCTCACTGGTCAGGCAGTAATAACTGGCCAATTCACCTTGGATGAAGCAAAACAACTTTCCATTCAACTCAATGCAGGTGCATTGCCAGTTCCAATTTCTGTTTTGGAGCAGAGGACTATTGGTGCAAGTTTGGGTCAAGAGGCTGTTTCTCGCAGCATCATTGCGGGGCTTATCGGATTGGGCTTAGTATTAGTGTTTATGGTGTTACTCTATGGTTGGCAAGGAGTCATTGCTGACATGGCTTTGGTAGTCTACGCCGTTCTCACGTTGGCTATCTATAAAGTTGCGGGCATAACATTATCTTTGCCAGGAATTGCGGGTTTACTGCTCTCAATTGGAATGGCAGTTGATGCAAACATTTTAATTTTTGAAAGAATGAAAGAAGAGTTGCGTCGTGGTAAACCGCATGCCATTGCAATGGAACTTGGTTTTGGTCGTGCTTGGGATAGTATTAAAGATGCCAATGCGGCGACGATTTTAACTGCCTTAGTGCTCATTAATCCACTGAGTTTTTCTTTTCTCAATTCAAGTGGTCTTGTGAGGGGTTTTGGATTAACACTTCTCATTGGAGTAGTATTGGGATTGTTTACCGGAGTTGTCGTTACCCGCACATTTGTTCGTTTATTTTTGAAAGCAAAAAATGATTAATCTATTTAAACGACCCTGGCTCTTTTTCTTTATTTCTGGAACTATTTTAATTCCAGGGCTAATTTCATTAGCTGTTAATGGTTTGCGTCCATCCATTGATTTTACGGGTGGCACAGTTTTGGAAGTTAGTTATTCTGGAGAACAAGAACCAACTGTTGAAAAACTGTCTGCAATTTGGGGCGAAAACTATCCAGTAGTGTCTGTTCAAAAAACTGGAGAAAATCAAGTGGTGATTAAGTCAGCTTTTGTTATCGACGAACAAAAGCAAAATGCAATTACTCAGTTGGGCGATCAGTTTGGAGATTTAGAACAACTTCGGTTTGAAACTATTGGTCCGGTGTTAAGTCGAGAGTTATTGATTAAAACTTTAACAGCGTTGGCGTTAGTCTCAATTATTATAACTTTATATGTTTGGTATCGTTTTCATGAATTAAGGTATGGTGTGTCTGCCATTTTTGCCATGTTTCACGACTCGCTTATTTTACTTGGTGTATTTAGTTTATTAGGAAAATATCTGGGGATTGAGGTGGACACCCTTTTTGTTACAGGCATATTAACCACACTGTCGTTTTCCGTGCATGACACTATCGTTGTATTTGACAGAATTAGAGAATTACGGCCAAAGTTTCGTCGTTTACCATTCCGTACAGTGGCCAATACCGCGGTAATTGAGACGCTGAGTAGATCGATAAATAATTCAGTCACAATCATAATTATGTTATTGGCGCTTTACCTACTGGGTGGAAACTCAATTAAAAACTTTGCGCTCGCTCTCCTCATCGGTGCAATCACAGGAACGTATTCCAGTCCATTTATTGCGGTTCCGTTTTTATTTTTTTGGGATTCGATGGCCAGTTGGATTCAGAAACGAAAAAGATAACATCACGCGACAGACTTTTTCTGTTTGGATTGCTCTAATTCTGCTCGTGCGATTTCTAGTAAAATCTCCTTAGTGTTTTTTTCTGGGTTCTCTAACACGATTTCCAATAAGGTTTGCAGAATAGTACCAATTAATTTACCAGGTTTGAGACCAAGCTGATCAATAAGATCGTGGCCATCAATGGCTAAGTCATTACTGTCAAATGGTTGATGGAGTTGCGCCACCATTCGTTCTTTCATTTCCTCCAGACGCCAGCTAGTTTTTCGCGCTCCAGATCCAAGTCTATCCGCCTCACGAAGATCCAGGATATCATCAATATGTTGAAGGCCAACTTTGCGCATAAATCGACGGATAGCAGCATCAGAATTTTCTGGTTGATAGTGAAACATGTGATATCGGACGAGAACGAAGAGGCGATCACAATCGTTTTTTGAGAGTCGCAAGCGTTGACCTATCTGTTTGGCCACTCGCGCACCTATGACCTCGTGGTTATAAAAGGTTGGTTGTCCTTTGGCGTCATCATATGTAGCTGGTTTGGCGATATCGTGTATTAAAGTTGCTAGTCGGACAATCGGGTCTTTTGATGGACAAGCTTGCAATGCATCAATACTGTGCTGCCAAACATCTGTGGTGTGGTGTCCGCCTTGGCGGACACCTTTTGCAGAAAGTAGCTCAGGTAATACTTGCTCAAGTAGCTGAGTCTCATCCAGAAGCTCAATTGCTTGTTTTGGATGGTCTGATACGAGCATTTTAAAAAATTCATCCCGGATTCTTTCTGGACTCACATCCTTTAGCAAGAGAGCGTGTTGCTTAATAGCCTCTACTAATTCGGGATCTAATGTAAAACCCAATTGCACTGCAAAGCGGATTGCTCGCAACATGCGCAGCGCATCTTCCTGAATTCTTTCGGTGGCTATTCCAACAGTACGTACCAAACCAGATTCTAAATCAGTAATACCATTGTGGCGATCTATCAATTCAAAAACTGATTGATCAAGAGGAATTCCCTGAAGGTTGGGTGGATGGGTAGTAAATTGCTTGAAAGTGGTTTCAATCCAATCGGGATCCAGTTTCAAGGCAAGAGCGTTGATGGTGAAATCACGACGTTTTAAATCTTCAATAAGCGAATGTCCCCACTGTACTTCGCTGGGTCTCCGTGCGCCGTTTTGATATTTTTCACCAGAACGAAAGGTAGTGACTTCGATTAATGGTAGCACTGCTTTTTGAGGTTCTAGCGGAGGTTTCTCGGTGTGTTCCAACAACGAAGTGTGAATTTTAGTTGCGTTCAATAAATCAATCAGGGTGGGGTTGGTCTTTCTAATTTGATGAGAAGTGACTACCAACTCACGGGCTTTTCGATATTCCAAATCTATGCCAGCAAAGTCCCATAGATGTTGGTAGGTGAGACTCACCGTCCCAAAAGTATTCTCATAAAAGGCAAAAGGAAATATTGTTAACAACTGCTGAGGGGATGCGTTGGTTGTTAGATCAAAATCAATAAAAAGCCACTTTTCATTTGATAGTAGTAGATCCCTTACTGCGCCACCCACAATGTAGTTTGCAAAACCAGCTTTGTTTAATTCGTGCAACACAATCAGGGGTTCAAGAGCTAAGGTGAGCTGAGATGGTACTTGTAGCATATTCACTCTCATTATATCCTGCTCTGCGAGAATGACTAGTCAAAAAGCTCAATGGCATCTAATGCATGAACAAAGCCCAAATGATGTAGTTGAGCTGCAAAAATGGTTGCTTGAAGATAGAGGTATTAAAAATGTTGAAAAATTTCTTTTGCCCCCCAAACCAAATGCACTAACGCTAAATGACGTCGGTATTGTGGCGTCTCAAATGAAAAAAGCAGTGGCGCGGTTAATCCAGGCAAAAAAAATGGACCAAAAAGTAGTAATTGCTGGTGATTACGACGCCGATGGAATCTGTGCCACAGCCGTACTTTGGTTGGCATGCAAAGAGATGGGATTGATTGCTCAACCATTTATACCCAATCGTCATACACATGGGTATGGTTTGAATCAAAGAAGTATTCCCGACATGATAGGAGAAAATAAGCCCGATCTCGTTGTTACTGTGGATAATGGCATTGTCGCTCATGAGGCTCTCAAAACATTGTCTAAAATGGGCATTGATGTGATTATTAGTGATCACCATGAAAAAGCTAGTACTGAACCAAATGCCCTGGCAATCGTACATACCACCCAGTTGTGCGGAGCTGGAGTGGCTTGGTTCTTAGCTAAGCATTTACTTAAAACGACTGAAACTCCGGGAGCTGATACTAATACAAATCAACTGCTTGATTTGGTGTCAATTGCAACTATTGCCGATCAAGTTCCACTTATTGAGGCAAATAGAAGTTTGGTATTTCATGGACTTCGACAATTAAAAACCACTCAGAGACATGGCCTACAGGCTTTATTTGAAATGGGTAACATCGATCAAAGTAAGATCGATGAAGTGGGCGTCAGCTTCCAGATTGCACCCAGATTGAATGCTTTGGGAAGGCTTTCACACGGTATGGATGCCCTTCGGTTGTTGTGTGGGGGTACAAAAGAATTTGCCAAACAGCGCGCGCGCTTGCTAGAAGAGGCAAACATAGAAAGACAAGAGATTACCCAAGATCTCTACGCGCGCGCAAATCAACTAGCACAAGAACAAACCGCAGCAAAAATACTTATTATCGCTGGATCAGAATTTCACGAAGGTATTATTGGTCTGTTAGCTGGCAGGTTAGTTGAGCAGTATGGTAAGCCTGCAATAGTAATTTCGGTCAATGAGACATTAGCAAAAGGCTCGGTCAGATCAATCCCAGGCATCCACATTACTGATTTTTTACGACAAATGTCTAATAGCTTTTTGGAGTTGGGCGGCCATGCCATGGCCGCTGGTTTTGCTCTGGAACCTGCTACTGTAGACAAAGTAAGTGAAAAAATACAGGTATTGGCAAATAAACTTACTATCAAGAATGCAGCAAAGCAAATTGACATCACCTGTCCACTAAAATCAGAATTAATCGACCTAGATACCATTTTAACAATTGAATCACTTTCGCCTTTTGGTCAAGCTAATCCCAGACCACTATTCTTACTCAGTGATTGGCAAGTGGTGGGTGTAAAAACGATTGGAAATGAAGGAAAACATCTGAAACTTGTAATTGCAAATATGAATCAGCTTGATAACCAAAAAACTGTTATCGAAGCACTTTGGTGGAAACATGGTGACCAATCTATAAAGTTTCAAACGGGGACAAAAATTTCACTTGTTGGTCGACTAGAAAAACAAACCTGGAGAAACAAATCATTTCCTCAATTTATTGTAATTGAAGTACGTGTTTAAGTAGAGCAATTTGTTCTGATAAAAACCTATTAATCCCAATTTGGTAATCGGCTGTAAACTCAAGCTCCGTAGTTTGTTTGAGCTTATTAACCATGTACAAAATGACATTTTGAATAGTGGCTGACCTGACACCAATTTCTCGTACAATAGTTTGTGGATCTATTTGATAAATTTTGTGTAAAAAGGATCCCTCCTCGTATTTTTGATTCAGCTGAGTTTGGAAGAAAATCATGAATTTCATAAATTCGTGTAGCTCAACATCCGAAAGTTGTGGTAACTCCTTAATAAGTTTTAGCCACTCAAACATGGGGGGAGTAAAATCAGTGGGCGCCAATTGACCAATTTTGTGGTAATACTGTAACCCCAAAAGATTATCTACACTTGGTATTTCTCTGGTTCTAGAGGACATCCAGATGAATTATAACAGTATTCGTCTTCTGCAGTTTTTGATAATTTCTGTATAATTACTTGAGTTATGAAAATTCAAACTCTACCCATTTTTGACTGTACTAAAGCCGTTGGTCAAACGGTCACTATTGTTGGCTGGGTAGATTCAAAACGCGACCATGGTAAAGTGACATTTATTGATTTACGTGACAGTACGGGAAAGGTTCAGTGTGTTGGGTATCAAAAAATGGGTGAAGTCACTACAGAATCTGTCTTGAAGATTGTGGGAGAAGTGAAGCAACGTCCTGAAAAAATGGTCAACTCAGATTTGCTAACGGGGTCAATCGAAATTGACGTACATGAGTATGAAGTGCTCAATTTGGCCAAGGAATTACCACTTCCAATAGATGACGATGGGTACTCAATATCTGAGGAAATTCGGTTGCAATATCGGTATCTCGATTTGCGTCGTCAGCGAATGCAAAAAAATCTTCGGCTCAGAAGTGATTATGGTCAAGCGTGGCGAACGATCTTGCACGAAAATAAATTTGTTGAGGTTGAAACCCCAATGCTCACCAAATCAACAAAAGAAGGCTCTCGAGATTTTATAGTCCCTTCGAGGTTTCAGCCTGGTAAATTTTACGCTCTGCCTCAAAGTCCACAACAATACAAGCAACTACTGATGACGGCGGGGGTGGAGCGATATTTTCAATTTGCTCGATGTATTCGTGATGAAGATCTACGTGCCGATCGAGGATTTGAGCATACTCAAATAGATCTCGAGGTGAGTTTTATGGATCAAAACGGAGTGATGAATTTGATTGAGAATATGGTCAAGCAGGCTGTTACTCAAGTTGGAGGTAAGCTTCGTGATCAGCAATTTCCTATTTTCTCATACAAGGATGCTATAGCTCAATTTGGTAAAGACAAATTTGACTTGCGTTCCGAATCAGAGAAAACTGACGGCACGCTTGCATTTGCTTGGGTAGTTGATTTTCCCTTTTTTAAGGAAGTTGATTCAACTGATCCTGCCGAAGTTGCGGATGGAAAAAGTGGGTGGACGTTTACGCACAATCCATTTAGCATGCCAAAGCCAGAATATTTGGAGCGACACCTCAAGGGTGAATCAATTTCAGAAATAGTCACAACTCAATATGATCTTGTTTGCAATGGTTACGAAGTTGGAGGTGGTAGTATTCGTGCTCATAGACCAGAGATAGTCAAAGCAACATTTGCCACCATGGGTTACTCAGATGCAGAAATTGAATCAAGTATTGGCCACATGTTGCGTGCTTTTGAAGTCGGTACGCCACCACATGGTGGTATTGGCTTAGGTTTCGATCGACAATGCATGCTCTTAGCGGGAGAACAATCTCTCAAAGAAGTTGTGGCTTTTCCGATGTCATCAACAGGTAGAACTGCGGTCATGGACGCTCCAAGTAGTATAGAAGATACACTTTTGAAAGAGTTGGGATTGCAGGTAGTTACAAACAATAAGAAGTGATTGTCAAGGAATGCCAAGGATTCGTGCAAGTCAATTAGTAGCCATAGTAACTATTGTGGTTTTACTGCTTTTTCAACAGCAAGCAGAAATTGGTAAGGTGAGAGCATCACTTGGAATAAAAACAATTGTGCCCACTCAGCTCGTAGCAGTTCCAGCGGTCCCAGTAGCATCTCAACGTTGGCAAGCCATTATTGCTAGTAATCATGAAAATGACCTTTGGATTACTGGCTCAGATGTAACAGAATATCCCAAAATTTCAGCAAAATCAGTCTATGTTGAGGATTTGGCAAGCGAATCAATTCTGCTTTCGGTAAATGAATCTACTCAATTGCCACCAGCTTCGACTCAAAAATTGATGACTGCTCTGGTTGCACTTGAATCATTTACACCAGAGACTGTATTAACGGTACAAAGCTCAGATATTCAATGGTCCAATATACTTGATTTTACAGTAGGCGAACAATTTATTGTTGAAGATCTACTAAAAAGTTTGTTAATTGTATCGAGCAATGAAGCCGCCGAAGTACTTGCAAGAGAATATCCGGGTGGATATCAAGCATTTATCACCAGAATGAATGAAAAGGCAAGCGAAATCGGACTAGAAAATACGAGTTTTCGTAACCCAACTGGATATGATGCTGTAGGTCAATATTCATCAGCGAAAGATTTACACCTACTTTCTAACCACGCCATGAGTCATCCTTTAATTAAGGCAATTGTAAAAGAGCCGCTACTCATCATCTCGGATGTTACTGGCAATAGAAAACATGTTTTGAAATCAACCAATCAATTGCTAGAAAAAAATCTGGGAGTAGTTGGCATAAAAACTGGCACCACTGAATTGGCTGGGGAGGTCTTAATTTCTCAATTTCACCTAGACGAACATCAACTCAGAGTAATATTGATGGGGAGCTCACAGCGATACGAAGATACTCAGGCTGTGCTTGAATGGATTATGAAATCATATGTCTGGATTAAACCTTCCGATCTGATAAACGCCATATAAATGATATACTTCTGCTTATGATTATTACTGTGGTTGGGACCGGCTTTGTTGGATTGGTAACAGCAGCAGTTTTCGCTTCTTTTGGTCATAAGGTGTATGGCTTAGATGTTGATGTATCCAAAATAAAACAATTAAAAGTAGGAAAAGTTCCATTTTATGAACCACATCTAGAAGAATTGCTTTCCGAAACAAAAAAGAAACAAAATTTATTTTTCACTTCTGAATATAAAGATGCAGTTCCTCAGTCCGATTTGATTATAATTGCGGTGGGAACTCCTTCATCAAAATCAGGTGGTGTTGATTTAACCTACGTTTTGTCAGCTATCGAATCGATGGCTCCTTTACTCAAACAAAATACTATTATCGCAATAAAATCTACTGTGCCGCCCCAGGCAATTGATAGTGTGGTAGATGCGTTGAGAAAAAATTCTAAAGTTGCCTACACAATCGCCACTTTGCCAGAATTTTTAAGGGAAGGGAGCGCAGTCAGTGATACGCTGCACCCAGCGAGGATAGTTATTGGCGCAGAAGATGATTGGACATTTAGTCAGCTTGAGATACTGCATCAGCCGTTTAAGGCTCCGATTGTGAGAACTAAGCTAGCTTCGGCTCAAATGGCCAAATATGCGGCAAACGCATATTTGGCTACTAGAATTACTTTCATTAATCAAATTGCAGACTTATGCGAAAAAAATCACGCAGACGTTCAGGAGGTAATTTCCGCCATTGGTTTTGACCCACGTATTCGTTCGCATTACTGGTATCCAGGATTGGGCTATGGAGGCTCATGCTTCCCCAAGGATGTAAAAGAACTTGCGTATTTTTCTCGCCAAGTAGGTGAGGCAGAAAACCTATTC
>DAOQVB010000015.1:10734-17704 GCA_035341315.1 Candidatus Woesebacteria bacterium | reverse complement strand
GTGGTAATTGTGATCTCGCCACATTTACCTATGTTGGTCCAGACAAAACTAGCAATACTTTTTTTACTGGTCCTGCGGCACTTCCGTTTGATAATGATGGTTTTGGTTACGAAAATCCCGCTCGGTGTTTTCGGTACAGAGTACACATGACCTCTGGAGATGGTTCGAACTCTCCAGTGTTGGAACAGGTAGAACTAAATTATTCACCATGACAACCAAATCACTTGCGCGAAGCCATATTCGGCATAATCAGAAGGGCCTGACTTTAGTTGAATTATTGATCTATTTTGGATTGTTTTCGATTCTATTGGTAGTGATTAATTCAATATTTATTAGTACACTCCAAGTCCAAACTCAACAATCTTCTAGATCTGCGTTGCAACAGGAAGCAGAGTATGTATTGGCAAAACTTCATTACGATCTTTATAATGCAGACTCAATTATCATGCCTGCAAATTCTGGTGACGTTAGTGAGATACTCA
The DNA here is from genome assembly GCA_035341315.1 of Candidatus Woesebacteria bacterium. Classification (GTDB taxonomy): domain Bacteria; phylum Patescibacteriota; class Microgenomatia; order UBA1400; family PJMF01; genus DAOQVB01. The sequence goes on along the minus strand of DAOQVB010000015.1, from coordinate 17,222 downwards.
CTATAGAACAAGACGGTGAATCGAAAACCTATTGGATAGATAACCAGCGATTATTGCTTGACGACAATAGTTCATCCCACTCAGTGACGAGTGGTCGAATCCGAGTTAATTCGTTTACTGTACAAAATGTTTCTGCAACAACAACTGAACAAACTGTTCGTTTTGAATTGCAATTAGAAACGAATATTGACGATGGTAGTAATCCTGCAGTGAGGGTTGTTGCCTCCACTGTGACTAGAAGATGAAAACACATCAATTAACATTTGACCAGTCGGGATACATCTTAACATCTCTGCTGGTGTTTATAGTGGTAATACTTGTGATTACCACAACCAGCGTAGTTGTTTCTATATCTGGTTTTCGATCTCAGACGTATTTTCAGGGTGGGCTTGAAGCGTTAGTTGCAGCCGATTCTGGAGCAGAAAATGCTATACTAAGATTGCTGAGAGATCCTGCCTATTCTGGAGAAACTCTTCAAGTTGGTGAGGCAGAGGTAGTAATTACAGTTGGGGGGGTTGGCCCACAAACTATTACAGTTGTGGCTGACTCAGGTGCCTATGAACGATCAGTCCAGGTGTTGGTCGATCGGGTTGATGGCATGTTGCAAGTTCTCAGCTGGAACGAAATCTAACGTTTATGGCAAAAACTTTAGCACCATTGGTTCTCTTCTTTGATCGCCGAAAAGTTGATTTGTATATTGGAGATCAAGATAAAACTGTATCTTGGCAAATGCCTTCAACTATTTTCCATCATCTCGAGATTCAAGATGGTAGAGCTTTCAGAAAATTGTTCGAAGATATTATTTTTGCAAATAAGATAAAACCTACCAAAATAATCGTCATTTTTTCTCAAAACATAGTATTTGCGATCGATCTTCCTGACTCTGCTGTGGAACCAGATAAACGAGAACAATTGCTCACCCAATTTAAGGAACAAATACCGTTTGCCAGCCCGTTTGTGAAAGAGGTTAAGCTAGATAAAAAAGACATGGCTATTGCGCTTAACAGAGATGTTTTTGAGTTGATGGTAACTCAACTCAAAGGTTTGGGTTTTGATGTGAGTACGTTGGTTACGTCGCATATTGTTCCATTTGAAATTCCTCCGTCAGGGATGACAAGCGTGCAGGCTCAAGAATGCATTAAAGAATGGGCAAAGCTTGAACTTCACGACTTCCTTGAGCCAGAACAAAAAAAGTCCCTACTGGTTTCGCGGGATCAACAGGATCCCAAAGACCGAAACAGAATTTTTCTTTACTTAGGATTATTTGTCGTGATGTTAGTAATTTTGGGAGTAGTACTTTTTGGGTATCTGCAACAGAATGCAAAGGACAAAGCAGCCGTAGAGGCGGCAAAAGCAACACTGATGCAACAGCAACAGCCAGAAGAGGTACCGAACAGTGAAAAGTCTAATCAAGTGGTTGGATCTTCTAATCGGGGCACACAAGCGGGTGTCAACGACAGTCAAACAGAGGAAGCGAGTGTTGTTCCAAGCTTGAACCCTGAGCAGCTTTTGGAGAGAAGTGAGTACACAGTCGTTATCTATCAATCTGCAAAATCAAGAATATCAATCACTGAACTAAACTCAAAACTCAATGAGCTTGGATTCACAGCAGTAGTGCAAAAACCAACTTCAAGTGTTATCAAATCCTTGGAAATAACAACTGATAGTGATGTTTCAGCCGAATCCAGAAAAGTACTAAGGTTGCTAATGCAAACCTATGATGTTGAGGCTTCAGTCAAGACAGTAACTGGAAGTGAAGCAAATATCGTTATTCGTCTTCCAGAATGAGTTGTATTGTTTCTTAACGCACTACTTTGAGTTATTTAATTGCCACTTGACTATACTAGATGATTATCTGTAAGCTTATTAGAGACAACTATAGTATTAAAAAAGGAGGAGGACATGAAGACATACAGTAAAAAAGCAGGTTTTACCCTGATTGAGTTGTTGGTGGTTATTGGTATCCTGGCTGTTTTGCTCGCAATCGTTTTGATTGCTATCAATCCTGCAAGACAATTTGCGCAAGCCAATAATACTCAAAGATCGAGTGATGTTAACTCAATCTTGAATGCTGTTCACCAATTTATGGCAGACAACAATGGTACTCCTCCAGCAGCCCTAACGGCTTCTGGTTCTGGAACGATTTCGAATACTGGCATTGATATTTGTGGTGATCTGGTTTCTGATTATCTAGCTGCGTTGCCAGTTGATCCTCAGACCACTCCAAGTACACCAATTGATGAAGTTGGTTGTACAGGAACCTACACCACTGGCTACACAGTTTCTAGAAGTGCGGCAAATAACCGCATCACGGTGTCGGCTCCAAATGCTGAGCTTGGTGCAGTGATTTCAGTCACTCGATAAGTTCACAATCAAAGGTGAAAGTCGGCCCAGCCCCTCGCGAGGGGCTGGGTTTTTTTTGCTTCGATGAACTCAGCATGACATTAGTCTGTCACCTTGAGCTAGTCGAAAGGTGATCCTGTGAAGCTGTCATCCTGAGTTTGTCGAAGGATAGACAGCGAACTGAAGACTCTACGCTTAACGTAACCAAATACTGCTAAAAACGTGGCATGAGGCAATATTGGGTCTACATTCTAAGATGTAGCGACAATTCTTACTACACCGGCGTCACCAACAATTTAGACAGGAGAGTAAATGAACACAATCTTGGTGTACATCAAAGTTGTTTTACATTTAGAAGAAGACCAGTAAAAGTAGTTTACTTTTCAAAATTTTCATGGATCCAAAAGGCTATCGCTTTTGAAAAACAGTTGAAAGGTTGGAGTAGAGCTAAGAAAGAGGCTTTGATAGAAGGTGAATTTGAAAAGTTGCCGGGGTTGTCTGCTTCGATGAACTCAGCATGACAACCCAACTAGCTCAGTCTGACAACACCACTGTCACACTGAGCTTGTCGAAGTGTGACATTAAGGTGCCGAAGTGCGAGTTTCCCAGTCTTCAACTACCTGTTTGCAATACAGATAGCGACCATAGTTGAGGGCTCTATCGGTCAAGGAGCTATTTTCTTGCGATTCATCGACGGTTACTGCTGCTCCAAGTACCTTCGTACCTTGTTCAAGCACTTGTGAGCCTCTTTCAGTCAATTGCGCTGCTTGGCTTGCCAGGAGTGCTTGATCTATGGCCACTTGGGTTTTTGGCAGGCGAGTTGCTACAGAATCAACTGCTTGTTTCACTTGTGAGGGAAGAGTGTTCGTTTTATATCCAATGACCAACCCAACAACTCCCAAAATCAATACAACAAACACATAGCGGAACAATTTCATGTCATTAGTATACCGTTATTCGTAGCGAAGTGCTTCGATGGGTGAGAGTTGCGCCGCTCTTCTGGCGGGAGCGGCGCCAAAGATCAATCCAACCACAGTAGAAACCCCAACGGCCAACATAACGGCATCTAGCGTTACTTTTGCTGGGAAAAACTGTTGTATGAGCAATGAGCCACCATATGCAATCGCCAAACCAATCAAGCCACCAAATGCTGAAAGTAAGGCTGCTTCAATCAAAAACTGAATCAGAATAATGTTTGGGGTTGCTCCAAGCGCTTTTCGGAGCCCAATTTCCCTTGTTCTTTCGGTAACAGACACCAACATAATATTCATAATGCCAATACCGCCTACCACCAGTGAGATGGCTGCGATGCCTCCCAAACCAGCTGTAAGTACACCTAAGATGCTGTTGATAGTATCAAGCAACTGAGTCTGGTCAAAAACGGTAAATTCATCTTCTTTAAGATGCTGAAGGAGTTCAGATTTAATCTGATTTTTTGCTTCTGCAATTTGCGAGGCATCTCGGACGGTTAAAACGAAGTTGTCAATATAATTTACATCAAATCTTTCAACCACTGTATTAAACGGTAGGTACACATAATTATCAAAGCTTGGACCACCGAACCCTCCGCCCCTGGTTTTTAGCACTCCCAGCACTGTATAAGTTTGGCTATCAAGCTGGATACGTTTACCGACTGGATCTATTTCACCAAATAATTCAGTTGCAATTTTGCTTCCAAGTAGTAAGACGGGGCTAGCCTTCTTTTCATCTACCTCGCTAAACCACTCTCCTTTGCTGGTATCTGCACTTTGAATTTCGGCATAACTAGCCGAGACGCCCAGGAGAGTAACTTTTTTTTCGGTCTTTAAGTATTTGGCTTTCGCAATGGTCAGGTTGGTCGAGGCACCGTCAGAAATAAGCGATCTTTGATTACGCAGTATTTGTTTGAGATAGCTCGATTTGAGGGTGGTTTTGGTAGTTTCCAAAAAAGTTTGCTCTTGATTGCCACCAAAACCACCACCTTCACCAAAGGGTGTGCCAGGCACAACATAAATAGTGTTGCTACCCAGGGCTTCAAACTGCTCACTGACATACGCTTGCAAACCATTCCCGATGCTGGTCAGTAACACTACAGATCCCACCCCAATGATAATACCCAACATGGTCAAAAATGATCTAACTTTATTGCGGAAGATAGATTGAATTGCCAGTATGAGCGTTGCAACAAACATAGCTTATCGTTTGCCTTTTTTTGTTGATTTGCTACTTATAGAAACATCAGTTTGCGTGTCGTGAACAATTTTGCCATCAACGAATCTGATTTGTCGCTTTGCCGCTTTGGCAATATCCTCTTCATGCGTGACCATGATTATGGTTTTACCATTTCGATGCAGATCTTGGAGTAGGGCAATGATGTCGTGACCACTCTTGGTATCCAAATTGCCGGTGGGCTCATCGGCAAAAATGATACTTGGATCATTAATTAACGCTCTGGCAATGGCTACACGCTGTTGTTGACCACCGGAAAGCTGAGCCGGAGTGTTTTTCATACGATCAGCTAGCCCAACAATCTCTAGCATCTTTTTTGCTCGCTCACTTTGGTCTTTTTCGGTTACGCGGGCATACACTAGTGGTAGTTTTACATTATCGAGCGCGCTGGTTCTGGGAAGTAGGTTAAACTGCTGGAAAACAAAGCCAATTTCTTTATTTCTGAGGCGCGCTCGCTCAATCTCGTTGTACGCCGTCACATCTTTGCCCTTAAGAAAAATTGCTCCAGCTGATGGTGTGGCCAGCATACTGGCAATCTGTAAAAATGTAGATTTACCGCTGCCAGAGGGTCCCATGACGGCAATAAATTCTCCAGTTTGGACTGTAATACTAACGCCATCGAGCGCTTTAATGATGGTATCACCAACTTCATAGCGCCGAGAAACATTTTTCAGCTCAAGCAGTGGCTGAGAGGTATTGCGGGACATAGTTGTAATTGCTCTAATTTGGTACTACCACCTGATCAGTTTCTGATAAACCTGTGAGTACCTCAATTTCTTCGTCTGTTTCCATACCAGTGGTAATTTCGCGTTCTTCAATCTTTCCTTCTGAGGTTTGGATATCTACCAGTGTTTTTCCATCTTTCTCTCTGGTTGATTGAATGGGAATGACTAAAGCATTTGCTTTTTCGTCGAGTTTAATAGAAACATCTCCATTCATACCGAGGCGGAAATAATCCAAGCCACCTTTGTCTGGTGTAATGGGAAATTCAACAAGAAACACCGTTCCAGTTGAGGTTTGGTTACTAGAATAGGCAATATAGGTGACTGATGATGGAATCAGTTTATCCTGATACGCATCAAGCTCAATTTCTGCCGATTGAGCGAGTTTTACAGAAGCAATATCAACTTCGTCTACCGCTGCTTTAAAGACGAGAGTCTTGGGATTTACCACTACGAATGCATCAGCAGCTGTTAATTGAACTCCTGTAACGGAAGTTGGAGCGGAAACAAGAACACCTTCAATCGGAGATGTCATTCTTGTATTTTGGATGGCAATATCGTTAATTTCTACTGTCAGCACCGAGTTTTCCAGATCCCACTGGGCTTGATCTACGGTTCTTCTGATGGATAACTCTGGTTGGGCCCGATTGGTGCCATCGCTGTTTTCAACCTTATCATCTCGAGTTTGTTCCCAATCCCAGCGTTCTTTAAGGTAGTTATTCATGTTTTGTTCGAATTGCTTTTGAAGTGTGGCTTGATCAATCGTTGCAATTGTTTGCCATTTTTTGACAGGTGAGCCTTCTTTTGCACCCAGATACGTGATTTTACCTCCAGCTAAAAAGCGCAGGTTAGCTTTTTCTTTAGCATCAACAATGCCAGATACATCGAGGGTTTTAACTAGGGTTTTTCTTTCTGGGTTGGTAGTTGTAATTTCTGGTTTGGCTGCTTGCTGTTTTTGAAAATAAAAGAATGCGCCACCTCCCAGAACAAGTAGTAGAACCAGAATCAACTTCCAACGTTTCTTAAGTGTCGAAAGTAATTGTGTTTTCAATTTAAAAATTCTGCTTTTCATAGATTTAAGAAGTCTATTTTACCATGAGTTACGGTATAATACTCTGGCTTGCAATAGTACGAGCCAGTGCGTGTGTAGCTCAATCGGTTAGAGCACCAAGCTTATACCTTGGTGGTTCCAGGTTCGAGTCCTGGCACACGCAC